>CAMULB010000007.1 GCA_947089585.1 uncultured Lachnospiraceae bacterium | reverse complement strand
TATTACAAGATGTTTTTCACAAAGTTCGTGTCACTAACTTGACACAAGGGGGGCTAAAGGCAATGGAAGAATTAGAACAATTGGAAGAGAACCGGAGAAGCAGAACGCTTCCAGGCCCGATCCGAAAACAAGGCATTGCCAGTAATGAAATGTGCACATTCCTGATCTTGAATATCTCGTCGCTGCAGCTGATTCCGGTCAATATCATTGCCTATCGGAGCCAATACGGTAGTGTAAATCCAACGGCGATCGTTGGGCCGGCGATTGCAGCGACGGCAGTGAGTACGCTGGCAGCGGTGGTGTATTGTAAGCTCATGGATCGGAAGCGGAGGATATAACATCTTCCGCTTTTGTGTTATTCAAGCAGATGCAAAAAGTGTTTTAAAAGTATATTGAGAGAAATTATTTTTTAGGGTATACTAAGTAAAAGATTATCGTATAAATAAGAAATGTGCTAATTGTACATGTCAATTTTGCAAAGACAAGCAATTCCATATCTCAATAGCTTGTAGGATGATAATTTGCACTTTTTATTTGAAATGATACAGTGTATCATGAAACTCTCCGAAAATAAAGGGAAAAATGTTGACCAGTTGATTATGAACAAAAACTTTTTTGATTTATTTTTTGGAAGAAGATATGATTATTGGGAACAGATGAGAAATGAAAGGAATATGAGAAATGCTGATTGCAGATAAGAGAGATTATAGAAAAGGATACGAAAAGCATTACCAGTCATATAAACGACTCAAAGGCGAAAATGCAGATATAAACAGCAGAAGATTATTATTGATTTATAGTGTGGAATGCGGCTTAAAATATAAGTTATTAGATAAATGGAGCGAAGAAAATCCCCGAAAAATTTTAGAAAACACCAATGATAAAAGGATAAAAATTTTGAAATCTCACAATTTGGAAAAAATATTAAAAGAATTGGGACAACAAGGAAATTTTAAATTTATACAATTGAAAACTGTACATAAAGACGTTGTAGATACAGAAAATTATCATCAATTTTACCGATATTGTATTAAAACAAAAGATAAACAATTAGACAAGGAAGAAAAGATAGAGGACTCGTTAAATGATATTGCTTGTTGGATTAAAGAAGGGATGAGAAGACAATGATGATATATACATGGAAAGACATAGAAAGAGAACTGTTATTAAATAAAGGTAAGTGGCAGGGAGTGATTTCTTATACTGAAATATATACTGATGAAGTAATTATACATTTAAAAGAAGGACAAACTGAATCATCTGCCGAAAAAATTTTATTGCAGATCTTTGGAAAAAAATACAATGGCAAAAGGATATTTTTAGATTTATCAGGTGAATATTTAGAGGTGTCTTTTAGAATTACTGAGGATGAAGAAGACAATGGCATAGCTACACCACTTTTTAGGAATGTTTTGTATCAGAAAACAGCATATTATAGCGAGTTAATAGAAAAGGAGTTACCGGGAGTCCCTGTTGTTGCTTTTCATTCATATAAGGGAGGAGTAGGACGAACATTATCTTTATTGGCTTTTGTTAAAGCGTGGTCTGAGTTGAATAATTTAGAGAATGATCAGAAGCTTCTGATCATTGATGCAGATATAGAGGCACCTGGAATTACGTGGCTTACCATGAAACAGGAAGAATCGGCATTTAGCTTTTTGGATCTTTTGGAAGTTACACAAGAGAAGGATAATGTGGAAGAAATTATTAATTTAATTGCAGATAAAGTATCGGAGTTGATTGTTAAAATAGAAACAGAGAAGGGAAGGGCAGAGCATATTGTTTTACCAACATATAGATATGTGGAACAACTACTTGATATGTACGCAAGCCCTGAAAGTCTTGCGGTTAGTTATAATAAAAAATATATATTAGCGGAAGTTTTATCAAAATTAGGAGAGAAAGTTAATGCAGATCTGGTGTTGATTGACTTGAGGGCAGGATTAAGCGAATTTTCTGCGCCTTTGCTTTTTGATCCTAGGGTAAAAAAATATCTCGTTACATCAACGTCTTATCAATCTATAAAAGGAACAGGGATACTTTTACAGCAGTTGAGTAAAGGTCTACCATTGAATGAAAATTCTAAAATACCAGAAGTTTTACTAACTATGGTACAAAATGGAATGGATACTGCTGAAATAATCAGCGAATTAGTTGCCGATTATCATCCAAGCATAATTGAAAACGATGATTCTATAATGGATGATATAGTGACGGAACTTCCATTTGCAAGTGAATTGGTACACTTGCAAACATTGTCTAAAATAATGGCAAATTTAAGTGGTAGAGATTTTTATAAAAATATTTCTGAAATTGTCAAAAATAGTTATATGGTTCCCAAGGAAACAAAAGTAGGTATTTTAAAGATATCAAGAAACAATGTAATAAAGAAAATTCATGAATTTGCGGCAAATCAAATAACAGCAGAAGGAAATGAAACATTTGAGGTATTAATGACTGAATCAATTCAGAATTTAATTAGAAAATATAAAAATAGTATTCCAAACACGGTAATTATGGGTGCAAAAGGCTCTGGAAAAACGTTTTTGTACAGGGAAATATTAAGGGAGCGATATTGGGAAAAATTTGTTGAACGAATGAATAAAAATGAACTGGTGGCAAAAGATCTGAATCATGGTGAATGTATACTAACAGTTCCTCTCTTGGCATCAGGAAATGCAGGAGGATTTCCTGAAGTTATAAAAAATGCCATAGCAAATTACAATCAATGTGGAACGAAAGGACAAATTAGTAATTCAGTGTATGTAGACAGTAAAGATATGCTGTTAATGCAGGTAAGAAAAGACCATGATATTTTAGAGTGGAAAGAAATATGGAAAAAAGTTATTTTAAATGCATTTGATAAAACATATCAGTCATTGGAAAAACTTGAGGAAGAATTAAAATATAAACATATTAAGATTGTATTTTTACTAGATGGTCTAGAAGAGATTTTTGAACACACAATATCGTCAGAAAACGAGAAAAATGCAATCAGAGCATTATGTAGGGATTTAGTTGACGAAGTGAAAATAGCCTATCATAATATAGGTCTTATCATATTTCTAAGAAAAGATATGGCACGGGATTCATTAACAATTAATTATGAACAATTTTACTCTTTATACCGTGCTGTTGAATTGCAATGGTCTAATACGGAAGCATTAAGATTGGCAGCTTGGCTGACAAGTCAAGCAGTAGCAGACTTTTATCAGGAAAATATACCAATTGAAATAGCACCAGGAGAAGTAATTGAACAGACACTTAATAAATTATGGGGAGTTAAGCTGGGAAAACCAACTTCTAATGAAGCCTATTCTTCAAGATGGATTTTGGCGGCACTATCAGATTTTAACGGACAGCTACAGGCACGTGACATTATCAGATTTTTGGAAAAGGCGACTACACATGTAGGGAAAGCAAAGTATGAGGACAGATATTTAATGCCAGCAGAAATCCGAAAGGCAGTTTCAGATTGTTCTAATGATAAGATTGGCGAAATAAGAGATGAAATTAAAGCACTGGGGCCGATTTTTGACAAATTAGAACATGCATCGGAAGAAAAAAAAGTTTTACCTTTTTCAGCAGATACGTTTAATCTTACTCAAACGGAAGAAAAGATTATGAAACAAGAAGGCTATTTAAAAATAGATAATGACCGATATTATTTGCCAGAAATTATCAGGCATGCTTTAAAATTCAAATATGAAAAAGGTGCGCGTCCAAAGGTACTTTCTTTGTTGCTGAAATAGGTATTAGTTTAGGTTGTCACTAAACTGTTAGATAATAAGAAATTTCTTATCTTGATACAACCGTATCGGAGTCAGTACGAAAGTGTAAATCCAATAGTTATCATTGGGCTGGTGATTGCGGCGATAATGTATTGTAAGACATGAATCAGAAACGGAGAGGGTAAGGTTGCCCTCTCTTTTATTTTACACAAAACAACGTATCAAAGAAATAATTTTACATTGATATTGTCTAAAGAATTTATTAAATATAAATTCACTTAAGATTTCTATTATCATTCATGAACAATCCTGCTTATATTATGAAACAGGATTTGGAATTGCAGTTAAAAAGCTGAATAAGATTTCCAGCAAAGAAATAATTACACTCCAAGCACCAAATTTTTTATAAAAATAAGGGTATGTCAGATTGCTCTAACATACCCCTAAATTCTCAAAACGATTAGTTTTACAACTTTTCTTCTTAACCGAAGTATCTCTTTAACAGACCTTCAAATGCCTTGCCATGTCTTGCTTCATCGCGAGCCATCTCATGCACGGTATCATGGATTGCATCCAGGTTCGCAGCCTTTGCACGCTTTGCAAGATCAAATTTGCCTGCGGTAGCGCCATTCTCAGCGTCTACTCTCATCTCCAGGTTCTTCTTGGTGCTGTCTGTAACAACCTCACCCAACAGCTCGGCAAACTTTGCAGCATGCTCAGCCTCTTCCCAGGCAGCCTTCTCCCAGTACAAACCAATCTCAGGATATCCTTCTCTATGAGCCACTCTAGCCATCGCCAGATACATACCAACCTCTGAGCACTCGCCTTCAAAATTCGCTCTCAGATCTTTAATGATATCTTCGCTAACGCCCTGGGCTACGCCTACTACATGCTCTGCTGCCCATGATTTCTCACCAACCTGCTCTTTGAACTTTTCAGCCGGAGCCTTACAGATCGGACATGCTTCCGGTGCAGCATCTCCTTCATGAACATAGCCACATACAGTACATACAAATTTTTTCATAATTGTTCTTCCTTTCGGTTATATAATATAGTTTAAAGTCAGTAATAATTACTGAAATTAAGATATCATATCAAGAATCGTTTGTCAACTACTTTTTTAAAAAATTTCATTTTCTTTTCTTAAGCACTCTGGACATTTGCCAAAAAAATGGGTAATACTGCCTTCTATTTCGCCTTCAAACTTATGATCGGCAATTACATTAATATGTTCGATGCTCTCCATTTCCAAATCCAGAACATTGCCGCACTCCTTACAGAAGAAATGATAATGCGGCTGAATATTCGCGTCAAAACGGTCTGCTCCTTTGCCGGTAGATATCTTAAGAATCTCACCTATTTCTGCCAGCAGGGAAAGGTTGCGGTACACCGTGCCAAGGCTGATATTCGGAAATTCTTCTTTAATTCCCAGGTAAACAGTCTCGGCTGTCGGGTGGTCACAGCGCTGCATCAGAAACCTCTTAATGCATTCCCTCTGACGGCTGCGCTTTATCATAGGATACCTCCAATCAATAATAGTAATTATTATTGATAATAATACAAATTTTTTCTTTTGTCAACAGAAAAGTTCTAAATCAGAAAATCCATCATATGATATAAAAAGTATCTTAAGGAGTCATTATGTCAGAATTTCAACGGTTCGTTACTTATATCAATCTCTATGAAGAAAACAACAAAATCCGCAATATTGGTTTTGCGAAAATTGAAAACCGGAACGGAAAATGCAAAATTGAAATACATATAAGAGGAACCGGCTATACGGGAATCTCCTGCCCTGTCTATCTGTTTGTGCGCAAGGAGAATGGCATGGAGGGCATTTCCGTTGGCAAGCTGCAGCTCAAAAATGGGGTCGGCGACGGACGTTACCTTGTTGACGGCGAGAATATCTGCCAAAGCGGTCATCCTTTAGAACAGGTTAAAGGTTTTTTGATTTTCATTAATGAAAAATTGATGTTTGCAAGCCAATGGGACGATCAGGAGATTGTAAGAGAACAATTCTTTCTCCCTGCTGCCCCACCAGAACAAAAACAGGCTGAGCAATTGGATCATTCCGAAGAACAGAAATCCTTAAATCAATCATCCGAAAATCCAGAGACACAACAGCAGACTTTCATTCCCAAATCTGGTGAAAACAACCAGAATCACCAGGCTTCAGAACAAGGATTGCCTAACGGCAGTTTAAATCAGAGACAACAAAGTGAAAGAGCAGAACCCCCCCAACCGAACAACCATGGAGAACAGGGGCAGCATAACACTCACCTTAACGGCGGCCAGCAAAGCAACCATCTTAGCGGCGGCCAGCAAAACAACCAGCATAGCGGCGGCCAGCAAAACAGCCGCTCAGAGCAAGGATTGCAAAATCATCCCTTAGAAAATGCAAAGACCGTTCCCTTTCAGCCAGCGAAAAACCCGGCACTGAAAGCCACCGAAGCTGCTGCTCAGAAAATGTTGAAACCCATGATGACAGATCCAACCTCTCCAAAGGTTCTCAAGTCAATTTCGTCGGAACAGGAACAGCCCTGGGAACAAAAATGGCAGTTTATTTTGGAAAATTACCCGGTTTTAACGCCTTTTGAAGGTGAAGAAGAAATCTTGTGCATCCGCATGGAGTTAAAGGATCTGCGCCTTTTACCAAAACGCTTCTGGTATCTCGGCAACAACAGCTTTCTTCTGCATGGATTCTTTAATTATCGCTATTTAATCTTTGGCTGCATGAAAAAAGCGGAAAAAACGGAGTGGTTCATTGGCATTCCCGGCGTATTTCAAAGCCAGGAAAAGGTTATGGCCGCCATCTTTGGATTTCCAGAATACAAAAGCGAAAAAAAATGTACACAAAAAACAGGGCAATTTGGCTATTGGTATCGTTTTATGGATTTATAAAGCTATAGCGCAGGTGATCTGTCCAGCTGGAATGAAGGTAAATACAGCTGCGGCAGATCCCCTCTGATTGAAATCCCAGTCGCTCCAGAAGACGAATCGAAGGCTCGTTTTCCGGCAGTACAAACGCTTCAATTCGATGCAATCCAAATTCCGGCAAAATCACTTCGATCGCTTTACGGATACTCTCCAGCGCATATCCCCGATGCCAGTACTGCTCGTCAAATTTATAGCCAATATGACAATTTTGATAAACAGAACGAACGATATTTTGAAACGATACCGTACCGATGACCTGGTCTGGATTTTCTTTCTCAAAAATCCAAAAACGCAGTGCATTCCTTTTTACCGCCATTTGAAATTCACAGCGCAGCAAGGTTGTTTGATACTCCAAGGTATAAAAATTTTCTGGCCGATCTGGTTCAATATCCTCAAAGACAGCTCGATTTTTCTGATAAAAATTTAAAACTTCGGGTGCAGCCCCTTCGTGTAACAGCCTTAACATTAAACGGTCTGTCTCATAACACAGTTCCATCCCCTCACCTCATTTTTACTGAATCTAATCCAAATCTGCAGCACTTTCAGCTTCGATTTAAGAACCGCGAATTTCTACATGAGAAACATACGGCTGTAAAATTTTTTCAAAGCTTGTCATCTCTTCTAAAGTATATGCAGAAAAAACAGGAGAAATGACCTGCGGTGATAATTGATAACTCTGCAGATAATAAGAATCCGCGCCCAAAATCCACGCTCCAATCAATCTGAAATCCTCCTCCCGATGGAATTCGCGCATTACCGTGGTGCGGAATTCATACTGCACCGTTCCTTCCAGCAAAAATGAAACAGAAGCACAAATCCGCGATAAATCCATCTTTGAGAGCCCACAAATCTCTGGATATTTTTCTGGTATTCCTTTTAAATCCATCGCCACATAATCAACGACCCGCTCTCTGCATAATCTTTTCAAGATCTCTGGACGATATCCGTTGGTATCCAATTTGACTGACAAACCCAATTCCTTGATCGAAGCAAGAAATGGCAGTAAATGCTCTTGCAGCGAGGGTTCTCCGCCCGTGATACAGACCCCATCCAATATATTTTTTCTTTTTTTCAGATAAGAGAGAATCTCCTCATAATCCATTGGCGAATTCTGCTGCGGAAAGAGAACCAAATCTTTGTTGTGACAAAACGGACATTGAAAATTACATCCGCCCATAAATATCGTAGCCGCCACATGCTTTGGATAATCCAACAGCGTTGTTTTTTGAAATCCCTGTATATTCATTGTCTGATTCTCCTTTTGCGCCGTACACAGTACAGGATTATTTCTTTTTCTGACAGTCTTTACCATAATTTATCCGCAAGTGTTTCAGACCCCTTTTGCGGAAATACACACCCGCTTCACTCGGCGCGGTATCATTTTCATATTATACCATTTCCTATCCAAATATACCAAAATAATTTGTTCCAAAATAATCGACGTTTTTTCTTTTCTTTGTTATACTGATAATATAACCAACGAAAGGAACGGTTCTATGGATCAAGATGAGCAATATATGAAAGAAGCAATTCGCCAGGCAAAAAAAGCTTATGCGCTGCGGGAAGTACCCATCGGCTGCGTGATCGTATACGAGGGCAAGATCCTTGCCAGGGGATACAACCGGAGAAATACAGACAAAAACACATTGGCTCACGCAGAATTAATCGCCATCAAACGAGCCAGTAAAAAGCTAGGGGATTGGCGGCTGGAAGGGTGTACGATCTACATTACATTAGAACCCTGTCAAATGTGTGCAGGCGCCATCATTCAGGCCCGCGTCAGCAAAGTCGTGATTGGAAGTATGAACCCCAAGGCAGGATGCGCCGGCTCTGTTCTCAACCTGCTGCAAATGTCTGCATTCAACCATCAGGCAGAATTAAAAAAGGGGGTACTGGAGGACGAATGCTCGCATATGTTGTCAGAATTTTTTCGGGAACTTCGTATTTTTAAGAAAAATGAGCAGAAACATTCTTTGAAAGGTTGACTTTTTCATAAAAACAAGGTATACTTAAGGCTCCGAGCAGCTGGGGCGTTAGCGGTGCCCTGTACCAACAATCCGCTATAGTTGGAGTGATGCTCTGCCCCGGGTAATTGGCTGCGGGGCTGCCTCTTATAAGTGGCGTTGAAGCTTGGGTCTTACGCAACGGAAATCTGTGAACCGTGTCAGGGTAGGAATACAGCAGCACTAAGCAGAACCTTTCGTGTGCCGTGAGGGTGCCTGAGCAGAGCTAACTGTAAGAGTAACGTCCGTGGCCGTTATTCAAAGCAGAGCGCTCGGATTTGATTTATGGGGGATTTTTCTGTAATCTGTTAGAATTTGTACGTTCCATGTTCAGCTTTCATTTGGGGGAATCAATATGAACAATGTATGGAAGAAAATTCGTGACTTGATCTACGATGCCAGTGATATCATGGAATTAATCACAGCTGTGATCGTTTTAATTGCGATTTTAATTGCAACAATTTCTCTTTGGGGTCCGTTCACGGAGTTTCTCAATACTCGCTTTGAACACGGCTCATTTCTCGTTTTTATCGGTTATGTTTTCAATATACTAATCGGCATAGAATTTTTAAAGCTGCTGTGTCATCCCAATGCCAATACGGTACTGGAGGTCTTGACCTTTCTGGTAGCGAGACATATGATCATTGAGCACACAACCGTTTTTGAGGATTTTATCAGTATTGTCAGCATTGCTGTATTGTTTGCAATGAAAAAATACCTTGACCTTCCGACGAATGAAGATGGGAACAGTATCTTTGTTACCAACCATGACTGGAATCACCTGCATGAGCGGCACAAGAAGAAACGGGAACAGATTATTCTGGAAAAGTCAGAACGGTTAAAGAAGCAGACGAAATCTCTGCAAACGGATGAAGAACCGAAATCGTAAAATGTTGATCCATATGCGGTAATTTGAAGAATTCTTAACAGTAAGAAGCTGTGAGAAACGGAGTACATGCACTCTGCCTCTCACAGCTCTTTTTAATTTCAGTGCAAATTACTGTGAATGAACCATCTTTTTCAACCTATGTCTATGAAAACTCACCGCTTTTGATTTAAGCTCATGCCAATGATAAACTAAAATCGAACTTTTCCAGTTTTGGTATGGTTTTTCTTCTGGAATCAACGTATGATGATTCCAGAGTTTATTTGAATTATCAATTAGGCTCTGGAATGAAAGAATTCAAGGGGGAATACAAATGATATATGCAAAACAGCATCAGTCTTTCATCGCTTCACCTACCGTTGACGGTGAATATACATAAATAGTTTCATGAAAGCATTTTCGATAATATTGTTCGATCGCATTCTGCAAATATCTCTTCTTTGATATTGCGGCAGAGGCATATCCCTGTCGTAAATATTTCTTACACAGGCTCAGTTCATCCTCTCTTCTATCACCTTTTTCTATCTGCTGCTTCATATTCCAGGCCAATTCAAAGTAAAGATTCGGCACCATATTTACCAGCTTTTCTCTTTTTGTTTCTATCAGCGCTTCTTTAGAAAGATGAACTGCAGCCTGATGGTCTTCCATCTCTCCATAAACCTTAGCCAGATTATTCATCAGTGTGATCTTAACCTGGATGCTTTTGTGCCGCTCCATATAACCTGTTTCCAAGATCTGCAGCAATAAACTCAAAATCCACATAGACTTTTGATGATTCTCATTTTCCCGATACGCGCTGGCTAAATTCATCATAATCATGAGTTCTTCGTAGAGAAAGGGATATTTTCTTTCCAATAAGTTCTCATGATCAGGTAAAGTAAGTGCAACAACTCCCTGTAGCTCTTTTAAAAAAGTATCCTTGGTAATATTCCCCAGGCGGTAATCCGCAATCAGTTCATTTTTACAAATATACTGCTCATTGAGAACATGATTTCCTCGAAAAGGCTTCAGCTGCTGCACGTAATTCTTTAACTCCTGATATGCGTTGCGCGACAAGGCTGCGTTTACCTGCGCTAATATCTCCAACAGACTATAATTATCCATAGAAAAAAAACAGAAGGATTTTCCTCCATATCTTCCCATGCGTTCCATTAATTGCTGATAAGTATGGTTCTTTACATGATGTCTTCCATTTTCAATGCGGGACAACGTCTGAACCGAACAAATATTCTCACTCAGTGTTTCCTGACTCATCTTGAGAGACAGGCGGGTCAGGCGAATCATTTCTCCTGCTTTATAATTTGACACTTCAATCTCTCCCTGCAAAAATGTTCAATCTGTTCCATTTTCCTCTGGTTTCCCTCCATCATATATAAATAAAAAATATGGCAGCATTGTTCCATCACCTGTTTTCTCCTCACCTGGGAACAACCATCCAGGGGGTAAATCCGTTCTTCTCCTTTCATCTTCTGAAAATAAAAATCTGCAAGATAAAGACAGCTCTTGCTTTCGAAAAGTATCTCGATGGCTCTTTTTGCAATTTCAACCATTTCTAGAAATCGCTGTTCTTTTTCAAACCAAAATACAAGACGATGAAAAAAAGAGATCACATTCCAAACTTTTTCTTCACGCCCGCCATGCAATTCCATAAAATGAAATAAAGACTGCAATGCATTGAGATCATATTTTTCATAAAAGAACAATTCATAGAGAATCCTTCGTTCGATTGATCCAAACAGCTGAAGCTGAGTGGATGGAGCTGCAAAATCTGGTCTCGTCAAATGAATTGCTTGTCTTAAAAGAGCTTGCACCTCTTCTGCACAATGATCTGAGAATTTTAACAGCATGGCCTGATAAAACATAACAAATTGGCAATGAACCACTTGATGATCCGGCATCAGATTCAGGTACTGAGATAAATAAATTTTTCCGTCCGTGAAATTTCCTTCTTCCATACACTTTTCAATTTGAAACCGAAGCTCGCACAGTCTGTAATCTGCTTCATTGAGTACGAATTCAAATTGCTGAATATTTTTGCCAAGTCTGCTGAACAATGTCTCATAGAGCAGGCAATCCGCCTCCCGCTCCCCTGCTTCAATTCTACACAAGGTTGCAACGGAACAGATTCCATCACAAAGCTGATTTTGTGACAATTTGTATAAAGCCCGATAATAAAACAACGCATTTCCAACATCATATAATTTCATAAATATCACTTCCATTTTTATCTTTTGTGTCATATCTTCCCTTTATCAACTGCGCGCGCTCATATATTTGATAAAAAGAATCATATGATTATATATTATATGATTTATGTAAACAAATCACCATTTCAAATGACGGAAAAAATCATCTTTTCCTCAAACAAAAAGAACCGAATCAAAGTTCGGCTCTTTTCTAAGACTTATTTATTTCGGCTCTTCTTCTTGTAAAGGCTCTTCTACTTCTTCTAAGAGGGATTTATCCTCCCTCACCTTGGCAATGCTGGCCACCGTGATATCTTCATCGAGATCAATCAGCTTGACACCTGAGGTAATACGCTTGGAGATGGAGATTCCTTCAACCTTGATACGAATGATAATGCCTTCAATCGTAATCATCATAATTTCATTTTCAGAATCAACCGCTTTCACACCGACCACATTTCCGGTTCGGTCGGCAATCTTATAGCATTTTACGCCCTTTCCACCCCGAATCTGAGGCGTAAATTCTTCCATGCTGGTGCATTTCCCCAAGCCCTTTTCTGATACGATCAGCAGATAATCGCCCTGAGTGTGCAGCTGCATGCCAACCACTTGATCTTGATCGCTCAAGCTCATACCGATTACACCCATAGAAACACGACCGGTAATTCTGACGTCTGTCTCATGAAAACGAATACAGCGGCCAAATTTTGTCACCAAAATAATGTCCTTGGTATTGTCTGTGGCCTTTACCTCAATCAGTTCATCTTCTTCCCGCAGGCTGATCGCCGCTAAGCCGGTTTTACGAATATTGGCGTAGTCGGTAATCGGCGTCTTTTTGACAATTCCGTTTCTGGTTGCCATAAACAGATAGCTGCCCTCTTTGTACTCCTGGATTGGAATCACCGCGGTAATATTTTCATCCGGCATCAGCTGCAATAGATTGATGATTGCGGTTCCCCGCGCCGTGCGGCTGGCTTCTGGTATCTCATACGCTTTCATGCGGTAGACGCGGCCATGGTTGGTAAAAAACATCAGGTAATGATGCGTTGTCGTCATCAAAAGCTCTTCGATGTAATCCTCCTCAATCGTCTCCATACCCTTGATGCCCTTTCCGCCCCGGTTCTGGCTGCGGAATTGATCGACGCTCATGCGCTTGATGTAACCAAGCCGCGTCATCGTAATCACTACGTTGGCTTTTGGAATCATATCTTCCATCGAGATATCAGACTCATCATAGCCGATCACAGATCTGCGATCGTCTCCATATTTCTGAGAGATCAGCGCAATCTCCTCGCGAATGACCAAAAGCAGCTTCTTCTCGTCGGCCAGAATTGCTTTCAATTCGGCAATTTTGGCCATCAGCTCTTGGTATTCTGCTTCCAGCTTCTCCCGCTCCAAGCCGGTCAAAGCCCGCAGACGCATATCAACAATAGCCTGAGACTGTACCTCGGTCAGCTCAAACCGTTCCATCAATGCATTTTTCGCGGCAGCCACGTTCTTACTGCTGCGAATGATGTGAATTACTTCGTCGATGTTGTCAAGCGCAATCAACAAGCCTTGCAAAATGTGCGCCCGCTCCTCAGCCTTATTCAGCTCGTAGCGCGTTCTTCGTGTCACAACCTCTTTCTGATGGTTGAGATAATGTCCGAGCATATCCTTAAGATTTAAGATCTTCGGCTCGTTGTTGACCAGCGCAAGCATAATTACGCCAAAGGTATCCTGCAGCTGTGTATGCTTGTAGAGCTGATTTAAAATGACATTTGGATTGACGTCCCGCCGCAGCTCGATACAGACACGCATTCCCTCTCGATTGGATTCATCGCGAAGATCGGTGATGCCGTCCACTTTTTTATCGCGCACAAGCTCAGCCATTTTCTCAATCAGGCGGGCTTTGTTGACCATATAGGGCAGCTCTGTAACCACAATGCGGTTTTTTCCATTTTGCATCGGCTCTATGTTGGAGATGGCACGCACTCGAACCTTACCCCGCCCGGTCCGGTACGCCTCTTCAATTCCTGCTGTGCCGAGAATCATACCTCCAGTCGGAAAATCCGGCCCTTTCACGACCTCAAGAATCTCCTCCATCGAAGTGTCGCGATCCTCCTCCACCTGGTTGTCTATGAGCTTGATTACGGCTCCAATCACTTCGCGCAGATTATGTGGAGGGATATTCGTTGCCATCCCGACCGCGATCCCGGTCGTCCCATTGACCAACAGATTGGGATAACGGGAAGGCAGCACCAGCGGCTCTCTTTCCGTCTCATCAAAGTTCGGGCCAAAATCAACGGTATCCTTGTTAATATCTGCTAACATCTCCATTGAGATCTTACTTAAGCGGGCTTCGGTGTAACGCATTGCGGCGGCTCCGTCTCCGTCCACGGAACCAAAATTACCATGTCCATCGACCAGCATATAACGGGTAGACCACTCCTGAGCCATATTAACCAGTGAACCATAAATCGAACTGTCGCCGTGGGGATGATATTTACCCATGGTATCACCGACAATACGCGCACATTTTCGATGCGGTTTGTCCGGGCCGTTATTGAGCTCGATCATGGCATAAAGGATTCTTCGCTGCACCGGCTTTAAGCCGTCACGGACGTCCGGAAGGGCACGGGATGCGATCACACTCATGGCATAATTGATATAGAATTTTTCCATGGTTTTTTTCATGTCCACGTCATCAATTTTGTCAAATATCTTATCATCCATTTAAAAATTCCTCCTCCTGTGTACATCATCCATCAAATGTCAAGATTTTGTACATAGACCGCATTGGCTTCGATAAATTCCCTTCTCGGCTCTACCTTATCACCCATCAATGTCGTAAACGTCAAATCAATCTCAGAAGAATTCTCTTCATCCATCACCACACGTTCGAGAATTCTGCGCTCAGGATCCATCGTCGTCTCCCACAGCTGCTCAGGATCCATCTCTCCCAGTCCTTTGTAACGCTGAATCTTATTGCTGCTGTCGCGGCCGATTTCCGCCATAATCTGATTCAATTCCGATTCGTTGTAGGCATACCAGACTTTTTTATTTTTCTCAATCTTAAACAGAGGCGGCTTTGCCAGATAGACATAACCCTGCTTGATCAGCTCAGGCATAAAACGGTACAAGAAGGTCAGAAGCAAGGTACTGATATGTGCGCCGTCTACATCGGCATCGGTCATAATGATGATCTTATGATAACGTAGCTTTGTAATATCAAAATCTTCATGAATTCCGGTGCCAAACGCCGTAATCATTGCCTTAATCTCGGCATTGCCGTAAATTTTATCCAGTCTTGCTTTCTCCACATTGAGAATCTTTCCCCGCAGAGGCAAAATCGCCTGTGTGTCACGGCTTCTCGCCGTCTTGGCTGAGCCTCCCGCGGAATCTCCCTCCACAATATAGATCTCGCAATTTCTGGGATCTTTATCGGAGCAATCCGCCAGTTTTCCGGGCAGAGACGTATTCTCTAAGGCTGTCTTTCTTCTCGTCAAATCTCTGGCCTTTCTGGCCGCTTCACGCGCCCGCTGAGCCAGCAGAGACTTCTCGCAAATCGCCTTTGCCACAGCAGGATTCTGTTCCAGAAAATAGGTCAATTGCTCGCTGACAATCGCATCAACCGCACCTCTGGCTTCACTGTTTCCTAGCTTCTGTTTGGTCTGCCCCTCAAACTGAGGTTCTTCAATTTTCACGCTGATAATCGCCGTTAATCCTTCCCGGATATCGTCGCCCGACAGCGCCGGTTCATTTTCCTTGAGCAGCTTGTTATTTCTCGCATAATTGTTAAAGGTCTTTGTCAAAGCGTTGCGAAAGCCTGAGAGATGGGTTCCGCCCTCCGGCGTCGTAATGTTATTGACAAAGCTGTAAGTGGCGTCATTGTAGGAATCATTGTGCTGCATGGCTACCTCAACATAAATGTCATCGCGTTCGCCCTCGCAATAGATCACCGCATCATAAAGCGCTTCCTTGCTTTTATTGAGGTAAGTGACAAATTCCTTAATTCCGCCCTCGTAATGAAAGCTTTTCTCTTGTTCCTTCCCCGGCCTTGTATCCCGCAGTGTAATCTTGATGCCTTTGGTCAGAAAGGCCATTTCCCGCAGACGATTCTTTAACGTATCATAATCATAGATGACATCTTCAAATACGGTATCATCCGGCAAAAATGTGACTTTACTGCCGTTGCGGTCTGGATCACAGTCGCCAATCACTTTTAAAGGATACATCGTCTTGCCCCGCTCATAGCGCTGCTTGTAGACCTTTCCCTCGCTGCAAATCTCTACCTCCAGCCAGGTCGAGAGCGCATTTACAACGGAAGCGCCCACGCCGTGAAGACCTCCGGAAACCTTGTATCCGCCGCCGCCGAATTTTCCCCCGGCATGAAGCACTGTGAATACAACCTCTACGGCCGGTAAACCGGCCTTATGGTTGATCCCGACCGGAATGCCCCGACCGTTGTCGATGACGGTAATGGAATTATCCGGATGGATGGTTACATCAATGAGATCGCAATATCCCGCCAATGCTTCATCAACTGCATTGTCTACAATTTCATAGACCAGATGATGAAGTCCTCTGGCAGAAGTACTTCCAATGTACATTCCTGGCCGTTTCCGAACTGCCTCCAAGCCCTCTAAGATCTGTATTTGGTCTGCTCCATATTCATTACTCATTGATTACCTCCTAATCCTGCATCAAAAAAACCCGCCCGTCAATTACCTGAAATACTCGATTGATTTCAAACCTGTTTTTTACAAATTCATCCAAACCGGTACAGGTGATCACCGTCTGAATGTCATGAATGCGCTGCAAAAGAAAATTCTGCCTTCCGCTGTCCAATTCGGACAACACATCATCAAGCAGCAGCACCGGCACCTCATGAACTGATTGCTTTACCAATTCAATTTCTGAAAGCTTGAGAGAAAGCGCGGAGGTTCTCTGCTGCCCTTGAGAACCAAATTTGCGGATATCCATTGTGCCAATGAAAAAAGAAAGGTCATCCCGGTGTGGCCCTGCGGTTGTCTGGCCTAATTTCAGATCTCTGTCCCTGCAGGCCTTCAGCTTTTCCGCCAGTTGATTTTCCTGGCTGTCCGGCTCATATTGCAACAAAAGATGCTCCTTTTTTCCTGAGATTTCTTTATGTATATGGGATACAATCTCCTGCAGCTGATTGACAAACGACGCTCTTGCGAGAATAATTTTCCGACCGCATTCAATCAATTGTTCGTCCCATACGGACAATGTGTCTAACAATTCCGGACGAAATGCTGCGTCCTTTAACAGTTTATTTCTTTGATTTAATATTTTATGATATTTTGTCAAATAATATAAATAGTATTTGTCCAGCTGACATAATTCTAAATCCAAAAATCTGCGCCGTTCTGCCGGCCCGTTTTTAATAATATGCAAGTCCTCCGGTGAAAAAAATACCAGATTAATAAAACCAAACAGCTCAGAAGCTTTTTTGATCGGCATCTGATTGATTGCAATTCCTTTGGAGCGATTTTTCTTGATATGAAGATCAATTTGATGATCCAGATCGTTCTTGTTCACGACCATACGGATATGCGCTTCTTCACAGCCAAAGCGGATCATCTCTTTATCCTTGCTGCCTTTGTGAGACTTGGTTGTCCCGCTTAAATAAATCGCTTCGAGAATGTTGGTCTTACCCTGAGCATTGTCTCCAAAAAGAATATTTGTTCTCGAACTGAATTCTAAATGCAGATTCTTGTAATTACGAAAATTACTTAATTCAATGGATTTCAGAATCATTTTTCTATTTTGATTGTTTCGTTTTCAAACGTGACAAGATCGCCGTCATACAGCTTTTTTCCTCGTTGAAGCTCGATCCTGCCGTTGACTTGTACCAACCCGTCCTGAATGGCAAATTTTGCCATCACACCGCTCTCCACTACATTGGCCGCTTTCAGAGCCTGTCCCAGTTTGATGTAATCGTCTCGCAATTTAATTATTTCCAAAATATCCCACCTCTAAACCAATTAATTGTTGGCAGCATTGAAATTGACAGGTAAAATCAAATAAATGTAAGATTCCTTTTCGTCTTTTATAAAGCAGGGCGCTTTGGGATTGACCATATAGAGCGTAATTTCTTCATCGTCAATTACACGCAGCGCATCAATAAAAAATTTTGGATTGAAACCAATCAATATGTCATTTCCTTCTTTGAGAATGTCAATTTCTTCGTTCATAGAACCGATGTAGGAATTAATTTTTAGTTCCATCATTTCGTCGGTAATATTCATTATGATTGGTTTTTTCTCACCCTCTTTAATTAAAAGCGTTGCTCGATCAATACAATTTAAAAGCTCTTTTTTGTTTATTTTTATCTTGGTCTCATAATCTGGAGAAAGCATTTGTTCGATGCGGAAGTATTCTCCTTCGATCAGTCTGGAAACAACTACGGTTTTATTAAATTCAAAAATAACATGCTTGTCTGTGAAGAAAATCGTAATTGGATCGTTCATGTCGCCGGAAAGTATTTTGCTGATCTCCTGCAGCGTCTTACCAGGAACGATTGCTTTGTGGTAAGCGTAGGATTCCTTTAGTTCGATATTTCGAATGGCAATCCGATGTCCGTCTAAGGATACAACCTTCAGGTGATTTTCTTCGATCTCAAATAATTCTCCCGTCATAATTTTGTTGGTGTCACTGTCAGCAATTGAAAATATGGTCTGACGAATGATTTCTTTTAAGGTGAATTGAGAGAGATGAAGAGAATCGTTCTTTTCTACATAGGGTAAATAAGAAAAATCCTCAGTGGATTTGCCAATGATATTAAATTTTGCTTTTTCACAGGTAATGGTCATAAGGAACTGATCATCCGTTTCGATTGTTACTTCATTGTCTGGAAGCTTTCGTACAATCTCAGAAAAAATCTTAGCGTCAATGGCAATCGCTCCGTCCTCTAAGGTCTGTCCTTTAATTCTGGTTTCGATTCCCAGTTCCATATCGTTGGCAGTTAGTTTAATTTCATCTGTAGAAAGGGAAGTCTGTGCTTCAATCAGGATGCATTCTAAGATCGGCATTGTCGTTCTGGATGGAACTGCTTTTAGTACAATATTAACTCCCTGAAGCAGGTCTGCTTTGGAACAGATAATTTTCATGATGTGTATAACTCCTTCCTGGCCAGATTAAAGATCAATATAATAAGACATTCGTCTTAGTCTTATTAGGGGATGTGAATATGTTTATAAGCCTCAGAATCTGGATTATTACAGGCTTTTTGGGACAATCCTTCGGTGTAAAGGTATGTGTATGCGCTATGGAAATGGTCTTGAAATCAGGTGGATAATGGAAATTGCCAAAAGAGCCTCCCGTTAAGGTCTTTAAAATTATCCAGAGTCTTCCACAGCCGACTGGAATAACTTGTCCACAATTGTTAATTGGGATTAATCTTTTTCTTAATTGTCTCAATCAAATTCTGAGTGTTTTCATTCTTTTCATATTCTTCTGTGACTTTCCGTATTCCGTGAATGATTGTGGAGTGATCTCGTCCTCCTAAAAGTGTTCCGATGGAGTCTAAGGAGGTGTTGGTCATATTTTTGCAGAGATACATTGCGATTTGCCTTGGTTTTGCAATATCATTGCTTCTTGCCTTGGAGATCATCTGGTCGGTTGAGATGTGAAAATGCTCAGCGACAATCTCAATTACCAGCTGCGGTGTTATTTCTCTTGCCTGATCTGGCGAAATAATATTTTGCAGTTCGCGCACAGCAACTTCCATTGTAATCTCGGTATGCTCTAAATTGGAAAAGGCCAACAGCTTGTTGAGCGCGCCTTCCAGTTCACGGATGTTGGATTTAATATTGGTGGCAATATAATCTAAGATCTCATCGGCGAGATGGAAGCCGTCCACTTCCTCTTTTCTTCTTAAAATTGCCATACGTGTTTCATAATCCGGATAGCCGACGTCTGCCAAAAGTCCCCATTCAAAGCGTGAACGGATCCGTTCTTCTAATGTCTCCATATCCTTTGGTGGTTTATCCGATGAGAGAATGATCTGTTTTCTGGCGGAGTGGAGAACATTGAAGGTGTGAAAGAATTCTTCCTGCGTGCTCTCCTTGCCAATGATAAATTGAATATCATCAATCATCAGCACGTCAACGGTACGGTATTTATCTCTTAATTTTGTCATGGCGGAGGCATTGCCATTTCGGATCGAGTCAATGACCTCGTTGGTAAATTCCTCCGATGTAACATAAAGTACTTTTTTGTCCGGTTTCTGATTGAGAATAAAATGTCCAATCGACTGCATCAGATGGGTCTTGCCCAGTCCCGGTTCGCCGTAAATATAAAGAGGATTATAGACTTCACCTGGAGATTCAGCTACAGCGAGAGAAGCGGAATGAGCAAAACGATTATTTTTTCCGACAACAAAGGAGTCAAAGGTATAGCTGGGATTCAGGGTAAAGCTTTTGGCGCTTTGGGAAAAAGCGGGTTTCTCTCCCTGGCTCGTCAGAGGTGAAATACCTTTTGTCTGCTCCTGCAAAATGAATTCAATCTCAAAATCCATACCGGTAAGCTCTGCAATTGCTACCTTGATTGGAAGAGTGTATTTTTTTGTAATATAATTCAGTCCCATCTGTTCGGATGGAACTAAAATATAAAGCTTATTTCCTTCGATTCCATAGACGCTTAGGGGCTTTAACCATGTGTCAAAGGATACCTTTGATAATTCATGCTCTTCTTTTACGGTCTTAAGTATCTCATCCCATTTTTCTAAAATTAGCTGCATATAGAATTCTCCAATACGTTTTTTGTTCAAGTCATATCATAATCTTCCATACTCTATAATAACCCAAATCCGTGGATTTAGCAAGATATTATTCTTAGGTTTCAGTAGACCCTCTTTTGTGTAAGAATGTTTTCGTCTGCGTGATTTGCCGTAAATGCGGTGCGGAAAGACGTTTTGTCGGATATGCCTGGCATTGCTTATAAACATATCTACATGGCAAAAACAGTGATTTATCAAGGAAAATAAAGGAATTGGAAAAATTACTCACAGCTTGTCCGCAAGATATCCACAAGATATCCACAATTTGTGCATAACTTTATGTAAACATCCACTTGTACACATGAGCATGAGTTTCTTCCTTATATATATGGACATGAATTCTATCAACATTCTGTTTGGATAAGTTTGTTTTTCGTATATTTTGCGGCAAACGTTTTCCACGATCGGATTCGATTCTCTTTTCGCAGTATTTTTAGAGGGAAAATCGTAAAAATATCGGAAAATAGCTTGACTTCAAAGGATTATTTGTTATAATTGTAATGATGTTTTTTAACATAGAGGAGGTGTATACCATATGAAGATGACTTATCAACCTAAAAAGAGGCACAGAGCAAAGGTGCACGGCTTCAGAGCCAGAATGAGAACCGCAGGCGGAAGAAAAGTATTGGCTGCAAGAAGATTAAAAGGAAGAAAAAAATTATCAGCTTAGGCCACATAATTTGTGGTCTTTCTTCTTCTTACAGGAGGATATGATTTGACCATGCAGTTTTCTGAGTCGTTGAAGAAGAACCGGGATTTCCAAAATGTATATCGCAATGGAATATCTTATGCCAATCGGTTCCTGGTTATGTATGTTTTGGAAAATCATCTCGGAAGAAATCGTATTGGAATTTCGGTGAGCAGGAAAGTAGGAAACAGTGTTATAAGACATCGCATTACTAGATTGATCAGAGAAAGCTATCGACTGAATGAAGGATTATTTTTGAGTGGTTTAGATGTTGTGGTGATTGCGCGGGTGAATGCAAAGGGAATTTCGTATCATCAGATGGAAAAAGCATTGCTGCATTTGAGCGGTCTGCACAAAATTCGGAGAAGTGTTTAATTTAATGAAAAGAAGATGGAATTATTTTGAAAAAAGTATTGATTTTTTTGATTCAACTTTATAGAAAATATTTATCGCCCATGAAGACGACCAAGTGTCCCTATTATCCCACCTGTTCGACCTATGGGTTAGAGGCGATTCAAAAATATGGGGCGCTGAAGGGGTCTGTATTGGCAGGGTGGAGAATATTGAGATGTAATCCTTTTTCAAAAGGCGGATATGATCCCGTTCCATAAATAGGAGGTTTCTAACATTGGCAGAAAATATATTGACACAGTATACGGGCATGTTTATCGGGCCGATTGCCAAGCTGCTTGGTTACATCATGAACTGGATCTATATGTTCTTAAATGGTGTATTTCATGTTCAGAATATTGGTTTGTGTATTATTATCTTTACAGTTATTATGTATTTGATTTTGCTTCCGCTGACTATCCGCCAGCAGAAGTTTTCCAAATTGTCGGCCAAGGTGCAGCCTGAGATTCAGGCAATTCAGAAGAAGTACAAGGGAAAGAAAGACCAGGCTTCAATGATGGCCATGAATGAAGAGACCCAGATGGTTTATCAGAAATATGGGATCTCCTTAAGCGGCAGTTGTGTGCAGTTAGCAATTCAGATGCCGATTTTGCTGGCTTTGTATCGTGTCATTTATAATATTCCGGCCTATGTAGGCGGAATTAAAGAATACTTTGATCCGGTCGTTCAGGGAATTATGGGTCATTCTGGCTACCAGAAGCTGATGACCGATTTTATGGAACAGATCAATCTGAGAACGGTATCGTTAAATTTTGAAGGAACCGAAGTACAAGCTGCAAATTCAATTATTGACGTACTGTATAAGATGCCGGTAAGCGCCTGGGAGACATTAAAGGATACGTTTTCCGGAATGGGCGGCATGATTGAGACTCTGGAAGCGCAGCTGGAGCATTTGAATTTCTTTTTGGGAATTAACATTGCCAATGCGCCGTTGGAGCTGATTCGTTCTGGTTGGTCCGCCGGCGAGTACTTAATTGTATTTGGTGCAATTATGGTTCCAGTCCTGTCTGCTGTGACGCAGGTGTTGAATATTAAGCTGATGCCTACGCCAAATGCGGGAGCAGAGAATGATACCATGTCCAGTTCGATGAAGACGATGAACTATATGATGCCGATTTTTTCTTTTATCATGGTATTCTCAGTTCCGGTCGGTATTGGTATTTACTGGATTGCCGGTGCACTGATTCGCAGTATTCAGCAGGTTGTAATCAATCGTTACATGGATAAGATTGATTTGGATGAATTGATTAAGAAGAATCAGGAAAAGGCAAAGAAAAAGCGGGCGAAAAAAGGAATTTCTGAGAATCAGATTTCTTCCGCTGCGCGTATGAATACAAGAAAATTATCTGAAAAAGCACAGGTTGTGACCAAAGATCAGGAAGAAAAGCTGCGCCAGGTGTCAGAACAGAGCAAAAAGGCCAAGCCTGGAAGTATGGCAGCGAAGGCGAATCTGGTAAAAGAATTTAATGAGAGGAATAACAGACAATAATTTTTGATCATGGCTCAGCTTGTCTGAACAGTTGCAGATTTTGAAATACAATAGAAGTTCACCATGGGTCTTTCTATTGCCATGATAAAAGGGGGCAGTTGTAATGGAATTTATTGAAGTATCAGCCAAGACAGTAGAAGATGCAATTACAGATAGCCTGATTCAGCTTGGGACAACCAGCGATAAGATTGAATATGAAGTGATTGAAAAGGGAAGCTCAGGTTTTTTGGGATTTGGTAGCAAGCCGGCTGTGATTAAGGTTTGGAAGAAATCTACGTTGGAAGATGCGATTCGCAGTTTTTTGATGGATGTGTTTGCAACGATGGGGATGGAAGTAGAGCTAATCATCAATCGGGAAGAGGATTCTAATGTTGTGGAAGTAGAGATGAAGGGCAAAGAGATGGGTGTCTTAATCGGGAAGAGGGGACAGACTTTGGATTCTTTGCAATATCTTGTGAATCTGGTAGCGAATAAGAATTCCGATCAATATGTAAAGGTTAAGATTGATACCGAGGATTACCGCAAAAGAAGAAAAGAGACCTTAGAGAACCTGGCAAAGAATATTGCATATAAGGTAAAACGGACTAAGCGTCCCGTTTCTCTGGAACCGATGAATCCGTTTGAACGCAGAGTGATTCATTCGGCGCTGCAGAATGACAGATACGTCAATACGCACAGTGAAGGCGACGAACCCTTCCGCCATGTGGTCGTTACTTTGAAAAGATATAATTAAGAAAAAGGCTTTCTCAAATCGAATGTTGTTGAGAAAGCCTTTTCCATAAGGAGATTTATTATGGATACAGATACGATAGCAGCAATTGCGACAGCGATGACCAATTCGGGGATTGGAATCATACGAATCAGCGGCAGCAATTCCTTGTCGGTTATAGATCAGATTTATCGTTCTAAAAACGGAAAAAAGTATTTGTCTGAGGTCAAAAGTCATACGCTTCATTATGGTATGATCTGTGACGGCGCGGAAGTCATTGATGAGGTTCTGGTTGCGGTGATGAAAGCTCCCAACAGCTATACAAAGGAGGATACCGTTGAGATTCAATGCCATGGCGGAATTGTGGTGATGAAACGGATTCTGGAAACTGTGATCCAACATGGAGCGCGGATGGCAGAGCCAGGAGAATTTACGAAACGTGCGTTTTTGAACGGACGCATGGATTTGTCGCAGGCTGAATCAGTTATGGATTTGATTTCTGCCAAAAATGAGTTTGCACGACAGAATTCGCTCCGTCAGCTGCAGGGGGATCTGTCTCAGAAAATTCAAACCATCCGTCAGCAGATTTTGCATCAAATCGCTTTTATTGAGTCCGCACTAGATGATCCTGAGCATGTCAGCTTACACGGATACAGAGCAACATTAGGTGAATGTGTCCAGGGATGGATTGCGGATGTGGACAACCTGCTCAAAAACTCAGAAAACGGTGTATTATTGAAGGAGGGCATTCATACGGTGATTGTCGGCAAGCCGAATGCCGGAAAATCTTCACTGCTCAATGTGTTGGTGGGAAAAGAGCGGGCAATTGTGACTGAGATTGCAGGTACGACGCGAGATGTTCTTGAGGAACAAATTTCTCTTGACGGAATTATTTTGCATGTGGTCGATACAGCCGGGATTCGCAGCACCGAGGATACCGTTGAACAAATTGGCGTCAAAAAAGCAAAGGAGTATTTGCAGCAGGCGGATTTGATTCTTTATGTCATGGATGCATCGGTTCCACTTGATGAAAGTGATGAAGAGATTCTTTTGATGATTCGTGATAGGAAAGCGATTGTCCTGTTAAATAAGAGTGATTTAGACCAACAGATTGAAGAGCAGCAATTAGCGCAAAAATTGAATCATCCGATTCTTTCTGTTTCCATGCGGAATCAGACTGGAGTCAAGGAATTATCATCACTTATTCAGCAAATGTTTTTTCAGGGAAGGTTATCCATTCATGATGAAGTATTTTTGACAAATATCCGGCAGATTGAGAATCTGAGAGAAGCATCGCAAAGTCTTTGCATGGTAAATGAAAGTATTGGCTTGGATATGCCGGAGGATTTTTATTCAATTGATTTGATGAATGCTTATGAAGCTTTGGGAAAGATTCTTGGCGAGTCGGTGGAAGAAGATTTAATTGATGAAATATTTTCAAAATTCTGCGTGGGAAAATAAAGACTTTCCGTCAAGATCCGAAACAGTGAAATTTTTGAAAGGAGGAGATTTCATGCCTTCGGTTGTAGAAACATATGAGGTCTGTGTGGTCGGCGCCGGCCATGCCGGATGCGAAGCGGCGCTGGCTTGTGCCCGTTTGGGATTGGAAACCATTCTTTTTACAATTAGTATTGAAAGTATTGCCATGATGCCCTGCAATCCGAATATTGGAGGGAGCTCAAAGGGACATTTAGTACGAGAAGTGGATGCTTTGGGCGGACAGATGGGAATTGCGATTGATCATACATTTATTCAATCAAAGATGTTGAATCAGTCAAAGGGGCCGGCGGTACATTCGTTGCGGGCTCAGGCCGATAAAGCAGAATACAGCCGTTTTATGCGCCGCACCTTGGAGCAGACAGATCACCTTACATTGCGTCAGGCAGAGGTGACGGAATTTATCGTAACAGACGGTATCATCAAAGGTGTTAAAACCTATTCCGGTGCAACGTATTACTGCAAAGCGGTAGTTCTGTGCACCGGGACTTATTTGCGAGCCAGGTGTTTGTATGGAGAGGTCATCCATGAGACCGGTCCCAACGGACTGCAGGCAGCTCGCCGTCTCAGCGATTCTCTGAAAAATCATGGTGTAGAATTGTTTCGTTTTAAGACAGGAACGCCTGCAAGAATTGACCGGCGGTCGATTGATTTTTCCAAAATGGAAGAGCAGCTTGGTGATGCGCGTGTGGTGCCCTTTTCATTTACAACCGATCCAGAGGAGGTTCAAATCGAACAGGTGTCCTGCTGGTTGACTTATACCAATGACAAAACACATGAGATTATCCGCGACAATTTACATCGTTCCCCTCTGTTTTCGGGGATGATTGAAGGAACCGGGCCTCGTTATTGTCCTTCGATTGAGGATAAGGTTGTAAAATTTGCTGATAAGAATCGGCATCAGGTTTTTATTGAGCCGGAGGGATTAAGCACCAATGAGATGTATGTCGGTGGAATGTCCAGTTCTCTGCCTGAGGATGTACAATATCAGATGTACCGCACGGTACCAGGATTGGAGCATGCAAAAATTGTTCGCAATGCTTATGCCATAGAATATGACTGCATCAATCCCAGGCAATTAAAGCCTTCCCTGGAATTTAAGGCCATTCGCGGATGTTTTTCTGCCGGGCAGTTTAACGGCAGCTCAGGATATGAGGAAGCGGCGGGCCAGGGGCTGATCGCGGGAATCAATGCGGCAATGTATATAAAGGGACAGGAGCCTCTGATTTTAGATCGGTCTCAGGCTTACATTGGAGTTTTGATTGATGATCTTGTAACAAAAGAGAATACTGAGCCTTACCGCATGATGACTTCGAGGGCTGAGTATCGTTTGATTCTGCGTCAGGACAATGCGGATTTGCGTCTTTCACGAATCGGTTACGAGATTGGTTTGATCTCAAAAGAGCGATACGATGCTGTTGTGAAAAAAGAAGCGTTGATTGCAAAGGAAGTGGAAAGAATCTCGCATGTTGCCGTTGGCGCCAGTGAGAAGGTTCAAACATTATTGCAGGAGCATCAAAGCGTGCCCTTAAAAACAGGAACAACCTTGGCAGAATTGATGCGCCGCCCTGAGCTCTGTTATGAAGATTTGGAGGAGCTTGATTTGAATCGTCTCGCTTTGCCTTATGATGTGATCGAACAGGTCAACATTCATGTGAAATATGATGGGTATATCAAACGGCAGATGAAGCAGGTAGCGCAATTTAAGAAGCTGGAGCATAAAAAATTGCCGGAGCATTTTGATTATCATCAGGTTAAGAGCTTGCGCACAGAAGCAATACAAAAGTTGAATTTGTATCAGCCGTCTTCTGTTGGACAGGCCTCCAGAATCTCAGGAGTATCTCCGGCCGATATTTCAGTGCTTCTCGTTTATCTGGAGCAAATGAAATATCGAAATGGATGATTTTGCATTGTTCAGAGTAAACAAGTTTGTACAAACGTAGGAGTCGCTTATGAATTATGATTTAACAAAATTATACCGGGGGTTGGAGCAATTGCACCTGTCCTTATCCGAACAGCAGATTGAGCAGCTTTTGACTTATTATCAAATGTTGATTGAGAAAAATAAGGTGATGAATCTTACCGCAATTACCTCTTATGAAGAAGTAGTAGAAAAGCATTTTATTGACAGCTTAAGTCTGGTTCAGGTACTTGACTTAGAAAAGAAAATGACTGTTCTTGATTTGGGAACAGGAGCAGGCTTTCCTGGAATTCCATTAAAAATCGCGTTTCCAAATTTGAACATTGTTTTACTGGATTCTTTGAACAAACGAGTCATATTTTTACAGGAGGTAATTGACGGCTTAGCGCTTCATCAGATTGAAGCGGTGCATGGGAGAGCAGAGGAGTTGGCGAGAAAAAAAGAATATCGGGAATCCTTTGATCTCTGTACATCTCGTGCAGTTGCAAATCTTGCTTCTTTGAGCGAATATTGTATCCCTTTTGTAAAAGTGGGAGGAATCTTTGCATCCTATAAATCGGGAGAAGTTGAAGAAGAATTGCAGCAGGCACAAAAAGCAATTCAACAATTGGGCGGAACAGTCCAACAGGTACATCATTTTCAACTGCCAAATACGGATGTCGGCCGTTCCTTCGTTCTAATTGAGAAAGAACGTCGTACACCAAAAGCTTATCCAAGAAAATCAGGAACTCCTGTGAAGAATCCGATTTTGTGATTCTAAAAAGACTGCAGCCGCATGATGATTTTGATCATGCGGCTGCGTTTTTTTTGACAATTCTTTTTTAAACAGATTCCAGGAATACGGTCAATTGATTTAAAAATTTTTCTGGAACCTCCATTTGCGGGAGATATTTGGAGTGGGGGATTTCGGCTGCTTCAATCGAAGGATTATATTTCTGATAGGATTTGAGAATCTCTATGCAATCCTCCTGTTCTTTGCTTCCAATGATAAAAATGCTGTTGTTGATCTTCTTTAATGCATGTACAATATGGATATTGGTATAATTGGCATCCATACTCGATTGTAAGTATTTGCCCTTGCTGTTTCCAAGATGGGCGGATTCATAGTACATGTCTAAAGTCTTGTCTGTGATAACGTGTGATCTTTCAAAATATTGCTGGTAGAATCTTCGCTTGATATTTGCTTTACAGTAACGTCTGTGATACAGCATTGTACCAATGATAGGAAGATCCATCATAAATTTAAAAGCGTTTTTTCCTTTGCTTGGAATCTTTGTCAGTTCGGTCAGACTTTCCGGATTGATTAAGATAATTTTATTGTAATATTCCGGATCCATATTGCAGGACATAATGGAAAAAGAGCACGATGTTCCAGTTGCAATTAAATTGGTCTTTTCATGGATCACATTTTTAATAAAATCGGTCAGCAGCTGAACATACAAGTAGTTGGTGTAAGTCAGATTCGGTTTATCACTTCGCCCGCAGCCAAGTAAATCCAAGGAATATACAGTATGATTTTTGGAAAGATATTTATAAATCTGATTCCATTCCATTGCGGAGGAGCACGGATTGAGATCGTGGATTAGTAATACAGGAGAACCTTTTCCATGTTGCGTGTAAAATATTTTACCATACTTCCAATCAAAAAACTGCCCATAGTCTTTTTTTAATAAATTCTTCATTGTGCTGGTAATCGAAATTATACGGTTAATGACATGTATGGCAGCGGTCGTAAGAACGGTGAGGACTGCAATGTTACGAATATGCTTCTTCATAATATCATCCCTTTCTTTCTGGTGTATTTTCTTTCTTATATTATAGACGATAATGGAGCAATATACAAATAAAATATCATTTTTTTCTCAAATATGCTATAATGTGGGTATTACAAGGTCATGTTGTTGATTAAACATACGTTCTAAGAGGTGGAGCTATGATAAAAGAATATTTTTTGAGAACCAGACAAGAATTGATGGAACAGAAGATAGATGCGACTGCTCAGGGAAAAAAGATTGGTATGGAGATAGAAGAAATTAATGAGTTTATCTCTGTGATTGAATCCTCTCAGGATAAAAGCTATGAGGCATTTTTTCCGCAAAATACCAGTGCAATATCAGATTCTGAGAAGATCAAAGAACTTAAAGCGAATCGAAAAAATTTAGAGGAAGCAGCAAAGAAAATTCAGCTTCAGATTGCTTCGTTGTCTGAAAAGATTACAGAGCTAGATCAATTGCTTCATCTGCAAAAGCAGTCAGAGATAGAGCGGGATGCTATGAAGCAGCAGCTGGAGAAGGACCTGCAGTTGAAAGAAAATTTGATTCAAGGTTCATTTGAAAAAAGAATGGAATTTCAACAATTTCTTCAATCGGTGCTGATGGGATCTGTCAATGAAATAAGCAAAAAAATTGGTTTTTGCATAAAGCTTGCAGATATGGATCCCAAACGATGCTGGCTGGAATTACAAATTGCATCAAAGACAATACAGAAAATGACTTATGATCTGAAAGATGTATCCTACCAGATATATCCGTTTCTAAAAAATAACCTTGGTTTCTCCATTCAGTATTATATAGATTATTTCCAAAAGAAAAATGAGATTCAAATAGATTATAAAACGAATGATCCAGAATACCATTTGCCAGATCAGATTTGCGTGGCAATAATTTATGCAATAAAAGAACTCTGCGATCCTGTTAGAAAGATTGAAGATCCGAGTGTTATTGATCTTGAATTGAATTGCCGCTCACAGGATCTTGTAATTCGGACTAAAATGGTTGGATGTGGTTTTCGTCGTGAGCAGGATGATGTAGAGTATACGGCTGGTCATAGTTGGGATGAAGGTATGTTATCTCTTAGAAATATGTTAGAATTATACTCTGGTAGGATGAATATTAAGGAAAGAAAAGATGGAACTACAAGGACTGAAATTGTTATTCCCTGGAAAGCGACGGAAGAGTAGTATCATGGTATGTTTCACGTGAAACAACCTGGTGATTTATGAAGATGTGAACGATATTTTGCAGATTTGATTTGTAATATAAATTGTTTCACGTGAAACATGCTGTGAAACATTCTTTACAAAGATAAATATCTGATACTCAATTATCAAAAGTCAGAAATATGAACTATTTATTGCACGTCCTTGTGTTGATATAATTCGTGGATGATGCGATTGCATTGCAAACAAAAGCTCGCGTTTGACTGGACAGCACAAAGCTCTGATGTTTTATTTGCAAGTGTCAGAGCATGATACAAATGAAAGGAACCGGGCAGCAGGAAAATTGTTTTGATCGAAAACTAAACAGATTATATAAATTTCAATTGTAAATAAGACAGAAATTGAAGCATATGTTAGAAATCTAAGATACATCACATTTTTTTATGGAAATCTACAAAGCTTAGTGATATAATGAAGAAAGTATGTAGAGAAAGGAATTACTATGGGAAGAATAATTGCGATCGCCAACCAAAAGGGTGGGGTTGGCAAGACAACTACGGCAATTAATTTGTCTTCTTGTCTTGTAGAAGCCGGTAAAAAGGTCTTAGTGATAGACATGGACCCGCAGGGAAATACGACCAGTGGACTTGGAATAGAAAAGGAAGAGATTGAAAATACTGTTTATGAATTGATGCTGGGAGAGTGTACAGTCCGGGAGAGTGTTCATAAGACTGAAATTGAAAAATTATTTTTGATTCCTTCAAATGTAAATCTGGCCGGAGCAGAGATAGAGTTATTGGAAATCAAAGAAAAAGAGTATATTCTAAAAAATGAGATCGATTATATTCAAGATGACTATGATTTTTTGGTCATTGATTGTCCGCCCTCATTAAATATGCTGACGATCAACGCAATGACTACCGCCAATACCGTATTGGTTCCGATTCAATGTGAGTATTATGCATTGGAAGGATTGAGCCAATTGATTCATACAATTCAACTGGTGCAGAAGCGTTTAAATCCCAGTTTGGAGATGGAAGGTGTCGTATTTACGATGTACGATGCCAGAACAAATCTATCCCTGCAAGTAGTTGAAAATGTAAAAAGCAATCTCAATACGACCATCTATAAGACGATTATTCCAAGGAATATCCGATTAGCAGAAGCACCTAGTCATGGGTTGCCGATTAATTTATATGATTCAAAATCTGCCGGAGCAGAAAGTTACCGATTGTTAGCGAAGGAAGTAATAGATAGAAAGGATTTGCAATAATGGCAGTAAATAAAAAAAGCGGCCTCGGAAAAGGACTGGATAGTCTGATTACTGACAGAGTTGGAATGAAGTCATCGCAATCATCAGAAAAAACAATTCGTCAAGATACAAATATAGATATCAATAAGATTGAGCCGAATCGAGAACAGCCGAGAAAGAATTTTGAAGAAGACGCATTATTGGAATTAGCGGAATCAATCAAACAATTTGGAATATTACAGCCGTTATTGGTACAGGATAAAACCGATTATTATGAGATTATTGCAGGTGAAAGAAGATGGCGGGCTGCAAAGATCGCTGGTCTAAAGGAAATACCTGTAATTATAAAGAAATTAAATCAACAGGAGACAGTAGAGATTTCTCTAATTGAAAATATTCAAAGAGAGAGTCTCAATCCGATTGAAGAAGCAATGGCTTATAAGCGTCTTTTGAACGAATTTCATTTGAAGCAAGATGAAGTGGCGGAGCGGGTATCGAAATCAAGAACCGCAGTGACAAACTCAATTCGTCTGTTAAAACTGAATGAAAAAGTGCAGCAGATGGTCATTGATGAAATGATCTCCACGGGTCATGCAAGAGCGCTGTTGGCGATTGCAGATGAAGAACAACAATACATACTGGCACAACAGATTTTTGATGAAAAATTAAGTGTTCGTGAAACAGAAAAACTAATTAAAAAGATTCAAAATCAAAAGGAAGAAATTGCAAAGAAAAAAGAGGATTCCACACTTTCTATCATTTATCAGGATTTAGAACAAAAGTTGAAAAATATCATGGGTACAAAGGTAAATATTCATTCCAAAGATCATAAAAAGGGAAAAATTGAAATTGAATATTACAGCAAAGAGGATTTAGAGCGCATTATGGAATTGTTTGCTTCCATGCAAGAATAACAAACATAGGTTCAAAGATATGAGAAAGGAAGAAAAATATGGAATTTATGAATCTGATCAATGATTATGCAGCTTATATTTTATTGGGAATGGCGGGGCTGCATCTGATTTTATTTATTATAATTCTTGTAAACGTAGTACAAAATCATAAGCTGAAAAAGAAATATAAGCAGTTTTTACTTGGTAAAGATGGAAGCTCGCTGGAAGACAATCTGATTCAGCGGGTAAATGAAATAGAGGGATTGATTGCTTCCAATCAAAAAAATGAGGAGGAGATTGAGAAGATTTCGCAAAATTTAAGCAATACATTTCAGAAGATTGGGATGGTCAAATATGATGCCTTTCATGAGATGGGTGGAAAGCTAAGCTTTTCGCTTGCTCTGTTAAATAAAGAGGATGATGGATTTATTATCAATGCCATGCATAGCCGGGAAGGGTGTTACACCTACATTAAAGAAATAATCAAAGGAAATTCCGTGATTGTTCTTTCGGATGAAGAGAAGGAAGCATTAGATCTTGCAGTCGGTGCAAAAAATTAGTTTTTTTTAAAATAAGGGGAAGGTCTCAAGAGGGCAAAATTGTTTATAATTATTTTATAAAAAATTGCAATTTAGCGTTTACAAATTCATACCATTTGGTATATAATAGATAAGGCTACAGGTACAGAAAGAAGGGGAGACATGCATAGCTTTTTAAAAAGTATCGGATTCAGCAAATTGAAGAAGAAGAAAGAAATCGATGCGTTAATTCAGGAAGTAACAGATCATCCAGATCGAAAGGTGATTTCCGAAGATGAGCAAGGGAATGTGTTTGCCGAGTTATGCAAGGATTATGGGGAACTAATCGGGATTGCTGTACGTGGAGAATATACAGAAGAAGATGTTTTTGAAGCCGATTATTTCTATCCTTATTTTCAGGGAACCGGAGTTAGTACTTCAGAAAGAGTCGATGTAGAGAAGCATGCAGAGAAAGATTCTTATGCCGGTGTGTGTGATGAGATCAAGTTAGGCGTTACTTTGATCTTTTATCTTCAGAATGCAATTGATTATCTGAATAAAAAGGATACAAGCGCAATGAGTGGACTGCATACGACAACTACACTGTCTGCGTTGTCCAGCTTTGGCAAGATTCTCCTTCCAATCCAGAAGAATGACTTCCAATCCGATCAGGATGACAATCTATCGCGTGAGAGGAATCATTTGATTGCAGCGGCGCGTGAAGGCGACGAAGAAGCAATTGAGAATCTTACCTTAGAAGATATAGATACTTACTCTATGATTTCGCGAAGGATTATGAACGAAGATATACTGACGATTGTCAGTTCCTATTTTATGCCCTATGGCATTGAGAGTGATCAATATAGCATTTTGGGTGAGATCTTGGATTATCATTTAATTAAGAATCATTTGACCGAGGAAGAGCTTTATGCGCTGACTGTCAACTGTAACGATCTTGTGTTCGATGTTTGTATCAATCGTGCTGATTTGCTGGGAGAGCCGGCAGTAGGTAGACGTTTCAAAGGCGTGATCTGGATGCAGGGCAATCTTAATTATGAAGAATAAGGTAGTAAGAAATTATTGATATAGATTTTGTAATTGTCGCTATAGCTCAGCTGGATAGAGCGACCGCCTCCTAAGCGGTAGGTCGGAGGTTCAAATCCTCTTAGCGACGCCAACAACTCCGCCGAAAACGTTGATTTTTCAATGTTTTCGGCGTTTCTTTTTTTAAAGCAATCCTGATTCTCTGGAAGGAGCATATATGTATAAAATACTAATCATTGAGGATGAAATTGCGATACAGAAAATATTATCCGAGCCGCTTACGTGTGCAGGATATCAAGTCACGACCGCAATGGATGGATTGGAAGGAATCAATGCATTTCACAGACAGGAGTTTGACCTCATTTTGTTGGATCTGATGCTGCCAAAGATTGATGGATATACGGTATGTGAAATGATCCGGCAGGAATCAAAAATTCCGATTATTCTGATTACAGCGTTGGACACAGAGGACGCTCAAATAAAAGGCTTTGATAAGCTTGCGGACGATTATATCACAAAGCCTTTTTCGATCAGGCTCGTCTTAAAACGTGTAGAAGCGCTTCTGCGGAGAGCATCGGCAATTTCGATTTCTGACACAATTTGTTATAAAGAGATTCAGCTAAATGAACTAGAACGACAAGTGACTGTTTCTGGAACAGAGGTGTCGCTGACGCATTTGGAATTTGAAATTTTGTTACTGCTTCTAAAAAACAAAGGGCGTGTTTTTACTAGAGATGAATTGCTCAATCTTGTCTGGGGCTATGATTTTGTGGGAGATGAAAAGGGCGTCAATTTTCATATTATGAATCTGCGCAAAAAGTTAGGTGTCACCTATATTGAAACAGTTCGAGGGGTGGGGTATAAGATTGCGAAAGAAAATTAAAACCAGTCTGAGCGTAAAGGTATTTTTATGGGTCTTTTCTGCGCTGACAATTTGTAGTACCTTGATTTACGGCATCGTATTGACTGTCCTGCCGAAGCAATATCAGGCGGTATCAAATTGGAAATTGGAAGATCAGACCAATCTGCTTGTGTCAAGACTGCATGAACTGCAGTTTGAGGATGCGATTGATACAATTTATGATTTTTGCATCGAGAACAATGCAACAGCAATTTTGTCTGACGATCAAGGGTCTTTGCATTTTGGCAAAATTAAAACAGAAGAACTGGAGTTGGCCGCTGTAACAAACAGTTTTGCAACGACAGTTACATTTTCAGACTGTGAAATGGAATATACACTTGTAGTATCTTCACAAACACAAACAGCAGATACCATTTTAAGTCTGATGCTTAAGTTCTTACCGGCAGTTCTTGTAATCATTTTTTTGTTGTCTTTTTTCAGTGCACTTATTTGCAGCAAGGTGATTGTTGCGCCGATTGCAAAGATCAGTCAGGTTTCAAAGCGAATGACAGATCTGGATTTGACCTGGAAATGTGAAATTAATCGCAGTGATGAAATTGGTGTGCTTGCGGTTAGCTTAAATACAATGGCAGGCCGGCTGCAGACGGCGATGGAGGAATTAACAGACGCCAATCGTCAGCTGACAGATGATGTTGAAAAAATAAAGGCGTTGGAAGCACAGCGAAGAAATTTTTTTGCAGCAGTATCTCACGAATTGAAAACGCCGCTGACGATTTTAAAGGGACAAATTGAAAATATGATTTTTGGATACGGAGATTATCAGAATCATCAAAAATATTTGCCTGAAGCATTGAAATCAGTGGAAGAGATCGAGCATTTGATGCAAGAAATAATTTTGATCGCAAAAATGGAACAGATTGATTTGGCGGATTCCCTGCAGGATGTTTCACTCTCGAAATTGATCCATGAGGTAGTACAGTCTGTCTTACCGCTTGCACAAAATAAAAACATAAAGATTCACCAGAAGATCGGCAGAGATTTGGTTTTGTCTGTCAATCCGAATCTCTGGAAGAAAGCATTGTCAAATCTAGTTGGCAATGCGGTTTTGCATTCTCCCTGCGGAGAGGATGTGTTCCTCACTTTGCAGGAGTATGAATTGGAAACCGTTTTTGTGATTGAAAATACAGGGGTATGGATTCCAGAAGACGATCTTTTACATCTGTTCACACCTTTTTACCGGGCAGACAAATCGCGAAGTAAGGCGACAGGCGGAAGTGGTTTGGGGCTGTATATTATCAAGATGATATTGGATCTCCATCACATGATTTATTGGATGAAGAACACAGAGAGAGGAGTCGCATTTTATCTGAAACTAAATGAATGTAATTTAAAAGAACCATCAGAGCATGATAAAGAAATCCGTGATCAACTATGATGGAACCAGAAATCAAGGATGACGAATCAAAGAATGACTGGAACAAACAAAGCTGTCGGACAATGTGCCGGCAGTTTTGTTCTTTCAAATCAAAAACGAATGAAAAACAAATCAAAAACAAATCAAACCGCGATATAATTTCTTTGGAAAGGAGTTGAAACAGAGAGATGAATGGGGTATATAAAGCTTTTACTTATTTATCGCGAAAAAAAGGAAAAACCATCAGTCTCTTTCTGGTGATCTTTGTAATAGCGGTTTTTCTAATTTCTTGCTTTGGCGTGTTGCGTGCATCCGAGAGCTTGGAAAGAGAGATTCGGACTTCTCTTGGGGCTGCATTTTATTTAAGAGCAAACACCGAGGTTTCGATGCATAAAAACGGAGAAGCAGAGGTAAAGGAAAATAAGGTATCTATAAAACAAAAAGAAATAGATGAGATCATGCAGACAAAAGAAATCAAATATTGCAATCCGATCAATTATGGTTTTGTCAAGAGCGATGCGATTGAGTTTATTCCAGGAGAGAAGCATACCAAAGAGAGCAACATGGGAAAAGTGACGGCGCTTCGATTTTCCGCACTTGCTTTTGAGTTCCTGGATGAAACGGCCGTTTTGATGGAGGGGAAGCATATAACAGAGGCAGATCAAAGAAAAATTCTCATCAGTGAGCAGCTGGCAAATGAAAATGAGATTTCAGTTGGAGATACACTCACATTAACACATGCAGGGCTGACGGAATTGGACGGTGCATACCTAGATAAGATACCAGTCAAAACGGCTTTTGTGCAAGTGGAGGTATCGGGGATTTATAAGCTGCATGTGAAAGATAACTCGGTCAAGCCGACGGCAGGCATTGCCGAAAATCAGATTTATGCGAGCCTTGATGTTCTGGATGAGCTGCATGAAAGTGAAGCAGGTATTTACACAGGCGAAGTAGATTTTTATATTACAGATCCAGCCAAGCTCAGTCAGATTACCCGCGATGTACAGCTGATGCAGGAAATTGACTGGACGACGCATTTCATACGCTCCAATGACTTTCAATATTCAAAAATTGCCGATCAGTTATCTACACTTGGCAGATTGGCAAAGCTATTGTTTGTGCTTGTGTCTGTTGTCAGTACCTCTGTTTTGACCCTGCTCTTAATCATGCGGATGCGCGGCAGAGTACGGGAAACAGGTATTTTGCTGGCGGCAGGATGGTCAAAGGGAAAAATCATTGCGGGATTTTTGTTAGAGGTGCAGATTGTCGCAGCGGCTGCACTGATTTTATCCTATTTTGTTTCTCTTGGAATTACACAGTTTTTCGAGCAAAAATTCTTGTATGGATTGCAGCCCAATTTACTGAACGAGGAAACACTCATTGCGGGAGTCAATCATGGAACAAAAAAGTCCTATGATTACACACTGCGGGGAACAGAGCTGCTTCTGATTTATTTTGGACAATGGATTGTAATTGTGGTTTCAACGTTACTGTCATTACTGATGATTATGCGGTTAAAACCAAAAGAAATATTATCTAAAATGAGTTAGCGTGGATTGGAAAGCATTCACTCTGCCGGTCAATATAAAGGAGGAAAAAATGGTCTTTTTGAAAAGAGCAGGTCTGTACTGCATAAGGCAACGATTTAAAACGCTGATTTTATTTTTGGTATTGACGCTGATTGCATCGTTGATCTTGACGGGAATTGCAATCCGCGATGCGGTTTCAGGTGCCGCAAAAAATGTGAAAGCTGCGGTCGGTGGGACAATTGAGCTAAATCTGGATCACGAAGGTCATATGGGAGCCGGTGAGCAGAATGCGTGGGGAACCTCTTATTCCTATAATGGAGATTTAATTTCTAAAGAGATTGTTGATGCAATTGAAAAAGTTGAAGGTGTTGCAGATTATAATTCAGAGAATACGGGAAGCTATTATGGCGCTGGCGTTGACTTTCAGTATTTGCCTGCTTCTCTGGGATTAAGCTATACAAAATACGGCGAAGCATCGAGCTACACGGCGACCCTGTCATCGGAAAAATGCAGATCATTTCAGAACGGTAATTATCAACTGGTAGCAGGCAGACATATTACGCCAAAGGATCGCTATGTTTGTATGCTCTCAAAAGAGCTTGCTGATTATAATCAGCTTTCGGTTGGAGATAAAGTGAGAATGTACAGTTTGGATTCAGATTCTGAAACTACGTTTGAACTGGTAGGAATTTTTGACGGGACAGAAGGGACAGATGGAAATGCATTGACAGTGGACGAGATTCCGGCAAATTGCGGATATATAGATTATGCGGCGGTGGAGGATATTTTTAAATACTTAAAGGAAGAGAGCGGTTATCAGCAGCTGACAATCTATGTAAAGGACCCGATGCAGATTCAAACAGTTTATGATCAGATTGCTGCACTGCCTGAGTTAAAAGGCAAGACCTTGAAGCTGACCATCAATACAGAAGCGGTTGATACAATTTCAGCTCCCTTAGAGTCTCTGCAAAAATCGGTTCATACAACGATGATCTTGATCTTTGTAGTCAGCATCGTGGTCTTGACACTGCTTTTGACAATTTGGATTCGAGGAAGAAAAAATGAAATCGCGATTTTACTTTCGATCGGAAACAGCAAAATAAACATTATTTCGCAAATTTT
>CAMULB010000006.1 GCA_947089585.1 uncultured Lachnospiraceae bacterium | reverse complement strand
CATCTGCTTTTTGACGGGGTCATACTCCATGAGACAGATGGGCCCCGGCTTTTCGTAAGAAGCACGCGTTTCCCATTCCAGTGCGGCCACATATTTTCGGCCGTCGTCGTCGTGAAAGAGAGAGGCGTCAAAGCCGGCGGAGTGGAGATAAATCGGTTCGCTCCAGGGGCCTTTGGGGTCTTTGGCGGTGATGACAAAATTGTCCACGTCAAAGTAACGGGCATTCATCGAGTTCATGACGCCGTAGACGACATAGAACAGATCCTCCGCTTCGCAGTAGGTCAGGCACGGCGCCCAGATTCCCTTGGCCGAAGGAAGCTTTTTTAAATCGGGCTCATCGGCGTTGGTCAGGGCGTGTGCGTACAGCTCCCAGTGCATCAAATCTCTGGAGTGATAAATCGGAATGCCGGGAAACCATTCAAAGGATGATACGGCGAGATAGAAATCGTCCTTTTTGCGGCAGATACAGGGGTCGGCATGAAAGCCGGGAAGGATGGGGTTGCGCAGAAATTGTTTCATGGGGGCCTCCTTTTTGGGAAACGCCGGGTCGATTCGGCGGGGGTACGATGGTTGGGATTGCAGCATGTAGGAATCATTTTGTAAGGTTTTATGAGGTTCCATCTGGCTGCAGGCGGCGTTTTGCGGCGATGACGGGAAGCGCGGAGGTACTGACCGTCTCATGCAGCGCCGAAAAACCGTTTTTGAGCCAAAATTGCTCCGCCTGCTGGTTTCCTTTGACCCAGGATAGTTGCACCGAGTGAAAATGCAGCTTATTTAGATCGCTGCACAGCTTCTGAATGATGCCGGAGCCGATGCCCTGCCTCTGGAGGGAGGCGTTCGTCATAAAGAAGCCGATGTAGGCGTCGGACGTTGTTGGATATCCGAGAATGAGGTCAAGGACGGCAATGAGCCGTTCGCGGGGAATTGTAGGTTCAAGGCGTTTGTTTTCCTTCTGTACGACAGGGGTTAAGTGAAGCAGCTCGCATAAATTGGCTTTATTTTATCACAAATCTTCCAGCTTAGAAACCCCTGAACGTTTGATAAATTCTTCAAGGAATACTGCGTCCAGCATATCATATAGTTGAAACGTGTTTGTAGATGGAGCTTTCAGAGGGCTTGCGGGCAGAGAATGACATCAGACCTGAAAGTGATTCTTGAGAAAGGAGAGAGGACCGTATGGGAAAGGCATTATTGATTTCCGGACATGGAAAAAATTATGACGGGACGTATGATCCAGGCGCAGGCAGTATCTTTGGGCAAGAGGCAGATTACACCAGAGAGCTTGTATCCATGGTATATCAAAATTTTGGAAAGACAGCGAACGTAGAGGTATACGACCAGGGAAAGAACTGCTATTCCTATAGCAAGGCCGGTCAAGTACCGGATTACGGGGCCTATGGCGTGGTTCTGGAAATCCATTTTAACGCAAAAGAAAAGAAGGATGAAGCTGGAGACGGCAGATTTACCGGGATTGGGGCCTACGTACATCCCGATAACAGCGGAGGAAGAGCCATTGCTGAAAAGATTGTGGACGCCGTTGTGGGCCTTGGCTTCGGAAGATGGCAGATTACTTCATCGACGGGGCTTTTGAATCTCAATCAGGCGCAGCGGGCCGGAACGAAGTACCTGCTTTTAGAAACGGCATTTATCGACGATGGGGACGATATGCAATGGTACAAAGCAAATAAGGCCAAGGTTGCCAAAATCATCGCCCAGGTGATCGGCAAAGAGATCGGCAGCTCGGTAGAAGCTGATACCGAATATTTGCCGGGGATCTATAAGATCCATGTCAAAGACTTGAATATCCGCTCTGGCCCGGATCTCGGAAGTCAGATTACGGGCAGCATTACAGACCAGGGAACATATCATATCACAGAAATATCTGGGAGCTGGGGCCGCTTAAAGAGTGGCGCCGGTTGGATCAACTGTTCCACCAGATACTGTACACGGATCACAGATGCAGACGGAGCGGGGACGGAATATGATACAAAAGCATTTGAGGTACGGGTGGAGATTTCGGATCTGAATATTCGGAAAGGTCCCGGAACATCCTATGAAAAGAACGGCATTTGCCCGGCAGGCGTATATCAGATCGTGGAGACGAAAGCGGCGGAGGGCTACACCTGGGGGCGCTTAAAGAGCGGCGCCGGATGGATTGCATTGGAGTATGCCAAAAGAGTGTGATTTGGTGCAGGAGGTTCGTTCCGATGCATGATACACCAGAAGGTGTCTTGTGTATCGGTTCATTTTCACAAGGACAGCAGTGTCCGCGTTACGGTTCGCACCTGTGGTGCTTGCGGTAACGCGGGCGCCCACAAATTCAAAAGCCATTGCACCAATTCACTGGATTTTGGCTGGATTTTGGTATATAATGTGAGCGGGACAGAGCAAGGAGGAAAGACAGAAACGTGGAATGCTGCATGTGCCAGAAAAAGAGGGTGTGACGACGTAAGCGCACGAGATGAGAAAATCAGGAAACAGAGAGATGGAAATAGAGAGATGAAAAAGGAGAGGACGGTGTTGAGATGCAGTCTTATACGGGGTTTGCACAGGTGTACGACTTGTTTATGGACAATGTTCCTTATGAAGAATGGTGCATCTATGTGCGCAGTCTTTTGACAGAATATGGCGTCCAGGACGGAATTGTGCTTGATTTGGGCTGCGGCACCGGAAAAATGACACGGCTGCTGCAGGCGGCGGGCTATGATATGATCGGTGTGGACTGCTCGGCCGAGATGCTTGAGATTGCCGCCCGGCAGGAATCGGAGGGAATTTTGTACCTCTGTCAGGATATGCGGGAATTTGAGCTCTACGGAACGGTGGCGGCGGTCGTCTGCGTCTGTGATTCCATCAATTATATTTTGCAAAAGGAGGAGCTGCGGGATGTTTTTGCACTGGTGAATAATTACCTCGATCCGGGCGGGATGTTCGTGTTTGACTTAAATACCTGCTATAAATATGAGACGGTGCTGGGCGAGCGCGTGATTTGTGAGAACCGGGAGGAAGCAAGCTTTATCTGGGAAAATTATTACGACGATCAGGAGCAGATCAATGAATATGACCTGACGCTGTTTGTGCGGGAAGAGACGGGACTGTACCGCAAATACGAGGAGACGCATTACCAGCGGGGCTATACACTGGATACGGTCAAGAGGCTGCTGGAGGAGGCGGGTCTTGTGTTTGTCGCCTGCTACGATGCTTTTACCAGACAGCCCCCGCGGGAGGACAGCGAGCGCGTGTATCTCGTTGCGCGGGAAGCCGGCAAGCAGCGGTCAAAGGGCGGGCCTGGCCCGCTGTGCAAGAGGTCGGCCAAAACAGGTTCTGACGCATGAATCAGGCCGAGTATTTTTGTGTGAATTGGCAGTAAAAGGAGGATAAAATCACGATGAATGAGACAGATTATATGGTGCGGGCAACGGCGGCCGACGGTCAGGTGCGGGCGTTTGCCATCACCGCGCGCAATTTGGCGGAGGAGGCGCGAAGACGCCATAACACCAGCCCGGTGGTGACGGCGGCGCTTGGAAGGCTGTTGGCTGGCGGCGCGATGATGGGCGCGATGATGAAAGGCGAGAAGGATATCCTGACGCTTCAAGTGCGGGGAGACGGCCCGATGAAGGGGATGACGGTGACAGCCGATGCGGGCGGCAACGTCAAGGGCTATCCGCTGGTTCCCGATGTGCTGCTGCCGGTCAATGACAAGGGAAAGCTGGATGTATCAGGAGCCGTGGGCGCAGGCTTTTTACGGGTGATCAAGGATTTGGGCTTAAAGGAGCCGTATACGGGGCAGGTAGACCTTGTGACCGGAGAGATCGCCGAGGATTTGACCTATTATTTTGCTGCCTCAGAGCAGACGCCGTCGGCGGTTGGACTGGGCGTTTTGATGGAAAAAAACAATACGGTCAAGCAGGCCGGCGGCTTTATCGTTCAGCTTCTGCCCGGCGCCGCAGAGGAGGTTGTGGACAAGCTGGAACAGAAGGTAGCTGAGCTTCATTCGGTGACGGATTTGCTGGAGCAGGGGGATACGCCGGAGGAGCTGTTAGGGCGGCTGCTGGGCGATCTGGAGCTGACCGTGATAGACCGGCTGCCGGCGCGTTTTCATTGCAATTGTTCCAAGGAGCGGGTAAAAAAGGCATTGTTCAGCCTCGGAGCAAAAGAATTGAAGGAAATGATAGAGGAAGCAAAGCCGATTGAGGTCAACTGTCAGTTCTGCAACAGCAGCTATCAGTTTACCCCAGAGGAATTAAAGGAGATCATAGCGTGAGAGATGGATTTGTAAAAGTAGCGGCAATTACGCCGAAAATCCGGGTGGCCGATCCGGAGTATAATCGACAGATCATATGCGAGAGGATGGACGAAGCATTTGGACAGGGCGCGGTTGTGCTGGTATTTCCAGAGCTGTGCGTCACCGGCTACAGCTGCGGAGACTTGTTTTTTCAGGAGCTGCTGCTGCGCAAGGCCAAGGAGCAGCTGTTGGCGATCGCAGCGCATACGGAAGGAAAAAACGGGATTGTCTTTATCGGGCTTCCGCTGATGTGGGAGGGAAAGCTGTATAATACGGCGGCGGCCTTAAGCGGCGGCCGTGTGTTGGGACTGGTGCCGAAAACGTATATCCCGATGTACAATGAATTTTATGAAGGACGGTATTTCACTGCCGGAATGGAAGAGCCGGTTGAGGTGGAATTGGGGGTGGACGATACATGTAAGGCGTGGATGGGAACGCATCTGCTGTTCACTTGTCGGGCGCTGCCAGAGTTAAAGATTGCGGCGGAGATCTGTGAGGATTTATGGTCGCCGAAGCCGCCCAGCATTGAGCATGCCCTGGCGGGGGCCAGCCTGATTGTCAATCTGTCCGCCAGTGACGAGACGACCGGGAAGGATTTGTATCGCGAGGAGCTGGTCAAGGGGCAGTCGGCCCGGCTGTTTGCCGGCTATGTGTATGCCAGCGCCGGCGACGGGGAATCGACGCAGGATGTTGTCTATTCCGGTCATAATTTGATCGCCGAGAGCGGGGCTGTGCTGTCGTCCTCCAGACGGTTTACCAATGAGACCATCTACGGGGAGATCGACGTACTGCGCCTGTACGGAGAACGCCGGCGGATGAGCACTTACTTTTTTCAAAAGGAAGGCTACCGGTCGGTGCCGTTTGCCCTGGAGCTGGTCGAGACGGCGTTGACGCGGCCGGTGCTGCCCCTGCCCTTTGTGCCAAAGGATTTTCGGCAAAGGGAAAAGCGGTGCGAAGAGATTTTGTCCATTCAGTCGATGGGGCTGAAAAAGCGGTTGGAGCACACCGGCTGTCAGTGTGCGGTGGTGGGAATTTCCGGCGGACTCGATTCGACGCTGGCGCTGCTTGTAACGGTGCGGGCTTTTGATCTTTTAAAGCTTCCGCGCGGGGGAATTTTTGCCGTGACGATGCCGGGCTTTGGCACGACCGACCGCACCTATGAAAATGCGGTCAAGATGATCCGCTGTGTCGGGGCGACCTTCGCCGAGGTGGATATCAGGCAGGCGGTGCAGGTGCATTTTCGCGATATCGGCCAGAAAGAAGAACTGCACGATGTGACATATGAAAACAGCCAGGCCAGAGAGCGCACGCAGATTTTGATGGATCTGGCCAATCAGAAAAACGGCATGGTGATCGGCACCGGGGATTTGTCGGAGCTGGCGCTGGGCTGGGCGACCTATAACGGCGATCATATGTCGATGTACGGCGTCAATGCGTCGGTGCCAAAGACGCTGGTGCGTCATTTGGTGCATTATTATGCCGATGCCTGTGGGGAAACGGACTTGAAGGATGTGCTCTACGATGTGCTCGACACGCCCGTGAGCCCGGAGCTGCTGCCGCCCACGGACGGGAAGATCTCGCAGAAGACGGAGGATATTGTCGGGCCGTATGAGCTGCATGACTTTTTCCTCTATTATGTGCTGCGGTTTGGCTTTGCGCCGGCAAAAATCTATCGTCTGGCTTTGCTGGCCTTTGACGGCATTTACCACAAGGAGACGATTCTCAAATGGATGAAAACATTTTACCGGCGGTTTTTCAGTCAGCAGTTCAAGCGCTCCTGTCTGCCTGACGGGCCTAAGGTCGGAAGCGTGGCGGTATCACCGCGCGGGGATTTACGGATGCCCAGCGATGCCAGCGCTGCGATTTGGCTCAAGGAATTAGAGGAGCTGGAGGAGCAGACGGTTTGAGCGGACGGCTGCTTTTAAAAAGCATTTAAATCAATATAATGTGATTTTTTTTGATATACAATGGATGTATGGCAATGCATGGAGGAGAGGAAAAGAAATGCGTCTGTGGAGGTGGTAAGCTACATTCAGGAGCAGGTGATCGGTGAGTTAAAGCAAGCGTATCATCAGTGTGTGGTGAGTTAAAACAAGCGTATCATCAGTGTGTACGGGATACGCTTGTTTCGTTGCCGGCCGTACTGGCCAATATTCAGAATAGGGCGAAAGAATCCTTTATCATCATCATTGACGAGTGGGACTGCTTATTCCGGGAGGATAAAAATAACGAAAAACTGCAAATAGAGTACATCAACCTGCTTCGAGGGTTGTTCAAGGGAACCCCATCGGGAGCATTTTTGAAGCTTGCATATATTACAGGAATTTTGCCGATTAAGAAGTATGGGACCCAATCGGCGTTAAACAATTTTGGCGTATGACAATCGGACAAATGAGGCTTTTATTCCCAATGAAGAGGATTTATCAAGATGGAAAATGGCACCAGCATTTGCCTGGAGGCAGCCTGGCTCATTGCCTGCCGCGGGGAATCTGGTTCATCTCATAAGACAAAATCAGATACATCCGTTCCCGGCAATCCTCAAAATTCTCCCCAATCAAAGCATTGATCTTCCGGAAACGGTACACCAGGGAAGAACGGTGCATGTCCATAGCCTCCGATGTGGCCGCCAGATTCCGCTCATGGAGCAGGTACATATACAGCGTGTAGGCCAGCTGAGAATGGTGTGCCTTGTCATAATCCAGCAGAAATTTCATCCGTGGATGGCAGAACGTCTCGGAGGATTCATTCAAAGTAAAAATATTGGTCACATGCTCCAGATAAAAATCCTCATAACAGAACAGTCCTGGATCATCGGAATGGCAAACGCCCAGCTCAATGGCCCGGAGGGCCTGATTGTAAAATTCCTCAAATTTTAAAATATCCTGAAAGCAGTTGCTCATACCTGCGTACAGCCCCTGTTCCGCACAGACCTTTTGGGCCTCGGCCAGACATTCTTCCGGGATCGGCTGGTTGGTAAGGATGCTGAGAATGGCGATGATCTGACCGTTGTAGATTATTGTCCTGGTGTTTGGAAAACGGTTCTCTAAAATATTGCGTACCATGATGCTGTTGATAGTGGATGCGCTTCTTAAAGTCTCTACCACCAGGCAGTACAGGTTCCCAGCAAATTCACTGGCCACATACTGCATCCGGGACAGGTTGGAGCGATCTGTGGCGATCCTGTGGTCAAGAAGATCCCGCAGAAAATATTCATAGTGGAAGCCTCTGCTGTTGCGAATAAAGGCATCCTTTTTCAACTGTTCATGGACATATTTTTTTAAGATCAGCAGCAGCTCCGCGTCGGCTTCCTCAAAAGGTCTGTTGATAGCCGAGATACAGATATGTCCCAAGTCCCTCTGGGTATTGATGGCGCAATACATCTGTTCGTAGCCCAGCTCTTCATTGTAGGCCCGGATGGGGATCTCGCTTTTCCGCACTTTATTGTGGATGTTATTCTGGCGGCTGACCATCTTGTAATCCTCATCGGAAAAGCGCCTGTTGACCACTACCTGATCCTGAATATTCATCTCTTTTACGGCCTCCCAGGTGGCCGCGATCAGGTTGTAGTTGGCATCAAAGACAAAAATTGGATTGCGGAAAATACGGAAGGAATACTCAATGGCAGCCTCAAGGCCGTCCTCGAAGGCCAGGAACTCCAGAAGGGTAGCTCCATACAGCCCAGTGCCGCACTGCTGGTTAAAATAATCCTGTAGCTGGGAGTAGACAAAAGCAGGCTGATCTGCCGCTACCAGCAGGAGGCTGACATGCTCTGGAAAAACCCTGGCAGCCTCCGGCAGGGAGCGTCCATCCTCCACAATACAAAGCAAGTGCATCTCCCTGGCAAAGGCACTGTCAGCGAAGCTGTCGCTGTAGCAGCAAACATAAAGCAGATGGTCATTGTAAGGCCTGGGGGAGTCCTTAAGCTTGGTCCATCCTGTGAGGCAGTGTATGCCGTCGGAATGGGTCAGCAGCGTAGCATTTTTAGAAAAAAGATTCTGTATGTTCTGTAATCCAATGTACATGGGTATCTCCTGTTCTCTGAAATATAGGAGGTAAAGGTTCTTTTGCCAGTATCCGTAAATTCCACCCTTAATATAGCATAGTCCCATTCCAGGCGCAATGTTTTTCTACACCAGTGTAGGAAACGCCCGGTCATTTTCCCTGAAATTGTATCAAGCAAAGCTGGCGAACGGATTATATAATTGGTTCAAAAGAAAAAATGCTCACAGTGAGGAGGAAGGAAAATGGCTTTTATAGACAGTATTTACGAGAAAGCAAAACAGAACCCCGGACGGGTGGTGGTGCCGGAGTGCAATAACCCCAGTATGATGCGCTCCTGTGTCCGGGCAGCGGCGGACGGCCTGGCAGAGATTATTTTTGTAGGAGACGCCCAAAATTGTTGGAAGGTGGCAGCAGAGAACGGGATTGACCTTGGCGGTGTGGCCATTGTTGACAGCAACGATCTGGCCTATCAGCAGGAGCTTCTGGAAAAATACGCGGCCCTTCCCGCCCAGGCCTTCAGTGCAAAATCGGTGGAAAAGCGGATGAAGAAATCCCCTCTGTACCTGGCACTGGTGATGGAGGCCGTAGGGGAAGCGGACTGTACTTTCGGGGGCTTAGATACCACCACCATGGAGTTTGTCATGGCAGCCCAGGGAACTTTAGGCTTAAAGCCAGGGGTAAAGGCTTCCTCCGGCATGCTGATTATGGAGATCGACGGGTATGAGGGAGGACAGGGCAATGTGTTCGGAATGGCAGATGGGGCCATCAACACGGAACCCACGGCGGAGGTGCTGGCCAGCATTTCCGTATCCTGCTGCGACACATTTACGGCTCTGACCGGAGAAGAGGCCTTCTGTGGATTTTTATCCTACTCTACCGACGGAAGCGGTAACAGCCCCTCAGTATTCCGGGTGCGTGAAGCCCTGGAGATGGCAAAGGCGCAGCGGCCGGATCTGAAAATCGACGGGGAAGTCCAGGCGGATGCCGCCATTGTGGAGCGGGTGGCCGTCAAAAAGGTAAAGCGGGAGAGCGCCGTGGCGGGGCATGCCAACGTGCTGGTATTCCCCGATGCGGCGGCCTGCAACATTGCTACCAAGCTAATCCAGCAGTTCGCCCCAGGCCACAGCTACGGCCCCATTTACCAGGGCTTCAACCAGCCGGTGTTGGACTGCTCCCGGGGAGATACGGAGGAGCGGATCTATGACAATGTGGCTTTTTGCAGTGTGATGGCGGCAGGCGTTCAATAAAATCAGGCGTGTGATGGCAGCAGCCATCCGGTAAAATCAGGAGGTTATGATGAAGGAATATACAATTTTGACGGTAAATCCCGGATCCACCGGAACCAAGATTGGCGTGGTACGGGGGGAAGAGGTGGTTTTGGATCTCAATGTGGACACTCAGCCCGGAGAATTCGACGGCTGTGCCACATTTGGAGAGCAGGCACCCATCCGGGAGAAAAAAATTATGGATATTTTAACGGAAAACGGAATCGACCTTGGCGCTATTGACGCAGTTTCCGGCCGCGGCGTGGGCGTCCATTCCTGTGTGGGAGGAACCTACCTCATTGATAGCCTGGCCTACGACCATGCCTACCACGATGCGGCCCAGATCCACCATGCGGCAACCCTGGGAATTGTTCTGGCAAAAAGAATTGCCGACAAGCTGGGGAAGCCGGCCTATTTTGTAAATCCCATGAGTACCGATGAATTATGCGACGAAGCCCGTATGACCGGAGTAAAGGGCCTGTACCGTCCTTCCCACGCCCATCCCTTAAACATGAAGCAGGTGGCCATCCACCACAGCGCTTTGATGGGGAAGCGGTATGAGGATTGCAATTATGTCATCATGCACATGGGGGGAGGCACCAGCATCGGGGCCCACTGCAAGGGAAAGGCCATCGACCAGACTAGAATCGGTGACGGACAGGGGCCCATTTCCCCCAACCGAGCTGGGGATCTGTGCATTGACGATGTGATGACGCTGATGAAACAGGGCATGACCATCGAAGAGGTCAATATGCTGGCGGCCCGCAAAGGCGGCTTGATTTCCCTGACCGGGACGGACGATGTGCGTAAGATCCGCAACGAGCTGATTCCGGCAGGAAATAAAATGGCGAAGCTGGCGCTTAGCGCCATGGAATACACGATGGTAAAATGGGCCGCCATGATGGCAGGCGCCCTCAAGGGAAAGGTGGATGCTATCCTTTTGACCGGCGGCCTGGCCAACGACAAGGAGCTGGTATCACAGCTTACGGAGGATCTTTCCTGGATTGCTCCTATCTATGTCTATCCCGGAAGCTTCGAGACCGAAGCCCTGGCAGCCGGGGCAGTCCGGGTGCTGAGCGGTGAGGAAGAGGTTCGGCATTATACCGGAAAACCGGTGTGGGACGGATTCAGTTTCGAGTAATGAAACCGGTGTGAAACGGATTTGATTCCAGATAATGAAACCAATGCGAAAAAGGGGAGTATTGCATCCCCTTTTTTTATTTCAGGTAAGAAGGGAGTATCCTATGGCATTTCCAGCATATTCGACAGACTGCCTCCAGGGAGTCTATGAGACAAGATTTACAGTTACCGATGCAATGACAGACACATCCGGTCGTATGCGGCTGGGAGACCTGGCCCGGCAGATGGAAAAGGCGACGGCGGGACAGCTCAGCGCTTACAGTATGAGCCGGGAGGAGCTGCAGCAGGAGGGAAAGATCTGGGTGATCGCCTGGACCTCCATTGAAATTACGAAGCTTCCACGGGAGCAGACAGAGGTGATTCTCCGGGTGTGGCCGGGAAAAAACAAGAGCATGATGTATACCAGAAGATATGCATTTTATACCACAGAAGAGGAGCCTCTGGTATGCGCAGCCTCCCTGTTCCTTTTAATGGATCAGGAGACAAGAAGCGCGGCCGCGCCCACGGAGAAATTAAAGGCCGTTCCCGTCATCACACTGGAGGGGGAACCGAAGCTGCCGAAACTGCGGATGGATTTTCCAGAGCAATTTTCACATTGGCGGGAGCGGGTGGTGGCGGCAGAGGAGATCGACAAAAACGGGCACCTGAATAACACCCACTATCTGGACTGGGCGGAGGAGCTATTTGGGGAGTCAGGACAGGAAGAAACGTTTCGGTCTGTCTGGGTGCAGTATAGAAGGGAACTGCGGGAAGGGCAGAAGGTGGAGCTTCGGTATGAGGATGCGGATGGTGTCTGGTATCTGCAGGGATCAGCGGAGGGAGCGGTGTCATTTCTGGTTAAAATGGAGCGGTGAGAGTCGGGAACATGGCAGGAGACGGCATTTTTGCTGTCGTTTGCTTATGCAGCAGAAATCAATTTGCACCGGTTGCTTCAATAATCGTTATCATTTCTCCAGGGGTAATTACAAAGGAATAATCGTTCCCTCAAAAACAGCGTCTAAAACCTTAACTGTAGATGAAGCTTTATTTTTAGAAAGTAAGGCCGATCGTAATACATTTGTATCAATGAAGGATTTCCGGCCGGGAAACAGATCCAGAAAGGCCTGTATGTACTCCTGCATATGCCCCGGCTTCCACATGGCGATCAGGTCATTTTCTTCCGGAAGATCGAATTGCCCGATCTGTTCGCCGGCCAGATTGGAGAGGCTGTCGGCCAGTACAATGGCGTTGTTCAGTTCCAGGCTGATGAAAAAGGAGTTTTCGTTCTTCACATAACAGGAAATCATCGGATGGAATCCGGACTGGGCCGAGAGTCTTTGCAGCAGGCTAAGGTAATTGGGATCGCTTTCGGGAGAAAAGACAATAAATTCCTCCCGGTACAGATCTGAGAAGTGCAGCTTTTTTAAGCCGCCCAGGGGATTGTCTCTGTGTATGTAGATTGTCAGATGGCTGGGCAGCAGCGTTTGCCAGTGGATTTCAGTGTCCGTGTTATGTTTTTCAGCAAAATATCGTCTTTGCTGCTGCGTCCAAGCTGACCGATGCCGATGGATAGCTTTTCGGTATGCCCCTTCTGAATGAGATGGGCGTTGGAGACGGAATTTTCAAAATGATGGATCAAAGAGGTCCATTCCTGGTGTAATTTGCGCCCGGCAGGCGTAATCTGAAATTTCTTTCCATGGACAAACAAATACAGGCCCAGATCCTGCTCCAACTGCCGGATGGCTTTGCTGACAAAGGGCTGCGTCATATGCAGCTTTTCGGCGGCAAGAGTAACGCTTCCATATTCTGCTACGGCAAGAAAAATTTGGTGCAAATGGAGGAGGAGAATGTGCGGATATTTCTCAATTGCTGCCAGTAAAATATACGGCTGTATGGAAAAAGAAAAATCTTCCATATGGCCTTTTTTTATTTTTCGTCACCAGTATACAAATCCCCCCTCCATTTCCTTCGGAAATGAAGAAAATATGCGAAGCGTTCGGATGTTAGAATAACAGTAATAAAAGGAGTGCTTATAGAAAAGGAGGTATTTCAATGATCGTAACAAACCATGGGCAGCAGCAGAGCGTGAAATTTACGGTTGACACGGACCGTTGCTGCGGATGCAAACGCTGTATCCGCCGCTGTATGGAAAATGTGTGGCAGTGGGATGAGGAGCACGGACACGCTTATCCCAAATATCCGGATGAATGTGTGTTGTGCCTGCAATGTGAGATGGACTGCCTGAACAATGTGATCGACATCACGCCTGTGGAATTCCTGCAGGTGGATCCCCTGGAGTACAGTGCCGGCCTGATCAGCGTAGAAGAGATGGGGGGAGGAAAGTAAGATGGGAAGCGTAAAAGATTATGGGGAGCTTTACACCTCCGACATTTTGGTTATCGGCGGCGGCATGGCCGGGCTGGTAACGGCGATCCGGGCAAAGGAAAATGATCCGGATCTGGATATCCTGGTGGTGGATAAGGGAATCATCGGCTGGAATGGCCAGGCCACCAAGGCCGGAAACGGCATCCGCGCCACATCCAAGCACCCGGACGGAGTGATGAATGCGTTGAAATATCTGGTTCACGCCCACACTCCGTACATGAACAACCAGGAGTTCTTAAAGAGGTATCTGGAGGTACATAGAGACAACATTGATTACATGAGGCATTGCGGTGTAATTACCTCCTGCGATGACGAGGGAAACGCCAAGCCTCTGCCCTTTATCCCGGATGCATTGGATATGGGCGGCGTATCCATCCATGTGGCAAAACAGCTGAGAAGCTTTGCACTGAAGCTGGGAATCCGCCTGTTGAGCCGGGTCAATTTGTTTGAGCTTCTCACCAATGGCCAGGGAAAGGTGATCGGGGCCATCGGTTTTGACATGGACCATGGGGAATGTAAGATCTTCCATGCAAAAGCGACTGCATTGGCCACCCAGGGCTGCCACTTCAAGAAGATCGGCCTGGAATTCATGGGCTATGGAACCGGTGTGGGAGCCGCTTACCGTGTGGGCGCGGTGATGAGCAACGTAGAGTTTTCCACCCAGGTAGACGTGGTGTTCAAGAAGACCAATACCCCCATTTACGGCGGATTTAACATGATCCAGAACAAAAACGGCCGGAACCTGACGGACCATTACATCGGCCACAAGGAGTGGGAGGTAACTCCGGCCCTGGTGGAGGCCATGGTAAAAGAAGTGAAGGACGGAAATGGTCCCTTGTGGGTGAATCTGGAGGAGCCGGACGAGGTGAGGGCCATGATCGGCGGCCACGATATGGATGAGACCACCCAGCGGATGTTCCGGGATAAATTAGCCTGGGAAGAGCATGTGTTCATGAAGACGGCCCGTACCTCAGGCGAGGTGGGGTCAAAGCCGGAGACCACCATCAAAACGGTAATCCAGGTGGAGCCAATCAAGGTGGACACGGACATCAAGACCAACGTGGAAGGCCTGTGGGCGCCCGGCAAGATTTCCACCCAGGGAAATGCGTATTTTGGATGGACCAGGGGAGACGGCCTGGGAAATGCCTCCACCACCGGCATGATGGCAGGGGACAGCATTTACAGATATGCCAGGGAAGCGGAATTTGATGAGATCAATGTGGACCAGGTGGCGGCCTTAAAGGAGAAAATTTACGCGCCTTTACACCGCAATACCGCCCATAAGCCCAAAGAAATTTTTGATATGATCGAGCGGTACATTTTCGATGTAAATAAATGCGTTACCAAGAGCGCTGAGGAGATCCAAAAGGTGTATGCGGACATTGATAAGATGAAGAAGATCCTTCCGGAACTGACCGCAGAGGATCCCCATACCCTGTCCAAGTGCCTGGAGGCGGCGGATACGGTGCTGTGTTTGGAGATGATTTTCCGATCCGCGGAGACGCGCACGGAATCCAGGGGAATTATGTACCCCCATTACCGCACCGATTATCCCAAAACAGATGATAAGAACTGGCTGAAATGGATCAATATCCGACAAGGGGCGGACGGTGAGATGGAGCTGTTTACCGAGGATATCCCACTGTGGAGATACCCGGTACGGCCGGAGGGCTATGAGATTCCAGAGGGTCATGCAGAAGAATACTATGTGTAGGACAGGAGGCGCGAGCAATGGGAAATGTGACATTTAAGATCAATAAATATGAATATACCATGAAAAAAGGGATCACCATCCTGGATGCTTCCTTTGAAACCATGAAATTCGCAAAGGAATACCTCCAGCAGCCCATCCCCACCCTGTATTATCTTAAAGGGGTGACGGACATTGACGAGAGCGGCGTCTGTGTAGTGGAAGTGGAGGGCAAGGTGGTCAACGCCTCCACTACCCGGGTGAAGGAAGGGATGGAGATACTGACCAACACTCCGGCAGTGATGGCGGCGAGAAAGGAAGCCCTGGCAAGGATTCTGGCTAACCATAACAAATCCTGCCTCTACTGCCTGCGGTCCGGAAGCTGCGAGCTTCAGGAGCTGCTCCATGAATACGGCTTTACCGATGAACCGGAGCTTCCCAAGACGGATCTCCAGCAGCTGGATCTATCCTCAAAAGTGCTGGCGCGGGATAACAACAAGTGTATCAAATGCAAGCGCTGCATCAATGTCTGCGCCAAGATGCAGGCCGTATCCGCCATCACCGCCTGGGGAGAAGGGCTGGATATCCTGGTAACCCCCGCCTCTCCCAAGGGCCTTGCCGCCAGCAGCTGTGTCAACTGCGGCCAGTGCGTGGCAGTATGCCCCGTGGGAGCCCTGACGGAGATTGACAATACCGATGCGGTGAAAAAAGCCCTGGATGATCCGGATCAATATGTGGTGGCCCAGGTGGCCCCAGCTGTGCGTGCGGCGCTGGGAGAGGCCTTTGAGTTCCCCATCGGCGTGGACGTGGAGGGGCGGATCGCGGAGGCCCTTCACCGGGCAGGCTTTGACAAGGTATTTGATACCAAGTTCGGCGCGGACCTCACCATTATGGAGGAGGCCCAGGAGCTGATCCACCGGATTCAGCGTGAGGGCGTGCTTCCCATGATCACCTCCTGCTGTCCCGGCTGGGTGAAGTATGCAGAGCATTTTTATCCGGATATGCTGGATCATATCTCCACCTGCAAGTCCCCACACCAGATGCAGGGGGCCATTGTAAAATCCTACATCGCCGCCAATGAGGGCGTGAAGAAGGAAAATATCGTGATGGTCAGCGTCATGCCCTGCACCGCCAAGAAGTTCGAGATTACCAGGGATGACGAGTGCGGCGCCGGCGTGCCGGACGTAGATATCGTTATCACCACCAATGAACTGGCGAAGCTGTTGAAGGAGAAGGAGATTCAGCTAGAGGCCATGAACCCGAAGGCAAAATTCGACGATCCCCTGGGTCAGGGCAGCGGCGCCGGAGTGATCTTTGGGGCCGCCGGCGGCGTTATGGAGGCGGCTTTACGAACCGTGGTGGAGAAGCTTTCTGGTAAGACATTGGAGAAGCTGGACTTTACGGAAGTCCGCGGTATGAACGGCATCAAGGAGGCGGCCGTGGAGGTGGACGGAACCGTCATCAAGGTAGCGGCGGCCTCTGGCCTTGCCAACGCAAATGCCTTGCTCACCAGGGTGAAGGCCGGTGAGGCGGACTACCAGTTTATCGAGATTATGGCTTGTCCGGGCGGCTGTGTCAATGGCGGAGGACAGCCCCATCAGCCGGCAGCGGTCCGGGCCCTCAACAATGTCCCCGCTCTCCGCGCCCAGGCGTTGTACCAAAATGATGTCTGCAGCCAGGTACGCAAATCCCATGAGAATCCGGCCATCAAAGAGATCTATGCCAAGTTCCTGGGAGAAGCGGGGGGCGAGCGTGCACATCAGCTTTTGCATACCAGCTACGTGGTAAGATAATTTTTTGACAGAGGGGGAAGGGCGGCAGGCTTTTTCCCCGCAATATAAAAGGAGGATCAGATAGAAATGAGTTTTAACGAGAATGTGCCAAAGTTGAAGCCCTATTCCCGCAGTGTTTCCATCATCGGCGTGGGGGCCACACCCTTTGTCCGGGTACTGGATGAGCCGGCTGTGGACGGAATGAATGAGGCGGAATTATTTGCCTATGCGGCCCGGGACGCCATGAAGGATGCAGGGGTTACCGGAAAGGATGTCGAGTATTATATCCACGGCCAGGCAGGCCCCGGCTGGACCAGCAATTTCGCCACCCCCAACATGCATGTGGCCAACTGGCTGGGCATGAAGGGGAAGGGCTCCTACCACCACAGCGAGGCCTGCGCCACCGGCTATGTGGCGCTGGAGACAGCAGTACAGGCGGTAGCCAGCGGCCAGTATGACATGGTGCTCAGCGGCTGTATCGAGATGCCCTATTCCATTGCCCATCCCACCCGGGTGCTGACGGAGCGCAAGTTCGGCACCGACGCCATTTTCCATGAGGTACTCTGCTCCACCATGCCCAGGGATTACACCCTGTTTACCAGGGGGGCTCTGCCCTTTAACTCCGAGTCCTGGCTGGATTATTATATCAATGAAAACCGTATCAGCCCAGAGGATGTGGACGGCTTTATGACGAACCTGTCCGTAAACTGCCGGAGGGCCGCGGCATTAAATCCTTTAAGCACCATTACCAATGATACCTACGAGGAATTGGCGGCAAAGAACGGCATGGACAGCGCCTATGCGTATCTTCATTCCAAATTCAATCCCCTGATCGGAAAATATATGCGTGCCTCCCATTTTGAACAGCGCTGCGACGGGGCGGCGGCGGTGATTGTCTGCCCCACGGAGCTGGCATATCAATATACGGAGCATCCCATTGAGGTGTTGGGGGTAGGCCATTCCTGCCTGGAGATCTCCAATCCCAGATTGGAAATGCAGGCAACGGCCAACGCCTACCGGCAGATGAAGGAATTAACCGGGCTTACCGGGGCCGACATGGATCTGTTCCTCACCAATGATTTCTACAACCAGTCGGAGATGCTGGCAGCCGAAATGTGTGAATACCTGCCCAAGGGGGAAGGCTGGCAGTATGTAAAGGAAGGGCGGATCGCCTACGACGGAGACCGTCCAGTGAATACCAACGGCGGACGCTGCCAGTACGGCCACGCGGCAGGCGCTTCTGGGCTTCATGACCTCTATGAGGCCGTGCGCCAGATGCGGGGCGATGCAGGGGCAACCCAGGTGGGGCATGAGGTGAACCATGCCATGCTGCGGGGCTTCGGCGGCAGCCAGAACGTGTTAAATATCATGTTAGAGAAGAAATAAGGAGCAAAGGAGATGGTTGTGATGACAAAATATGATTTAGAGCCAATTACAAAGACCTATTACCGTGCGCTGGAGGAAGGCACGGTCTTAGGGCGGAAATGTACCAAATGCGGTCATATCGAATTCCCGCCATACCTTTGCTGCAATGCCTGCGGCGGTCTGGATACGGAGTGGATCGACCTCACCAATATGAGGGGCGTAGTAAAGCAGGCCCTTCCCACCAAGGGCGCTTTTGGAGATCCGGATTTCCGGAAGGCCCACGGGGATTATTTTGCGGTGGAGATCGCGGTTCCCGGAGCGGATCCGGTGAACACCAGCCTGCTCCATGTGGACTATGGCAAATACGACGAATTTGCCAGGCTGGTGCAGGAGGAAGAGGTGTTGGCAAAGCCTCTTCTGATTCAGGATGCGGATACCAGGGTGGTGGTCTGGGAGCTGGAAGGCCAAAGCGAGTTTTATAAGCTGCCGGATATTCAGGAGCCGGTGAAGAAGGAAGGAAAGGCTGATCTGGCGCAGGGCAGGCAGCAGGCAATCCCGGCGGATCCTCTTGGAGCAGAGGTAGGGGCAGGGCAGCAGCCGGCAGTCGATGCCCGGAAGGATGCAGCCGGCAGGAACTGCGGCATTGATGTGGCAAATGACGAGGTCGCAAGGACGGTTCTGGCCTGCGCAGCGGAGGCCTACGGCGTGGATGTCTCGGAACTTACTATGGCTACAGATATCCGGGAGGATCTGGCCAACGAATCCATGAAGATGATCGTGATGATCTCCCAGATTGAGGATGAACTGGACGTGGAGATTGAGATTCAGGAGGCCAGTCTTCTGAACACCCTGGCGGATTTTGTAAACAAGATTAAGGAAAAGATGTAGTGGGGTTTAAGATGAAAGTTTTTTTCAATTAAAAACGAAATGGGGAAAGAGCAAATGAACAAAGAGATAAAAATGAATCCGAATTCCAAGTGGTATGGGCCCAAGCAGATCGGCACCATGCTATATACAGCCGTTTGTTCCTCATCGGAACCAGTATCATCGGCGGCAATAATAACACGGTATTTCCCATATTTTCGGAGATCCGGGGCTGGGATTTGAATGCGATCAATGCGGTGTCCGGGATTGCCTGTATCATGAAGGCGGTAGGTGTGCTGGTATTGGCTAAGGCGGTACAAAAGATTGGCCCCAAGATGCTGTCAGCGGTGACCCTGTTCCTTTCGGCAGCATTGCTGATTGTATTTGGAACCACCCAGAGCATGCCGGTTTTTCTGGTGATGATCCTGGTGATCGGTTTTCTGGGAGGCGGCTATGAGAAAAACGGCGGTATGACGCTGACCGCCAACTGGTGGCCCACCAAGAAAGGCGTGGTGCTGGGGATTACTACCATCGGCATCATTTTGATGAATATTGTGTATGTTCCCATGATGCCAAAGCTTTTGGGCAGCCTGGGACTTGGCGGCGGCATGGCCGTGATCGCGGTAATTCTGGTAGTAGTAGGCATCATCACCTTGCTCTTTGTAAAAAATAATCCGGAGGAAGCAGGAGAGTACCCGGACGGAGATACCTCTTTTTCCGCCAATGCCGGTGAGATCTTAAGGCAGATGAAGGCGTATAAGAGCCCATTTACCTTAGGAAAAGTCTGCAGCGATAAGGATACCTGGCTGATCGGACTTGGCTCCGCCTTCGCCTTCCTGGCGGTGATGAGCTACATTGCATCCGCCATTCCGGCCATGATGTCCTATGGTTATGATTATTCCCTGGAGACGGCTGTGTTTGCGGTTGGAGGGATTTTCGGGATTATCGGAAGCTTCATATTTGGAATCATCGACCAGAAGATTGGCACCAGAAAAACCTTCCTGATCTACTTTGTATTTATTATCATTGGATTCGTTTTTAACCTGTTTATGTCCAAAGCCTCCATTTTCTGCTGGCTCTCAGGAATTGTGATTTTTGCGGCCTAGGGGGCCCTCTGCAACCTGCTTCCCTCCTATGTGGCCACTAAATATGGCCGCTGGGATTACACCATGGGCTATCAGGTGATCGGGACGATCTTTGAGATCGGCGCAGGAATCGGTGTGATGATGACCGGCTTTTTCACAAACTTCGGAGTGATGTATGTGGTGGATCTAATACTTCTGGTACTGGGGCTGGTTATGATGGCAGCCTCCAACGAAAAATTCATCGGGAAGGTCCAGTGACCTTTTCGGTGATGCCTATATCAATACCTAATGACCATATGAAAATGCGGCTTCTCTGAGGCCGCATTTTCAGCGGCAAGAATTTCAGATTCAGGTTTTCAGTGGCAAGGCAGCGTTGAAGAATAAAAATTTTTCGCACAGAAAAGATTTCTTTGAAAAAGGAACTGAGTGCTCGCTCATGATATATTATGACAAGCATGAAGCAGGAACAAGGAACAAGAAAACCAGGCGGCCCAGGGGGCTTACGCAGAATGAATGAGCGGAGCGCCTGGATTATGCTTGTGATACTCTAGCCCGCTACGGTGCAGGAGCTTTGCGATACACCATATGTTCCGGGTTGATCAATTCTTTCCCTCTGGCAATAAATTCGTCCACCGAAATTACGCCGGCGTACAGCTGCTTGGTCAGATTGCTCCAGGAATCCGCGCTCTCCTTGGAAAGCTCATAATACCAAAAGCCGGTCAGCTTTTGCTGACTGTCCAGCATATCCCGAAACTGCTGCACTGGTGCGGGCAGCTGGCGGGGCGGCTCCAAGGACGGATCCAGCGTATAATTGTAATACCCGTATTGCGTATAATTGATTTCGTTGACTCTTTTGGAGAATTCCAGACAGACCATAGCCGCCTCGTCGGCGTGCTCGGTGTCACGGTTGAGGCAAAGGCCGGGGGTCATATGGGGGTTGGCGTTCATCAGGTAAGTCGGATAATCCGCAAAACGTCCGCCGCTGCAGTCGGGAAACTGGGCCATGGTAAAGCCGTCATCGCCCATGTGCTCCATCAGGTAATAGAGAATCGTCGATTGGTGGGGCAGCAGCAGTACCTGCCCTTCGACAAAATTTTCCACCGATTCCACCTCTCCGGTCTGCAGAAAATCCTCGGCAAAGGCGTGATGCTCATCCAAAAGGCGGATTTTTTCTGCGGCGTCGCGAAAAATTTCATCTTCAAAGTCGATTTCTCCTGCGGACAGCTGGTCCAAGGCATATGGATTCTCCCGATTGACGATCATCGTATACATCAGTTCTCCAAGCCAGGAATCCTTGTTGCCAAAGCCGATGGGAACGATGCTGGTTCCATGGGCTTTATTGTAGGCGTGGACGGCATCCACCAGCGCAACCAGCTGCTCCCAGGTTTCCGGGATCGTAAGCTGCATCTGCTCCAGCAGCGTTTTGTTGTAGTAGTTGACGGCATAGGCGTCAACCAGGCAGGGAATGATATACCGCCTGCCGTCCTTGTAAGGGGAAATATACTCCTCCTTGTAAGGAATACCGGAATCCTGCAGGTAGTCGTCCACCGGAATGCAGGCGCCGGCGTCGATTAAAAATTCCGGGAAGGAGCCGCCCCATACTTCAAATACATCCGGCAGCTCGCCGCATAACAGGGAAATCCGCAGCTTGTCCTTGAGCTCCTCGGTCTTGAACACCTTGACGTTCAGCTCGTAACCGTATTCCTCGGCCAACTCATCCCATAGATTCAGATAGTGATTGCCCGGCGTATTGTAGTCAAAAAAGCTCCAGATTTCGAGGGAGACGGCGGCCGGCTCTTCCGTCGGCGCGGTGCGCTGCTCCTTGCCCGTGCATCCAGTCAGCAATGTGAGCAAAAGCAGCAGACCGCAAAAGACAACGAACGGGCGCGCGGGCTCGTACCGTTTCGCGCATGGCCCAGAGTTTGTTTGAGCTTGGAACGCCAAAGCGCCTCTAGTGCATGGCCCAGAGCTTGTTTGGGCTTGGAACGCCAAAGCGCCTGCCGGGCCGGAGCTTTTGGTTCGGCGGGGGGTGTTTTCCGGTTCAGAGAAAGCATGCTGTTTCATAGCTGTATGTTGCCGTCCTTTCTGTTACGTCTGAGAGGTTGTATCGGTGTAGTACGCGTCCTCCTCTACATCCCGCTCAATGATTGGCAGTGTGATGCGGCAGCAGGTTTTTGCTTCTGCCAGGATCTGATATTGCAGGCCATAATCGGAGCCGTGGACAATTTTGATGCGCCGGTTGATATTCTGCAGGCCGTAGCCCTTCTGGGCAAAATTCAAAAAGGCGTCTGTTTCCAGATCAAAGGCCAGAATCAGCTCCATTTGTGCGAGATCAATTTCTGCTCCGTCGTTGATGACGTCGATTTGCAGGCAGTCCCCTTCAAGCCAAAAGCGAAGCTCAATCCGGCCGCCGTTTTCTCTTACGGCGAGGCCGTGCTTAATCGCATTTTCCACAATTGGCTGCAGGACGAAGCGCAGCATGTAGAGCTTCGTGATGTCCGGCGAGGCCGAGGAGGAATAGGTCAGCTTTTCGCCGAAACGGATTTTTTGCAGCACCATGTAGCTGTCCAAATACTCCAATTCCTGCCCGATTTTTACATAAGGGCTGTTGGAGCGGCGCAGGCTCAGGCGGAAGGTATCTGAGAGGGCCGTTACCATTTCGCTGATCTCATCCTGCTCGTTGACCATTGCCAGCCAGTTGATCGAGTCGAGTGTATTATAGAGAAAATGCGGATTGATCTGCGACTGCATCAGAGCCAGCTCCGCGTCCTTTTTTTCCAAATCCTTGAGATAGATCTCATTGATCATGTGATCGACACGCTGAACCATTTTTTCGTAAGAACGGTAAATGCGGCCCACCTCGTCGTTGCGCTGCTCGAAGGCTTTGACCATGCGTGCCAGCTGCTTCTGGTTTCCGGGTGTCTTTCGGCTGCGGTGGTCGTGGTAGCTGTCCATGATTTCCGAGATGCACTCCACCGGCCGGGAGATGTTGCGGGAGATGACAAAGACGGCGCAGAGCATGAGCGATAGAAAGCTGATGACCATCACCCCAATCTGAATCGGAATCATCTGCTGGTTTTCATCCACCTCCGAGAGGGGGACGGCCATCACCATCCGCCATGGGTGATGGTCAAAGCGCTCGCTGCCGATCACGTAACGCCGGCCGCCGGTGCGAATGATTCTGCTCTCAATTTTTTCGGCGGTAAAATCCTCCGACAGCGGCAAAATCGAGGCGGAATAATCCTTTGCGCCATCATTTTGGCAAAGAATCTGCCCCTGCTCGTCGAGAACCCAGACATTCGTCGTCTGTCCCCATTGAATGCCGTTCCAGATATTGTTCAGATAGTCCTCGTTGATGTAGATCATCATGCGTCCCAGCGGCGTTTTGTAGTCGTCGGTGCTGCGGATGATGCGGGTCAGCATCAGGGCCTGCAGCGCCGATGCATCCGGTTCGCTGCTGCGGGCGCAGGTAAACCACTGGAAGGGACTGCTTTCCTCGTCTAATTTTTCAAACCACCACTTTTCCCGAATCTGTTCCATGCTGCTGATCTCGGTCGTGGCTTTTTCCGTAGAAAATAAGGTAGCCTCATTGCCGAGCAGTACGACGCTGTCCATGTACTCCCGATTGACAATGAAGCTGTTGATAAAATATTTGACGCCTTCCTCCTTGGGATAGCGATTGCCGGCGGCTGCTTCCTTTAACATCTGCTGGACGTCTTCGTCGTAAATGATGTTGCGGGACAGATATTCCGTTTCGGAAAAAATATATTCCACCTGGCTCTTGGTGCGTTCCAGTGTTTGAAGCATCATCTTTGCAGTGCTCTCTCTGGCGTTTCGGCCGAGAAAAACGTACAGAAACGCCGAGATCAGCAGCATCAAAGGAATCGTTACTGCAAAAAAGGATACAAACAGCCGGGTGGCAAACGACATCGCATTTTTCAGATCAATATAGGAATCGCGCATGTGGTTTTGCATACAGAGGTCCTTTCCAAAAATCGCCGGCAGACGTATATCCGCGGGATCGCTTTCGCTTGCGGAGGCAATCCCGCAGGGGAAATCCCGCCTGCGGAGGCGATCCTGCAGGATGAAAGCTATTTCTGCGCCGCCTGCCAGTCCTTGTTGTATTTGTGCTCGTTGACCATGGTCACGAGCAGCACGTTTAAGATCGCAACGACGGCAAAAATGATGTAGGCCATTTTCAGGTTGCCAATCACGGAGGTGACAATGCCGTTGACGAGGAAGCAGCAGGCAGTGACCAGCCCCTGAATGGGGAAAATGACCGAATTGACCTTGTCAAAGCCCTGCCGTCCGAAGATGGAGGTGGGCAGAGAGGTCGTAAAATTGGCCGAACCGCCGATGCCCATACCGATCATAAAGATGGAGAGGTAAAATAAAAAGCCCACCTTCTCATTGGCCAGAACGTTGACAATCAGCGCTGCGCAGTACCAGAGGCCGAACAGCTGCATGGTGCGCTTGGTGCCGATCTTGTCGTCGATTACGCCGATTAGCCAGGAGCCGGCCACGCCGATTAAAGCGATGATCGTCATGATGGTCAAAGCCTTGCCCTGCTCCATGCCAAAATCACGGATGTTGCGCGTGACCAGCTGGGACATGACGCCCACCGAGCAGATTTGGAACATGCCGGTGGTGACAGCCGCCAGCCACAGCTCTTTGGTCTTGAGCAGCTTGCCGACCGTCCAGCCGCCGTCGTCGCTGGAGGTGGTATCGTACTCTCTGCGGTAGACCTCATCGGATACGTTGTCTGGATTGAGTCCCCGCTCCTGCGGCGTATTGCGGATCAAAAGCGCGCCGGCAAGGCCCACCAGGATACAGGCGATGCCGATGGGCACACAGCCGCCCTTGATGTTGCCGAACAGGGAGATCAGGCCGGTAAGGATGGCCACATAGAACGCGGAGGCGAAGTTATGCCCCATCGTCGTATACCCCATGACGATGCCTTTTTTCTTGGGAAACCAGGTGGCGACTAACGTACCGCCTGCAATATAGCCTGCGGACATGATGCCCGTTACGACCACACACATGGAGATAAAGTATACCGGCAGGCTGGTGGCGTTGCCGCATACGATGTAGGCAAGTCCGGCGAGCATCGTGAAAATGGCGGAGGTCAGGCGCGCGCCGATTTTTTGATTCACCTGTCCGACAAAGATAAAGCCGATCACACCGACCATGCCGGCGATGCCGTTCAGGTTGAGAATGGTTCCCTGAATCTGCTGTAAAACTGCCGGGTCGGATGCGCCGCTTCCCGCCACATTGGCCGCGACCGCCGGGGCTAAGGCGTTGGTGCCGTCGTTTACCATGCCGACGTAGAAAAAGAACATCAGCAGGCAGTAGAGGATTGTCCCCCAGCCGGCGGCGCCGAAATTTACTACGGAATTTTGATTTCCATCTTTCATTTTATATCGTCCTCCATTTCTCTTTTCGTGAATCAATCGTATCATGATCGGGTAAAAAGAACTATAGAGGTTATTGCGCAATAGATTGGCAATCTACGGAAGAATTTTGCCTGAAAAAAAGGTGTCATTGAAAATATTATGATTTCATTGAGAATGTTCAGAGGTTTTTCAAAAAGCCAAAAAATGTCGGATTTTGCTTGAATTTGACGATCAGAATATATTAGTATAAGGAAGGTGCAGACAGGGGAGCTTGATCTGCACAGAGCGGGGGAGGAGAATCAGCGAACGGGAGGAGATACTTTTGTTTCATCTAATTTTGGTGGATGATGAACCCATTGTATTAAAGGGAATCCGCAGTGTGTTTCATCTGGAGGAATATGGATTTTTGCTGTGCGGCGCTTATACCAATCCGCTGACGGCATTGGAAGAGCTTGCCGAGACAAAGCCGGATTTGATTATCACGGATGTGAAGATGCCGCAGATGGACGGTCTTTCGTTTTCCCGTGAGGTCAAGCGGCAGCTTCCCGACAGCGAGATTGTGATTCTCTCCGGGCATGACAATTTTTCCTTTGCCCAGATGGCGGTGCGCTTAGGCGCCAGTGATTATCTGCTGAAGCCGATCAAAAAGAAGGATTTTGAGCACATGCTCTCCGATGCGGCCGAGAGGCTGACAAAGAAACAGGAAAAACGCCGTCTTTCCAAGCAGCTTGAGGATTCGGCCCGGCTGAATTACTCCATCCTGAAGAATAATTTTTTTCAGCAGCTTCTGACCAGCGGCAGCTTAAAGCAGGAGAAGCTAAGGAATTTGTACGGCCAGCTGGGATTTGAATTTGAACATTCTTCTTTTATTCTGGTAAAATTTGTCATCTATGAAATTCAGGGCGTCAACGATTTTATGTCTACAATTGAAAAAATCATCAGCGAATTTATGCAGCTGTTTTCCGATGCGGCCGCAGTGGAGGAATTCTATACCGATGAATATCTCTATTTTTTGCTCTATAATTTTCGGGAAGTCGTCGTCTCGGTGGAGGAGCTTCATGAAAGGATTTTTGCGTTTGCCGATCAAAAGGAGCAGGAGCAGATTCATCTTCTGACCGGCGTCAGCGATTTGAACCGGGGCATGGAGCGGCTGAATGTTGCCATTGCCGAGTGCGACGACGGAATTTTGACCAAGCATGAGAACCGCGACCATCATCGCAAAAAGGAGCATGTGATCTATCCGGAGCATGCGGATCTGCATATTCCTTCTGCGGATATTGAAGAGCTGATGATCGCGGTATCGGCCCATCAGCCGGAAGAGATGCAGCGGGTGCTGGATGTGATCTACGACGCGCCGGCGATCTCTCTGTACCGTGATTTTGGCACCAGCATTACGTTGATGATTCTTTTAAAAATGGCCCATGTGCAGAACAAATATCAGTCCGAGGAGCAGTTTCTTACGCCTGAGCTTTTGAACATCGGCTATTTGTCCGCCCATTATCCGAACGCTTCCTGCCAGAAGCGCTTTGTCTATGAAAAAGCCGTGCGGCTGTCGGAGGTCATGCAGTCTCAGGAGCAGAAATCCTCGTCCAAAATCATTCTTGCGGCCGTGTCGTATGTCAACAGTCATTACAGTGAAAATATCAGTCTCTCAGACGCGGCTGAAGCAATTCACATCAGCAAAAATTATCTCTGCGATCTGTTTAAAAAGGAGATGCAGGTGACGTTTATTGACTATGTGACCAATCTGCGCATTGAGAAGGCCAAATATCTGTTAAGCCACAGCGATAAGAAGATGTATGAGATCTCCCAGGAGGTCGGCTATCACGATTATGCCTATTTCTCTCAAATTTTTAAACGCCATACAGGCACGACGCTGTCGGCCTACCGCAGGCAGCATGAGGTGGGGTGAAGCGGGCCCGTAGCTTTACAGTCGGGCAGCTCTGCCCAAGTTTTGCCATTCATCCGCGATTCGGATTCCGCTGCTGTGAATCCCGTCGGTGTCAGCTGTAATTTCAAATGAAATGTCACAATATAGGAGTTTTTGTTGCAATTATTTAATGAAATGTCACAGTATAGGAGTTTTTGTTGCAATTATTTTTTGATTACTTTATAATTTTATGATAGACATTTATTTGTTAGAAAGAGCGTGGCAGCGGTTCGGTTCAGTACGGGGGAAAAGTTGGCTGTTCGTGAAAAGAAGGAGGAGTGGACAATGGGAAGGATATCATGGAGACGATTTGTTTCTGCATATTTGGCGGTGGCCGGTCTGGCGATTCTATGCGCAATAGTTACGGGATACCCGGTGCAGGCAGAGGAAGGACAGGCGACATGGCATGAATTGAAAGCCGATGGAACGTGGATGCAGGATGGGCAGATTACGAAGGAGTATACCACGCGTTATTATACGATTATGCTGCCTAAGGCGGGGTATTTGTCCATAGAGGCAAGAGCGCTGGGCGAAGGACAGCAGTTTGGTTTTTTGGATGAGAACCTGAATGTAATCAACGGGATTAATACCGTATTATGGGGCGCTTCCCAGGCGATGCCCAAGTCTAAAGCATGGGCGCATTGGCTTGAGGCCGGAACCTATTATGTGCGTGTGTATCAGTATGACAGGAAGAGCACGGGAAGCTTTTGGCTGAAGGCATCCTTCAAGGAAGCACAGAATCAGGAGAAAGAGCCGAATCAGACGTATGAGCAGGCCATGGCTTTGCCAATGTCACAGAAGCTGCGCGGACTTCTGTCTGTGCAGGATCAGAACGATTACTACTCGTTCCAGATTACCAAACGGCAGCGCGTTACAATCCGGGCGATCTGCTATTTTTCCGGGCTGCATCTGCGGCTGTTAAACCGTGATTTAAAGGATGTAAGCGGAGAGAAAAGAGTAGATGCAGTAACCTGGGGCGGATCCTTGGAGGTGCCGAAGATTTATGAGAACGATTTTGAACTGGAGCCCGGCACCTATTATATTTATCTGGGCGCTTACAGTGGTTATCTGACCGATCGGGGCCTGTACGATCTGGAGATTTTTCCGACGAAGGTGAGCGTCAGCAGCATTACGCTGTCCAAAAGTACGTTGTCCTTGTATCGGGGAGACAGCGCCGGTTTGCAAGCGTCGGTCTTGCCGCAAAATGCAACAAATCCAGCGATAAAATGGTCTTCGGATCAACCAAAGATTGCTACGGTGAATGCCGACGGCCGGGTGAGGGGCTTAAAGGCCGGGACGGCTACGATTCGTGCAAAATCCACCGATGGGTCTGATATTACGATGACTTGTAAGGTCACAGTCAAAAATAAGACAATGAAAGTGGATCGGAGCAAAGTGACTCTCTATAAAGGGAAAAAGATAACCGTAAAGGTAACGGCAGATCCTGCGGGTAAGATAAGCTATACTTCTTCCAATCCGAACATTGCCACGGTCAGCAGCAAGGGAAAAATTACGGCGAAGAAGAAGGGCAGCTGTACCGTTACGGTCAAGGGAAACGGCCTGGTTAGAAGGATCAAGGTCACGGTCAAAAACCCAACGCTTTCCGTGGGAAAAGCAAAAGTTACCCTTAAGGAGAAGGCCTCTTACAAAATCAAAGCATCTGCAGCCCCGAAAGGAACGGTGAAATATCGTTCTTCCAATGCGAAGGTGGCGAAGGTGAGTAAGACAGGTAAGGTGACAGCGAGAAAAAAAGGAACCTGTAAAATTACCGTAGAGGCAAACGGAGTGAAAAAGGTCATTCAGGTCAAGGTCGTAAAAAAATAAGACTACAAGGCTGTGAGCGGATCTTACCTGAACAAAAAAGCGATTGATCGAGCGGTATGTTTTGATCCGATCTCCCATAGGAAGACTGGGAGATCGGATTTTTCAGTCTGTAAAATTCCTTTTAGAAAAATTTAATAGATATTTTTGCCTTTCTTTATTGCAATTTTATGGAAATCGTTTACAATGCTGAAATAGGGTGACAGCTCAGTGGTCGGAGCTGTTAGCAGCGAAGGCAAGGGTTTTTTGCTTGGGCGAACCTTGCAGATGCGGACGAAAACGGTTGCAAAGCGGAGGGCGGCGTATGTTTGGGTATATCATTGTCAATCAGCAGGAGATGCGATTTCGGGAATTTGATCTCTACCGTTCCTATTATTGCGGGTTCTGCCGGGAGCTAAAGCGGATGTACGGAATGCGGGGACAGCTGACGCTGAGCTATGATTTGACGTTTTTGATTTTGCTGTTGACCAGCCTCTATGAAGAGCAGACTGAGACGATAACAGGGGCATGTACCTGTGCGGCACATCCCTTTGGCAAGCATCCAACGCGGATCAATCGCTTTTCCGCTTATGCCGCGGATCTCAATGTGCTGCTTTTTTATTATAAATGTGAAGACGACTGGCAGGATGAGCACAAGCTGTCGCGCCGGGCGTTCGGCAGCGCGCTCAAGAGGAAGGCGCAGGCAGCCGCGCGAAAGTATCCAAAGAAGGCAGAGGTCGTGCGCAGCCGGTTAGAGGCGATTCATGCCTGCGAACAGGCGGGCAGTGAGAATCTGGATGAGGCGGCGGGGCTTTTCGGCGAGATCTTGGGTGAGATTTTTGCTTTTCAGCCGGACGAATGGGAAGAGGAGCTGCGCAGGGTAGGTTTTTTTCTGGGTAAATTTGTCTATTTGATGGATGCCTATGAGGATGTGGAGCAGGATCAAAGGGATGGGAATTACAATCCGCTGCTGCCCTTGTATGAGACAGAACAATTCGAGGAGGCCTGCCGGCAGATTCTGACCATGATGATGGCGGATTGCTCGCGCGCGTTTGAACGCCTGCCGCTGCTGGAGCACACAGAGATTTTGCGCAATATTCTGTATTCCGGCGTTTGGTGCCGTTATGAGCAGGTGCAGAAGAAACGGAACGGGGCGGCAGAAGAACAAGATTAAGAGAGGAACAGATCATGTATGATCCATATACAGTGTTGGGCGTGGCCCGCGATGCGACGGAGGAAGAGATTAAGAAGGCTTACCGGGCCTTAAGCCGCAAATACCATCCCGATGCCAATGTCAACAATCCCAACAAGGATAAGGCGGAAGAACGCTTTAAGGAGATTCAGCAGGCGTACCAGCAGATTATAGAGCAGCGGGAACGGGGCGCGGCCGGTTATGGCAGCGCAGGAAGCGGTTCGACGGGCGGCGGAACGGGAGACTTTGACGGGTTCGGCGGCTTTGGCGGATTCGGTGGCTTTGGCGGGTTTGGAGAATTCGGCGGCTTTAACGGACGCCAGCAGAACAGCGGAGCGGACGAGGAGTCGGTTCGTCAGCAGGCGGCGATGAATTATATTCGCAGCGGTCATTACAAGGAGGCGCTTCATGTGTTGGACAGCTTAAGCCGGCGGGATGGGCGCTGGTATTATCTGTCGGCAATCGCCAATTCTGGTTCGGGCAATAATGTGACAGCCTTAGAGCATGCCAGAAGGGCTGTGGAGCTAGAGCCAAATCAGCTTCCGTACCGTGATCTGCTGGCACAGCTTGAAAACGGCGGACATTGGTATCACAGCAGGCGGGAGCCATACGGCAGCTTTGGCAGCGGACAGGGCGGCTACTGCAGCAAGCTGTGTCTGGCTTATATGCTCTGCAATCTGTGCTGCGGCGGCGGGGGGCTGTGCTGTGGGAGCGGGATGCCTTACGGGTATTATCGCTGATTGGACTTGGGACTTCATCCAGGCAGAGACGGAAGTCCCAGGGCGTCATGAGGAAGGAAAAGGGAGGAAGTATTGGAAGTGAGGGAACAAAGGAGTAAAAAGAAGAGCTACGAGATTGATATGTGCAGCGGGGCGCTGCTGCCGAAAATACTTATGTTTTCGGTTCCGCTCCTGTTATCCGGCATTTTACAGCTCTTGTTTAATGCGGCGGATATTGTGGTGGTGGGTCGTTATACGGGCAGCGAGGCGCTGGCGGCCGTGGGTTCTACCAGCGCCTTGATTAATCTGCTGGTCAATTTGTTTATCGGCCTGTCGGTGGGGGTCAATGTTATGGTGGCCAAGTATTACGGCGCACGGCGTGACCAGGATATTACAGAGACCGTACATACGGCGGTGCTGACGGCAATTGCCGCCGGGGCAATTTTGACTGTGCTGGGACTTTTGCTGGCCCAGCCGCTTTTGAAGCTGATGGGCACCCCTGAGGATGTAATCGGGCTGTCGGTGCTGTATATGCGGATTTATTTTCTCGGCATGATTGGCACGCTGGTATATAATTTTGGCGGAGCGGTGCTGCGGGCGATCGGCGATACCAGACGGCCGCTTTTTATTTTGTTTGCGGCAGGCGTGGTCAATGTGATTTTTAATCTGATTTTTGTAATTATTTTTCATATGGGCGTGGCCGGAACGGCGGTTGCCACGGCGATTTCCCAATTCCTGTCGGCTGCGCTGGTGCTCAATTGCCTGATCAAATCGGACAGCAGCTATCGGCTGAATCTTAAGCAGCTGCGGATTGTAGCCCGCAAGCTCAAGGAGATGGCTGCAATCGGCGTGCCCGCAGGGATGCAGGGGGCGGTGTTTTCCGTCTCGAACGTGCTGATTCAGTCCTCGGTCAATTCGTTTGGCTCTACCGTGATGGCCGGCAATACGGCGGCGGCCAACATCGAGGGGTTTGTCTATATTGCGATGAATACCTTCCATCAGGCTGCGCTAAGCTTTACCAGCCAGAATTACGGCGCCAGGGAGTATCGGCGTATTAACCGGGTGATCCTGATCTGCCTGGGCCTGGTGCTGGCGACGGGCGTGGTGATTGGCAATGGCGTCTATTTGGCGGGCGATCTGCTGCTGCAGATCTATTCCTCGGATCCAGAGGTGATTTCCTACGGGCTGCTTCGGATGTCGGTGATCTGTACGATGTATTTCCTCTGCGGCCTGATGGATGTAATGAGCGGTGTGCTCAGAGGGCTGGGCCATTCCGTGATCGCGATGGTGATTTCGATGGTGGGCGCCTGCGGCCTGCGCGTGCTCTGGGTCTTTACGGTGTTTGCAATGTTCCGAAGCCTGGATGTGTTGTTTTTGTCGTATCCAGTGACCTGGAGCGTGACGTTTGCGGCAAATCTGCTCTTCTTTCTGGCAGTGCGCAGGCGGCAGCTGCGGGAGAATTAAGGCGGCGCAGAGACGGAACGCAGCGTGTGGTGCGGCGGATGAAAAGATAAAAATGATCAGAAAGCTGTAAGGTGATAGGGAGTGGACAAAAAAGGGTTCATTCCGTATCACCTTACAGCTTTTTTGCGTCCGGATTCCCTGTGTAAGGAGCGAAGTACACACATTTGGTTTGCAGGGGGAAAAATTTTCTGTAACAAAGAAAAAATTTCTGCATAGGATATTGACAAATAATATTATATCGTATATAGTATTATCAATTAAATAGTAATGCACAAAGAATAGTAATGTGCTTTAAATAATATTATATGAAACTATAAAACGAAAAAGGAGTGATTGCATGGTATTTAACACAGGTGCGGCTCTTCTCGATGCGATCGTGCTGGCAGTTGTCAGTAAGGAAGAGGACGGCACATATGGTTATAAAATCACCCAGGATGTACGAAAGGCCATAGAGGTCTCGGAATCCACGCTGTATCCGGTCTTGCGCAGGCTGCAGAAGGATGACTGCCTGGAGGTTTATGACGTAGAGTGCGGAGGCAGGAACCGCAGATATTACAAGATTACGGACAGGGGCAGCGCGCAGCTGAATCTGTACAAAACAGAGTGGGGTCATTATTCTTCTAAAATATCACTGCTGTTTTCGGGAGAGGAGATTATATGAGCAGAAAAGAATTTATGGATCAGTTAGAACAGCTGCTGTCCGATATTCCCAGAGAGGAGCGGAACGAGGCGCTGACCTATTACAACGGCTACTTTGAAGACGCCGGGGAAGAGAATGAAGCTAGCATTATTCAGGAGCTGGAATCACCGGAGAAGGTGGCGCGGATCATCAAGGCGGATATGGGGCTCTCAGAGGAGTATCAATATACCGAGTCCGGTTATGAGGACGCCAGATTTCGCCAGCGTCAGGAGGTAGACAATTATACTGGGGCGAAGGATACACGCAAGGGCCGGGAGAGAGGCGCAGATTTTGATCCGAAGCAAGGCGGCGGCTATGACTTTGATACCCAAAAAGCCTCCGACTCAGTGCCCAGGCAAAAGGACGGTACGCGAACTATTTTGCTGGTTCTTTTGGCCGTGTTTACCTGCCCGATCTGGATTGGGCTTTTGGGCGGATTATTCGGTCTGATCATCGGCGTTGTAGCAACGGTATTTGCGCTGCTTCTGACCGCAGTGATCCTTGTGTTCGTCTTTTTTGTAGTCGGATTTGTGCTGGCCGGTGTGGGAATCAGTCTGTTTACGGTTGGCAATATTGGAGCTGGTCTCGGCGTATCGGGAGTCGGATTGATCATGCTGGCGCTGGCGGTGCTGGGGTTGTTGGTCTGTGTCGCGCTCTTTGGCAAGGTTTTACCGTGGACGGTCAAAGGATGCGTCAATCTCTGCAGTCGTTTGTTTCATAGAAAGGGGAGAGTGGCATGAAAGGATTTACGCGAGTTTGTTTGATCATCTGTCTCTGTCTGGCTCTGCTGGGAGCGGTTTTTTGTGTCGTCGGCGCGGGTATGGGCTTTGGCGTGTATCAGTTCTGGCAGATGGCGGAAGAAGGAAGATTTAATATAGGCTGGGGCACAGGTGATTTTTGGTTTGACGAGGAGGCTGTGGAGACAGTGGAGAATGTGACGCATTGGTTTGGAGGCGGCAGGTCCAAAAAGGTGCTTGCGAATTCCGATGATGATTGGACGCAGGCACAGGAACGGTGGGATGCGGATCAGATTCGCAAGCTTGATCTGGAATTTGATTTTGGGAATCTGATGATTGTGCCTGCGGATGGCAATGAGATTGAGATGGAAGTGCGATATCGCAGCGAATGGGAGAAATACCATCGTTCGATCAGCTGGAAACAGGAGGATGAGACACTGGTGATTCAGGATAAGGTCGATCGTAAGATTTTTCGTCTGTTTCACCATGGGAAGGATGATGCAGAGCTGATCCTGCGCATTCCCAGGGACAAAGAGTTTGACGAGTTAAAGCTTGAGATCGGGGTAGCCGAGGCGGAGGTATCCCTTGACGCCTGTCTGTCCGCTGTGGAGATGAAGCTGTCGATTGGGGCAGGAGAGCTTTTGGGCAGTGCAAGAGAAGGCATACCGGTTCTGAAAGCGCAGGAGCTGGATTTGGATCTGGGAGCAGGAAGCGCAGCATTGTCCGGGATTGAGGCTGGCAGCCTCAATGCAGAGTGCGGTGCGGGAGAACTGGATTTAACGCGTGTGAGCGCGGAGGATATCGACATTGACAGTGGCGTTGGCAGTGTTACACTTGAAATGACAGGCAAAAAGGAGTATTATAATTACAGCATTGAATGCGGCATCGGAGAGGTACAGATTGGAGATAATTGTTACAGCGGCCTTGGCACAGAGAAGTGGATTGACAACGGGGCAGATTGGAATATGGATATTTCGTGCGGCATTGGCCAGGTACAGGTTACTTTTGCGGATTAGTGTTCAAGGAACGCTTCATTAAAAAGAACAGGAGTGATGATAATGGAACCAAAAAGACTTTATAAATCAAAAACAAACCGGGTGCTGTTCGGCGTCTGCGGCGGATTGGGTGAATATTTCAATATTGATCCGACAATTTTTCGGCTGATTTTGGTATTTTTGATCTGCTGGGCCGGTAGCGGGATTCTCGCTTACATTGTGGCGGCAATCATTATGCCGGAGCCTTATTAGGCGGACGGACGCGGCAAGCTCTGCGGCGCATTTTCATCCTTTGACCAGGTTAAGTTTTGCTTCGGATATACCGATAGATAGGGAAACTATTTGAGTTGGAGGATGTATACGTCATGAATAAGACAGAAGCGGTGAGGTCAGCCCTGCGTTTTGAACCGAACGGCCCGGTTCCATATTCCGTTAATTTGACCGCGGAGGCCTATGAAGCATATGGAAAGGCGCTGATTGAGGATTTCGGCACAGAGCAGGTGAAGCAGGATTTTGGGGCGGGCAGGCTCAATTTGCGGGAGGCAGCGACTTTGGCGATCGGGAATTATATCATTTATCTCGACGCGCCCTGGTGGGATTGGACGAATCTTCCGCTGGAATTCCAAGAGGAGGATACGCCCCAAGGGCTCCCCGACACGATCGGCAGAGGCAGCTATGAAGCATTTTTTGAAAAAGCGGCTTATTTGAAGGAGCATTACGATGCCTATCTGCTGGTCACGATTTGGGGCAGTCATTGGGAGAAGGCGTATTTCAGCCGTGGCATTGAGAATTTTCTTTATGATCTGGCGGCAGATCCAGATTGGTGTCAGCAGCTATTGGATTTGATTATCCGCAAAAATCTGGTTATGCTGGAGAATATTTTAACCTGTCCCAATCTGGACGGTATTCTTTTGGGCTCAGACTGGGGCACGCAGAATGATTTGATCATGTCGCCGCAATGCTTTCGCAGTCTGATCAAGGGTGGAGAGAAGCGGGAATATGATTTGATTAAGAAATATGGAAAAAATGTTTTCGTGCATTCCTGCGGAAATATCACCCGGATTATGGAGGATCTTGCAGAGCTTGGCGTGGAATGCCTGAACCCGATTCAGCCGGAATGCATGGATATTTACCGGTTGAAGGAGCAGTACGGCAGCAAAATGGCATTTTATGGAGGAATCAGTACACAGAGAGTGCTGCCCTTCGGTACGCCGGCAGAAGTAGAAGCGGAGACAAGAAGGGTCGTACAGGCTATGAGCAAAAACGGCGGTTTTATTACGGCGCCTTCGCAGGAGATTCAGGAGGATGTTCCCTATGAGAACCTGTGCGCTCTGATTCGTGCGGCGCAGGCATGTGTACAGCGGTAAGGGGCAGGCTTAAAGGAGAATCAGGGGGAATTGACGTTTCAAAATCCGGGCTTTGTGTACAGCCTGGATCGCATCATAGAATTTCAGAAGGATGACGAAAGCGATTTTTGGTCTGACAGTCTGACAGGAGATCGGGGAACGTTTTTCAGTACGGAATCGGAACCGTGATACAATGATCATTATATTTTTGATTTTTTTGGCAAAAGCTCTGGTGTTATCGAGAGCTTTTTGTTATGATAAAATAGATTATGGAAGAGAATTGGGGAAGGGTTTGCAGATTGCGGAAGGGAGAGCGAAACATACAGCTATGCCATTGAAGCTGGTACTGATTGACAGAGACAAATTGATTGCACATGGGAATTGGCAGGAGCCGCTGCGAAGGCTGCTGCTGGGGTTGTATGAATATGGGGTGGCCGTGCTGGACGTCAGCGGGCTGTCGGAGCTGGAAAAGGAGGCGTCGGCGCTGTTGGTCGGAAAAACAAATCAGGCTGCGCCCGCGTTTCCGTTTGCGGACGGACTGATGATTGCCGATTGTGAGGAGAGTGTGCAGGATGCCAGGATTTGGAATGCATCGGTGCTGGGATATGAGCCGGCGCCAGGGCGGATTCAGTCGCCGCTGCCGATGATTGTGGAGGGGTTCGACGAAGTAGATTTTTATTTTTTGGAGCGGGTGTATCAGCGTTATCATCATCTGCCCTGGACGGTGATTGAGACGCAGCGCTGTCTGCTGCGGGAGGTCACACTGACGGATTTGGATGATTTGTACCGGATTTACGGGCCGAAGGAAATGACACAATATACCGATGGATTGTATGAAGACCGCAAAAAGGAGGAAGAATATACCAAAGCCTATATTGAGCATATGTACGGTTTTTTTGGATATGGGCTGTGGCTGGTGGTGGAAAAGGAGACGGGGCAGACGATTGGCCGTGCGGGATTGGGCCATCTGGAGGTGGAAGGTGAGGTGCAGCTGGAGCTCGGTTATTTGATTGCCAAGCCAAAGCAGCGCCAGGGCTACGCGACGGAGGTCTGTCTGGGAATCTTGGATTATGCCAAAGTCGCCACCGGATTTGATACCATTCACTGCCTGATCCAGAAGGAAAATATCGTTTCCGTTCATTTGGCGTTAAAATTGGGTTTTCAATGGGAAAAGAGCGTCTTATGCAATGGAAAAGAAATGCAAAGATACTCGAAAATCTTGCAAAGTTAGACAAAAGTGCGTATAATAATAAAAATAACCGTATCAGTAAAGAAGCAACAGATCCGGTGCATTTTGATTTGGACAAAAGACGGGAGAGTAATCTATGGCAGAAATGAAATTCATCGAGAGGGAACAGGCTCTGCAGGCGGATCATATCAAACCGACGAAGGAGTTTGCGAGCCCGAAGAGCTTATATCAAGAGCTGATTGGAAGCGTGAGACGCTATCATCCGTCCGCGGACATTTCTCTCATTGAAAAAGCATATAAGATCGCGTTTGATGCTCATGAGGGGCAGGTGCGCAAATCGGGAGAAGCCTATATCATTCATCCACTCTGCGTTTCGATTATTTTGGCGGAATTGGAGCTGGATAAAGAGACGATTGTGGCGGGACTGCTTCACGATGTGGTGGAGGATACGGTCATGACCGATGCAGAGATTGCCCAGCAGTTCGGAGAAGAGATCGCCCTTTTGGTGGATGGAGTGACCAAATTAGAGCAGCTGTCCTATGACGCGGATAAGGTGGAGAAGCAGGCGGAGAATCTGCGCAAGATGTTTCTGGCGATGGCCAAGGATATCCGTGTGATTCTGGTCAAGCTGGCAGACCGTCTCCACAACATGCGCACCCTCAAATATATGAAGCCGGAGAAGCAGAGGGAGATTGCCAGAGAGACGATGGATATCTATTCGCCCATTGCGCAGCGGCTGGGAATCTCCAAGATTAAGATTGAGTTGGACGATCTTTGTCTGAAATACCTCAATCCAGATGCATATTACGATCTGGTGGAGAAGGTTGCCCTGCGCAAAACCGTGCGTGAGGAATACATTCAGGAGCTGGTTGCCGAGGTGAGAGAGCATATAGATCGGGCGGGGATTCGTGCCAACATCGACGGCCGGGCAAAGCATTTTTTCAGTATTTATAAAAAAATGGTCAATCAGCAGAAGACGCTCGACCAGATCTATGATCTGTTTGCGATTCGGATTATTGTCGGCAGCGTACTCGACTGTTATGCGGCGCTCGGAGTCATTCATGCCAAATACAAGCCGATTCCCGGTCGATTTAAAGACTATATCGCTATGCCCAAGCCCAATATGTACCAGTCGCTGCATACGACGCTGGTGGGCCCGACCGGGCAGCCCTTTGAGATTCAGATTCGTACCTATGAGATGCACCGCACGTCGGAATACGGCATTGCGGCCCATTGGAAATACAAAGAGTCCGGCGGCAGCATCAAAGGAGCCAAGTCGCAGGAGGAGGAAAAGATTGGCTGGTTGCGTCAGGTGCTGGAGTGGCAGCGCGATATGTCCGATAATCGGGAGTTTATGAGTCTGCTGAAAAATGATCTCGACCTGTTTGCCGATACGGTGTTCTGTTTTACGCCGACCGGAGACGTCAAGACGCTGCCCAGCGGCTGCAATCCGATTGATTTTGCGTATGCGATTCATTCAGCGGTAGGCAATAAGATGATCGGCGCCAAGGTCAACGGCAAGCTGGTCAACATCGACTATGTGATTCAGAACGGGGATCGGATTGAGATTCTGACCTCACAGAATTCCAGAGGCCCAAGCCGGGACTGGCTCAATCTGGTCAAAAGCACACAGGCCAAGAATAAGATCAACCAGTGGTTCCGCAGCGAATTCAAGGAAGAGAATATTTTAAGAGGCAAGGATTTGATTGTCCAGTACTGCAAGGCCAAAAGCATTGAATGGCCGGAGCTCAACAAGCCGGAATACCAGCAGAAGATCATGCGCAAATACGGATTTCGCGATTGGGATTCCACGCTGGCGGCTGTGGGCCATGGGGGCTTAAAAGAAGGACAGATTATCAACAAAATGGTGGAATATTACCAGAAGGACCATGCGGCGGAGCTTACCGACGAACGGCTTTTGGAGACCCTGGGCAGCGGTTCTGCTTTGGGTGCGAAGAATCGCGCGCAGGCCGAACGCCGCTCTAAGAGTGGAATCATTGTCAAAGGTGTAACGGATGTGGCGGTGCGTTTTTCCAAGTGCTGCGCGCCGGTGCCGGGCGATGAGATTGTGGGCTTTGTGACCAGGGGCCGGGGTGTTTCCATTCATCGGACGGACTGCATCAACATTCTCAATTTATCTGAGCTGGAGCAGGCCAGGCTGTTAGAGGCTGATTGGGACGGCGAGGAAGGCGAGGCCGGCCTCTTTACGGCGGAGATTAAGGTGTATGGCAACAATCGAACCGGACTTTTGGTGGATATTACCAAAATTATCACCGAGCGGCAGATCAATATTGAATCGGTAAATTCCAAGACCGGCAGGCAGGGGGTGGCGACCATTACCCTTTCCTTTGAAATCCAGGGCCGGGAGGAGCTGCGGGCGCTGGTGGATAAGATCCGCCAGGTAGATAGTGTGATTGATGTGGTGCGGACGACCGGATGATGCGCAGGGCAGCAAGCGGCAGATTGCACTGCTAAAGCAGCTGCAGCGTGCAGGATGTGAATCGTAAAAAGGAGAATTTATGCTGAAAATTGAGATCGAAAGCTTTTGTGTCGGCGAAGTGCAGACCAATTGCTATTTTGCAGTCAATAAGGAGACAAAGGAGCTGCTGGTGATTGACCCAGGAGCGGAGGCAGGACGTTTGGCGGGACGAATTGAAGAACAGGGATATCATCCTGTGGCAATTCTTCTGACCCACGGTCATTTTGACCATGCCGGGGGTGCGAAGGAGCTTTCCGTACGCTTGTCCATTCCGGTCTATGCGCAGGAGGCAGAGCGTGAGACCTTGGAGAATCCAAGAAAAAATGTGTCCGGCATGACGGGAGCCGCCCAGAAGTATCATGCAGATGTGCTGGTCAAGGATGAGGAAATGCTGCAATTGGCCGGCTTTGAGATTCGCGTGCTGCATACGCCGGGCCATACGGAGGGAGGCTGCTGCTATTATATCCCCTCGGAGGCGGTTTTATTTTCCGGCGATACGCTGTTTTGCCAGTCGGTCGGACGGACGGATTTTCCGGGCGGAAGCATGGGACAGCTGGTGGGAAGCATTCGGACCAAGCTTTTGAATTTGCCGGAGTACACGAAGGTGTATCCGGGACATATGGGTGAGACGACGATCGGGCAAGAGAAGGAATGGAACCCGTTTTTGTAAAAAATACGACCGCCGCTGTGCATGAAGGCTGCACGGCGGCGGATTATCATGTACAAAGAAATGAGATACAAAAATGAAAAAGATCAGAATCAATGAGGCAAATTTTGAATATGATATTCATTCGCTGGT
>CAMULB010000005.1 GCA_947089585.1 uncultured Lachnospiraceae bacterium | reverse complement strand
TTTGGTTTCCATGGGTTTCACCAAGATTCACAATCGTCCCGTCCGGGTTTTGCACATCGATCCGATCCAGCTGGGCTTTTAAATTATTCCTGACGGAAGCGATAAATTCCTTCCTGAGGACTTCCTGTTCCGACTTTTCTGCTTGGGTCAATCCTTCGGCTTTGGATTTTCGGTATAATGCATTGATTCTGTCTATACTCTTCTGATTCATAAGTTAAAGCGTCTCCTCTATAAAATCGCTGATATAAAAATCTTCATCATAATGGGAATGAAACAGAGTCCCGACATAATTTCCCTCAAAAATCCTGTGTAGAATCCCTGCATCTTTCCCGTTTGCTATAATCATATCCGCCCCGGATTTCGTGGCAATTTTCGCTGCAGTCAGCTTTGTCGCCATCCCTCCGGTTCCAACGTCGCTTCCGGTGGACTCTTTTGCCATATGCAGAAGCGTTTCATCGATAACATCGACGTTTTCGATCAGCTCTGCGTCCGGATGGCTGTGCGGATCGTCCGTATAAAGCCCGTCAATGTCTGACAGCAGGATTAAAAGATCCGCCGATACCAAAGAAGCTACAATCGCCGACAGGGTATCGTTATCGCCAAACTGCATCTCATATGTGGAAATGGTATCATTTTCATTGACGATCGGACTGACGCCCAGCCGAAACAGCTCCTCAAAGGTATTTTGCGCATTCTTCCGCGATACGTTATCCAGCATCGTCCCTTTGGTCATCAGCACCTGTCCCGCCGTCTGATGATATTCGGCAAACAGCTTCTGATACGTCATCATCAGACGGGCCTGTCCCACCGAAGCACACGCCTGCTTCGTGGAAATCGTTTTCGGCCGCTCATTTAGCCCCATCACCTTACGACCGACGGCGATCGCTCCTGAACTGACCAGGCACACGTCGGTGCCCCGGTTTTTGATGTCGCACAGCTCCCGTACCAGATGCTCCAGCTTGGTGAAATTAAGATTTCCGGTTGGATAATGCAGCGAAGAGGAACCGATCTTCACAACGACCCGTTTTTTATTGGCAAAATTTCTCATATTGTAAATCCTTTCATCCTCCTGTAATCCATGCTTGTCGATTCCAATGACAATTCCACTCTATTTTACCATTCATATGGACGGATTACAATAAAAATATGGCCGGCAAAAAAGGGCGCGGGCAGCAGGCAAAAAAAGCCGCAGCGTTCCTGATTGTCCGGAAGCTGCCGCGGCCAAAACCTCCTCCTGCACAGCGCCCTGATCATTTGATCTGTTTTTGTTCCATGCTATTTTGACAGGATCGAAATTTCTTTATCTGGCTTCGTATCGCTTCTGTTTCTTTTTACTGTGATCCTTGTGCGGCCCCGTCTCCCTTTCCGCCCCCTGCGCCGTTTCCCAGCTCTCCTCTCGCTGCTCCCTCTTTCTCATACACTCCTCATCGACCTCGTAGACGCTGTTTCCTTCTATAATTAATTTTCCCATTGCACGATTCCTTTCACATACGGTTCCTTTTCGCAACTGCCACGCAGATGTAACAGGCGCAGCGAACTGCCGAGCCGTTATCCCGGCCGTTCACTATACAATATATGCATTTTCCAAAATACAGTTATATTTGCCGTCCCTGCCTCATAAAATGAAATAAAAAAACAGGTAATGTCATGGAACAAGAAACTCAAAGCAACGCTACTACCTTCGATTCCCTGGTTCAGGACCGGCAGCTTCAGATGATGAAAGCCGCCATTCCCTACATCAACAATCCCAACCAAAAGACAATGGCATTTCTGATAAAATTCCTGGAGCTGCAGCGCACCGTTTCTATTTTTAACCATCCAGACGCCTCGATGCAAATCTGCTCAGTCGCCGAGGAGGAGGAACCGATGCCGGTGCAGATGCTCAATGCGGTGCGGGAATTTTGCACAGAAAAAGAACAGGAAACGATTGATATGCTGATGAATTATGTACAAATGTTTTCTGCCTACGAAACACTGTTCACCTGACCCTACGGCCTACATAGGAGGCTGCGCTTATGCCGCTTCTTAGCCGTTCTATAGAAAGGAGCATGCATGGATCCATCCATTTTATTGAACAATCCACAGCTGAAAAATATTTCTCCCGAAAAACTGCAGTTTCTGATGGAATTAGCCGGTCAGGATCAGGGCGCCAGCCCCAAGGATATGGCCTCCAACCTGATGGCCGCCTCCGCTGCCGCCCAAAAAAAGGGCGTGGGCTTTGAAGCCTCGGAGATGGATTTGATTGTCGAGGTATTAAAGCAAAATATGTCCGAAGGAGACCGAAAAAAAGCGGATCTGATTTTGAGCATGATGAAAGGACGAAAGAAATAGTCTTTTGCAAAAACAAAAGCCGGTATCTGCCGAGAATGGGCGGATACCGGTTTTTTATCCATGATTACAATCTGGATCGACCCCATTTAAAAAAGCTCTTACTTTAACGTCTCACTGTGATTCAGCACCAGTGTACTATACAAAAACAGCACATCACAGTCGGTAAAATCGACAAATCTCCCCAAAACCTCTGGGTGGATATAGCGAATGTCTACCAACGTGATCTGATCGTAGCCGCCAAGCAGAAGCGGCGCGATACTCGATCCGAAGGAATCGCGAAACAGCACCAGCCGCTTTCCCTGCGCCGCTCCCTTCTGCCCCGCAGACCGCTCTGCAGCCCCAGGCATGGCCGCTTCGCCCGTCACTGCTGTCTCTGTTTGCCCGGCCTGCCCTTTGGTAATCGTCAGCAGCGGCCGCGACCCGGAGAGAAAAAATTCATACGGATCACGCCCCGTTCCCAGCTTGCGGTCGTAGACCTCTCCCTCCTTCTGCTCCTGCCAGTCGTACACCCGGCATTCCTCGATCGCCGGCCCCGTTACGTACCGCAGCGAATCCGGCTCCATCGGCAGCGCGGCCTGTCCGTAATAAGCGCCGTAAAAATTCTCTGTGAGCACATGCACCTGATATTCGTCCTCAAACGATGCGCCCATGCGCGAAGCGAGACGCTCTGCCACATCGGTGATGCACTCCTGACGCCAATGCGGATCGGTCTTATAATAATCCTCCTTCGCAAGCAGATCGGAAATCGAAATGTATTGCGCGAAAGCAGCCTTTTTTGCCATCATCTGCTCCAACGCCGGATAATCCAGCGCAAGGTGGCCGCTCTCTGCGGCAAGAAAACAATTTTTATCCGGGACGACCGATAAGAAAACTCTGTTTTGATCGTTCAGATACCGTTCGCGAATCAGCTGAAATCGCTCAACCGCCCAATCCAGCTTTTCTTCCGCCAGCGGGTATTCAACGGCTGCACAAGATCCGTCCCAGACATACAGTCCGTTGTACTCCCGCCGTCCAAACAGATGAATCGCCGTCCACGCCTTCACCCGCCGCAGCGGTTCACGAAACGGAAACTGATCCACCGTATAATCCTCAAACGCGCGCATCCAGCGGCCGCTTAAAACGGCAGACGAAGAAAAGATCGGCAGTTTGGCCAGCATCCGCCGTTCACTGTACGAGTACTCCGCCTTCGGCCCAAACACAGACAGCAAAAAAAACACCGCCAAAATCGCTGCCGCACCGATGCAAACCACCTGATCCTTTCGCTCTGTCCTCATCAAAGCCCTCCCTCAAATCGAACCCTCTCTGTCACAGCCAGAGAAATTCTAAAATCGAAAATACAAAAACGGCTGAAAGGAACCGTCCGCCAAAACAGCCGTTCCCAGCAGCAGAAGCGCCAACAGCACCAACGGCTCTGCCAGATGAACCAGCTTTTGGCTTTTTGAGCCGCGCGTAAGCACAGCAATCAGTGCACCAGGCGCCGGCGTCGCCCCGAAAGCGGCCAGCAGCAAAATCACCCCAAAGCTGCGCAGGTAATACACAGCTTCCCGACTGACCAGGGGCAAGCCTCCCACCCCAAACAGCCCGCCCAGCTGTGCAAATGCTTGTGAGAGCGAGGTACCGTTAAAAATCACAAAGCTGACCAGGATAAAAAACAGTACATACAGATGAGAAAGAATGCGGTGACGCTTGAGCCACTCTTTCAGCCACAGCTTTTCCGCCGTCAAAAGGAGGGCAAAAAACAGACCCCAGACCACAAAATTCCAGGCCGCCCCATGCCAGAGGCCGGTCAAGCTCCAGACCAGCAACAAATTGAAAATCTGGCGTGCTTTCCCCCTGCGGCTGCCGCCCAGTGGAATATAGACGTAATCGCGAAACCACTGGCCAAGTGAAATATGCCAGCGCCGCCAAAAATCCGTGATGCTGTCTGCCATCATAGGATAGCGGAAATTTTCCGCAAAGTGAAAGCCAAACACCCTGCCCAGGCCGATCGCCATATCACTGTAGCCGGAAAAATCAAAATAAAGCTGCAGCGACACCGCGATCGCATACAACCAGCAAAAGAGAACGGATTTTTCCCCGCTCTCCAAAAACAAACGGCAAAGCTCTCCCAGCGGATCTGCCAACAGCAGCTTTTTGGACAAACCAAAGACGAAACGGCGGATTCCCGAAGCCGCAAGCGTAAAAGAATGCGTCCGCTTCGACAGCTCTGCTTGAATCTGTGCATAACGGACAATCGGCCCTGCAATCAGCTGGGGAAACATCACGATATAGGCCGCCAGATCAAGCAAACGCTTCTGCGCCGCCTCGCCCCGGTACACATCCATCGTATAGCTGATGATCTGAAACGTATAAAAGCTGATCCCGATCGGAAGCGCCAGCTCTAAAAGCGGCAGCTTCCTCTGGCAGAGTACATTGATATTTTCGATCAAAAAATCCGTATATTTAAAAAACAGCAAAAAAGAAAGGCTGACCATCACCGAAGCAATACAGTAACTGCGCCCTCTTTTGTTGTCTCTGTTTTTTTCAATCAAACGCCCGAAACCATATCCAAACACGACAGTCAGAAGCATCAGCCCCACATACTTCGGCTCGCCCCATGCATAAAAAACCAGACTGCCCACCAGCAGAACCGCATTTTTCAAAGTGCGTGGAGCCAGAAAATATGCGGCCGCTGCCAAAGGCAAAAAATAAAATAGAAATACAATACTGGAAAAAATCATACGCTTTCCTTACTGCTGCAATCTCAGTCCAACTGTCCGCTTAAAACGGCGCAGCTTAGACTGTTACCCAATCGGCGCTTCCACGAGCACCGTCGCACCGCTTAACGCATTGGTCGCATTGGTCAAAAACAGCTTCATAATCTCGGCCTGTCCATAAGCCGTAATCACATAGCCGCCGCCAACGTCAAGAATCAGCACGGTATCCGGCTGCCCGCACACCCACTGATTGGCCAGCAGATTGCTTTTTACCGCTTCGGCAAACTCCTCCTTCTTCTTTTCATCCTTCAGATGATAGGCCGCGCCGGTAAACGTATTGGTATTCATCATATGCACCATGGAAGCCGCATCGTCAATCTCCGCCGCCTGTTCCTTAGGCAGGCCCAATGTATGCACAAGCTCATCCGTCTTGCTGATGTCAAATTTCCCCGGTTCATCCATCACCGCATTTTCCTGATTTCCGCCGTACATGGCAAACAAGTCCTCTTGCTCATACGCTTTTACGACGGTGTTGAGTACCTCCAGCGCATTCTCATACTGCGGCGCCTCCTCCTTGGCAGAATCTGTTTTCCCGCATCCGGACAGGAAAACCAGTGACAGAGCAAACACCCCTGCCGCCATAAAAAATAATTTCCCTCTTTTCATTTTTAGATCTCCTTTTGAAATAGTCTGTCCAAACTATGCGTTTTTATCCTTCCATCTGAAACCGCGCCATTGTCTGCTCCATCTGGTTGGAAACACCCTCCAGCTCCTTTGCATTTTCCGCAATCTCAACCACTATGCCGCTGATCTCGGTCACGGAAGCAGAGGTTTCTTCGGTACTGGCCGCATTCTGCTGAGCGATCCCGGACAGATTCTGCACGATCTGAACGACATTGTTGCGCTCCTGGTTCACCCGATCCGTCTTGGTAGAAACACTCTCGATTGCCGTCAATGCCAGATCGACATCTTGCAAAAGCTGAATTACCTGTGTATCTGTATTGCTGACATTCTTGCTTTGCTGCTCCATAATCCGCTTCACTTCATTCATCGTCATCACCGCCTGGTCGGAATCCTTGATCAGTGAGAGAATGATCGCTTCAATCTGCTTCGCCGACTCGCTGGACTGCTCCGCCAGCTTCTGAATCTGTGCCGCCACGACGGCAAAGCCGCGTCCCTGCTCTCCCGCCCGCGCCGCTTCGATCGAGGCGTTGAGCGAGAGAAGATTCGTCTCCTCGGCAATATTTGTAATCAATGCGGTCGCCGCCTTAATCTCCTGGGCAGATTCATTGGTCTCATTGGTCTGCTGATAAATCACATCAATCGACTGCCGTGTCTTCCCATTCGTTTCCTGCAGCTCCTTTAAGGCCATGATCGCCGTCTCGCCCCGCTCCTTAACAGATCGTGCGTTCCCGGTAAGATCGGCAATATCAGCGGCAATCTCTTCAATCATATCTCCCATCGCCACGATATGATCTGTGGCATTCTGTGTCTCATCTGCCTGGTTTCCGGCGCTGACCGCGATATCTCCTACCGCATTCTCCATCTGTGCCACATGCTCGTTGGTAATCTTGGCCCGTTCATGCAGCTGATCCGACGTCTTAAGAATCTCATCGCTGTTTTTTACAATGGTTGAAATTACAGCGCTCAACTCCCGCTGCAGCTTATGAATCGCCCGGCTGATCTGCCCAATCTCGTCCCGGCGCTCCAGCATCTGCCCCTTTAAAGACACGGTGTTGAGTCTGCCTTCCGAAAGCTCGGCCAGAGCCGAATTTCCTTTCCGCAGGCTCTTTACCATGCGATCCACGACAATAAAAATCACAATCAGACCCACCACGGTCACAAACAGCGTAATTGCGGCCATTAGAAACAGAATGGCCTGCATCTGGTCATGGGCCTCCTTCTGCGGCATACCGGCGAATACCATTCCAACCACCTGCTGCGTCTGCGCCTCGTACAGCGGCACATAGTAGCCGAAATACTTCTGTCCGGCGACGTCGACGTCGGTGGAAAAATATTCCGCCCCCTGCTTTAGCACCTCTTGTGTTACCTTCGATCCGGCCTTGGTTCCGATCACGCGGCTGCCCTGCTCGTCTAAGACAGAAGTCATATAGCGCGTATCGCCGTAAAATACGGTCACGTCCATGTTCGACTCTTCCTTCAAATGATCTGCCAGCTCGGCATGCTCGGTCAGATTCGTCTCCCCCTTATACAGCTCGCCGTCCGCTCCGATACGGTACGGCTCCTGGTTCATATAGGTAAGCGTATCCCGCACGGAGACGGCTGCCGCACGCAGCCCGTTTTCAATATTATCTGTCACCACTTTTGTTGTTCCCTGACCGCTGACCAGGATCGTTATTGCCCCTAAAAGCAACAGCGGAATCATAGCAATCAAAAGTATCTTGGATTTCATCTTCATCCTCTTTCCTCCATCCCTGCATTCCCTGTTCCTTTGGTGCCGAAACAAGTCTTTTTTACCATTATAACGTTTTTCGCCTTTTTTTCAATCGTTTTCTGCAAAAGAGGAAGTTCTTGCAAAAAAAAGAATCCGAATGATGAAGACAAAAATCCCCCGCATTTGACTGCGGAGGATTCCGAATGTCACTATTTTTGTACGATATTAATAATTCTGCCCGGCACATAGATCTCTTTGATCATGGTTCCGGTCAATTTCTCCTTCACGGCTTCCTTTCCGGCCGCAATCGCCTCTTCCTTCGCCGCATGCTTGGCCAAAGTGATCACTGCACGCGTCTTGCCGTTGATCTGCACGGCGATCTCCACCGTATCCTCCACGGTCTTGGCCTCCTCATATTCCGGCCATTGCTGTGCATAGACACGCCCCTGATAGCCGCACAGACTCCAAAGCTCTTCAGTGATATGGGGCGCCACCGGATTGAGCAGCAGTAAAAAGGTACGGTATTCCGCGCGATTGATGCTGCCGGCTTTGGCAAAATCATTCAAAAGAGCCATCATCGCCGCAATCGCCGTGTTGTACTTAAGGCTCTCATAATCGTTGCTGACCTTTTTGATGGTCTGATGCATCTTTGTCTCAAAGGCGCTGCTGTAAGCATCGCCGTCCACCAGCAGATCCTGCAGCTTCCACACGCGCTCCAAAAACCGCCGGCAGCCCTTTACACCGTTCTCAGACCAGGCCGCGCTCAGCTCAAAGGCGCCGATGAACATCTCATAGGTACGCAGCGTATCCGCGCCATACTCCTCCACAATCTCATCTGGATTGACGACATTGCCGCGCGATTTCGACATTTTCTCACCGTTTTCGCCCAAAATCATGCCGTGCGAGGTACGCTTCTGGTAAGGCTCCGGCGTGGGCACGATCTTCTGATCATACAAGAAACGATGCCAGAAACGGGAATACAGCAAATGCAGCGTCGTGTGCTCCATTCCGCCATTGTACCAGTCTACCGGCAGCCAGTAAGACAGCGCTTCCTTGCTCGCCAATGCCTGTTTGTTCTGCGGATCGGTATAGCGCAGGAAATACCAGGAGGAGCCGGCCCATTGGGGCATCGTATCCGTCTCCCGCTTCGCCGGCCCGCCGCAGCAGGGACAGGTGGTGTTGACCCAGTCGGTCATTGCCGCCAAGGGCGATTCTCCATTATCGGTCGGCATGTAGCTCTCCACCTCTGGCAGCTCCAACGGAAGCTGATCCTCCGGCAGCGCGACATAGCCGCATTTCTCACAGTGCACAATCGGGATCGGTTCGCCCCAATAGCGCTGACGGGAAAAGACCCAATCCCGCAGCTTAAAGTTGGTCTTGCCGCTGCCGATCTTTTTCTCCTCTAAAAAGGCAATGATTTTCTTCTTCGCTTCCGCTACCTCCAGTCCGTTGAGGAAATCGGAATTGACGAGCCGGCCGGTAGCCACATCGGTAAAAGCCGCCTGCTGCACATCCTCGCCGCCGGCCACCACCTCGATGATCGGCAGGTCGAATTTCCTGGCAAATTCCCAGTCTCTCGTATCGTGGGCCGGAACGGCCATGATTGCTCCCGTTCCATAGCTCATCAGGACATAATCGGATACCCAGATCGGAATCTCTTTTTCGTTGACCGGATTGACGGCCCGCAGCCCGTCAAGCGCTACCCCCGTCTTGTCCTTCGCCAGCTCCGAACGCTCAAAATCCGACTTGCGCGCCGCCTGCTCCTGATATGCCCTCACCTCGTCCAGATTGCGAATCTCGGTCTGATACTTCTCAATCATCGGGTGTTCAGGAGAAATCACCATGTAGGTCGCGCCAAACAGCGTATCCGGCCGCGTGGTATATACGGTCAGCTTGTCCTCCTTGCCCGCCAGTGCAAAATCCACCTCTGCGCCCTGGCTCTTACCAATCCAATTCTTCTGCGACACCTTGACGCGCTCGATAAAATCTACTTCGTCCAGACCGTCTAAAAGCTTCTGTGCATAATCGGTAATCTTCAGCATCCACTGGCTCTTCACCTTGCGCACGACCGGCGCGCCGCAGCGCTCGCAGGCGCCGTTGACTACCTCCTCATTGGCCAGTCCCACCTTACAGGAGGTACACCAGTTGATCGGCATCTGTGATTTGTAGGCCAGTCCCGCCTCAAACAGCTTTAAGAAAATCCACTGGGTCCAGTGATAATAATCGGGGTCGGTCGTGTTGACCTCCCGCTCCCAGTCAAAGGAATAGCCCAATGCATGCAGCTGACCCTTAAAATGCTCGACATTGTTCTTCGTCACAAGCTTGGGATGAATCTTGTTCTGAATCGCATAATTCTCCGTCGGCAGGCCAAATGCATCCCAGCCCATCGGATACAGCACGTTATAGCCCTGCATCCTGCGCTTCCTGGCCACGATATCAAGCGCCGTATAAGGCCGGGGGTGCCCTACATGAAGCCCCTGTCCCGACGGATAGGGAAATTCAACCAGTGCATAATATTTCGGCTTCGTATAGTCATCGGTAGCCGCAAAGGCCCGCTCCTCGTCCCATATCTTCTGCCAATTCTGTTCAATTACTTTATGATTGTAAGGTGCTGACATATATCATTCCTCCTGATTCAGCCGGCCGGCTGATGTTCTCTTTGCATCATTTACTTCAAAATTCTAACACATGGGAAAAATTTGTCAAGAGTTTGCTCACGCATGTCTGAAAACATTTGGCAGAAAGCGCTTTGCTCCTGAATCGCCGAACACCTCTGCCGCGTCTTGTGCATATACTGATTTTAAGAACGTTTTTTTGGAGTTAAAATGGAATTAAATCCCGGACTTAGCTATCTGAACACGCTGCTCTATGAGATGCCCGCAGCTTACGCTTCCATCGAGGGAAGCAGCAAATACCCCAATCTGCACGGCATGGTTCGTTTCTATCCGGTGACGGACGGCGTACTCGTCAACGCAGAGCTGTACAATCTTCCGGTCGTATCCCCCATCTGCAGCAACCACGTCTTTGGCTTCCACATTCATCAGGGAACCTCCTGCAGCGGCAATGCACAGGACCCCTTTGCGGACGCGGGTCTTCATTACAACCCCGGCGGCTGTGAGCATCCAGCTCACGGCGGCGATCTGCCCCCGCTGTTTGCCACCCACGAGGGCTTTGCCTGGAGCGTCATTTTATCCGATCGCTTCAAATGGGGCGATATCTTAGGGCATACCGTGATTGTGCATGATCTTCCGGATGATTTCCGCTCTCAGCCTGCCGGAAATTCCGGTGAAAAAATCGGCTGCGGCGTAATTCAAAAGACGACCCGTTCGCCCTCCGCCCGCATGGAGTAACGATGCACAAGTTACTACAGCCGTGACACTGAAAAAGCTGTCAAATATCATACGCCCTCCAGATGTCAAACCCGTCTGGAGGGCGTTTCTTCCATATCGAAGCATGACCGCTTCTGTTGCCGGCCATACCGCTTCAAAAACGCTGCTGCTGTTTTTTCCTCTCAATCGAGACCTTCAAAAATCTCTCCCAGTGTCATTTTGATATCAGGAAAGGCCCGTAAGCAAATCTCCTGCTCGGCATTGTACTCTTCCTCCTCTGGATCGTCCTGCAGCAAAAGCAGCTGTTCCATCACATATACTCCATCCTGCAAATAGTAAATCTCCAACGATCCCTGGGGAAAAACAATCCAATATTCCTCCACGCCTGCCTGTTCATAGATCGCTTTCTTTTCCGTCATGTCGCGCTTTGCCGTGGAAGGGCTTAAGGTCTCTGCAATGAATTTCGGAACTCCAGAATACGCCCCGCCCTTTAAATGCTTGCGATCGCAAAGTACCATCACATCGGGACACACATAGTCGTCATTTAGGTCTGGATGGTATTTAAAATCGAGGTTTTCCATGGTAACAAGGCACACGCTGTTTTTCAAGCCCTGCTTGATACCTGTGTAAATATTGCCATTAATAATCCCATGTCGATACCCAGGTGAGGGAGACATATCATAGACTACACCATTTATCTTTTCATCTCTCCAATGCTCGCTCGATGCCAATGCCATGCGCTCACATCCCTTCTTTTTTATCATTATAACATACACAATTTGGGAAATAAAACAATTGTTTTTTCCGTTCACCCATGCTATACTATAAATTCCTGTTTCATCTAAGGGAAACGCTGTATCATTTCTAATCGTTCCATTTCAGGGAACAAATCCAATATTTTACCTACGGGATCCAGTTGGCAAAATCCAACGGAGCCAGACCGCTTGGCAAGATATGAAAATATAACTACCAGGAGGAAACAAGTATGATTACAGTCAAGCATCTATGCAAATCGTACCGAATTGCGAAACGAAGCGCAGGCTTTCGCGCAGCCTGCCGGTCACTCTTTCACCGCGAGCATGAGATCATTCATGCATTGCGCGACATCAGCTTCACCATCCACGACGGTGAGATGGTCGGCTACATCGGGCCAAACGGCGCCGGCAAGAGCTCTACCATCAAGATCTTAAGCGGAATCCTCACCCCGGACAGCGGGCAGTGCTGCATCGACGGATGCGTGCCCTGGAAAAACCGGATCCGTCATGTCCAGCGCATCGGCGTCGTATTTGGACAACGCTCGCAGCTGTGGTGGGATGTCCCGGTCATAGATTCCTTTTTGCTCTTAAAAGACATCTACGCGATTCCAGACCCCGTCTACCGCCGCAACCGGGACGAATTGACGGAGCTTTTAGAGTTGGGGGAGCTTCTGCGCACCCCGGCCCGACAGCTTTCTTTGGGACAGCGCATGCGCTGTGAAATTGCCGCCTCGCTGCTACATAGCCCCCGCATCCTCTTTCTCGATGAACCGACGATCGGGCTCGACGCCGTATCCAAGCTGGCTGTGCGCGATTTCATCCGCCGGCAAAATCAGCTCCACGGCACCACAGTCATTCTCACCACACACGACATGCAGGACATTGAGGCCCTGACCAGCCGCATTCTCTTGATCGGCAAAGGCCAGCTTCTGCTGGACAAAACATTAAACGACTTTCAACGCGAGGATTTAAGCATTGATGAGACGGTTGCGCAGCTCTATCAGGACTATCAGATTTAAGGAGGGTATGATGAAAAAATATCTTTCTTTTTTCCGTCTCCGTTTTGTGACGGGACTGCAATACCGGGCGGCCGCTGCTTCGGGCATTGCCACGCAGTTTATCTGGGGCTTTTTGGAGATTTTGGTCTTTCATGCGTTTTATGAGGCCGATCCATCCGCTTTTCCGATGAGCCTGAAGGCCGCCGCCGCTTATGTATGGCTGCAGCAGTCCTTTCTTGCACTTTTTGCCACCTGGCAGATGGATCCTGAGATTCTTGACGCAATCCAGACCGGCGGCGTCGCTTACGAGCTCTGCCGTCCTATCCGCATTTACGATCTGTGGTTCACCAAGAACACCGCGATACGGATCTCGAAGGCGGTACTGCGCTGCTTTCCGATCCTGCTTGTGGCTGCGCTTCTGCCGTCCTCCTATGGCTTATGCCGCCCGGCCGGATGGATGCATGGACTTCTGTTTTTGCTGTCCTTAACGCTGGGACTTCTGGTCACGGTCTCGCTCTGTACGCTGATTCAGGTCTTGTCCCTTTTGACGCTCTCGCCAAACGGACTGCAGATTATCTTTTCCTCGGCAACGGAGTTTTTGTCCGGGGCCATCCTTCCGCTGCCCTTTTTACCGCAAAGGCTGCGCGCTCTGATGGAGCTGCTTCCGTTCGCTTCCATGCAAAACGTCCCGTTTCGCATTTACAGCGGCAGTATGACGGCCATGGAGATGACAAGAGCGATCCTGCTGCAAGCTGTCTGGCTTTTGATCCTTGTACTTGGCGGACAGCTTTTGTGCCGCCGCGTTGTCAAAAAAATCATCATTCAGGGAGGTTAAACGATGCAGTCAAAACAAACGAATTCCAACGACCACTGCGCCTCATCGGCGTCGGAATGTAGGACATGCGAAAGCGCGCATTCCGCCGACGAACCTGTTCTCCCGAAGCGAGGCTTGCTTTCTGCGCTCAGACTTTACGTCCACTACCTTTCCATTGCCGTGCGCAGCGCAATGCAATATAAGACCTCCTTTTTCCTCTCGATCCTGGGACAGTTTCTGGTATCCTTTAATGTATTTTTAGGCATTTATTTTATGTTCCGGCGATTCTCCCAGGTCGGGAATTTTTCCTATTTGGAGGTTCTGATCTGCTTTTCCATCGTCCTTTTGGAATTTTCCTTCGCCGAGATGTGGGCCAGAGGCTTTGACACCTTTTCCCAGACTGTGCGCAGCGGCTCCTTTGACCGCATTCTGGTGCGTCCGCAGAATCTCGTGCTGCAGGTATTGGGCAGCCGATTCGAGCTGACCCGCCTTGGCCGCATCGTACAGGCCATCGTGCTGTTTGTCTATGCCGCGCGCAGCGGGACGATTGTGTGGACGCCAGCCAAGGCTCTGACCGTGATTTTTATGATCATCGGCGGCGCCTGCCTGTTTTCCGGTCTCTTCCTCATCTATGCCGCATTGTGCTTTTTCACGCTCGATGGGCTGGAATTCATCAACATCGTTACCGACGGAGCCAAAGAATACGGGCGCTATCCCTTCAATATTTACGGAAAAAAAGTGCTTCTGTTTACGACCTTCATCATTCCCTATGCACTGGTTCAGTATTATCCTCTGCTGTATTTGCTGGATCGAAAAAGGGAATGGTACTATATCCTGGTACCGCTTCTCGCCGTGCTCTTTTTGCTCCCCTGCCGACTGCTGTGGCGTTTTGGCGTGCGCCATTATCAGTCCAGCGGATCGTAAGCGCGGCAGCTGCTTTTTCCAGATGATACGCTCCTTGCAGCGGGCTGCTGCCTTTCCAATCCGTTTCGCTGATACGATCTGGCATCAGCGGCTTTCTATATCGTTTTGTCCATCATATACTCTTCTTTCCTCATTTGCAGAAGCACGCGTTTCTCTTATAATGGAGATACAAAGAGGCCGCAGCAAGCCGGTGCACATCGGTTCGGCCGTTTTTAAAAATCACACTGGAAATGGAGGTCATACATATGGACAAGAAAAAAGGACATCCGCAGAGAGGAATCTCAGTCTACAGCTATGAGAATCTTCTGGGAAGAACAATGACATTGGAGGACTGCTTTCAAGAGATGTACGATACAGGCGCGACCTGCTTTGAGCTTCTGACCAGCTACATCGACAATTACCCCAATCCTTCAACGGAATGGATTGACAAATACTGGCGTCTGTGCGAAAAATACCAGCTGCAGCCGGCGGAATTAGGCCACTGGGCTGAAAACCATCTGCATCGGGGACCGGGAATGAGCGACGACGAGATGGTGGAAGAATTGAAGCAGGATTTCCGTCTGGCCAATCTGTTGGGCTTTAAGACGCTGCGCACGAAGATTACCTGTGTCAATCAAATCTGCGACCCGGAGCCGGGCTGGCAGTCCTACATTGAAAAGGCCCTTCCTTACGCCGAGAAATACGATGTCCGCATGCAGAACGAGGTACATCTGCCGACTACACTGCATACGCCTCACATCCGTGATGAGTATCTGGATTTCATTCACCGCACCAAAACATGCCATTTTGGATTCAATATCGACTTTGGCACGTTCCAGTACCGGGCTGCCGAGGGCATGGAGCATATGCCCTGGAGCTTTGAGGATGTAACGAAACCGGAGGAAATCGTTGATTTTCTTCCCTACAGCTTTAGCTGCCACACCAAATTCACCAACGTGAACGAGAATTTTGAGGAGACGACGATTCCCTATAAGGAAGTCATTCAACTGATGGTGGACAACGGCTGGAGCGGAAATCTGTTGTCCGAATACGAAGGGCCGCTTCGCTTTTCCGCCGAAAAATCGCCGGAGAATTTTGCCGCCGCGATGGAGGTCATCCCGGAACAGATACGGCGTCACCAGATTATGATGCGCAATCTTTTAGGATATTAAGGAGGGGATCAAAATGGTAGAATATCAGTCGATTCAGCAAAGAGGCTTTCACAATACATACGACGAAAACGGTAACATCAGCGGCTTTGAGTTCCGCTTTGTGCCGAATTATTACAAAGGCTTATGGTTCACCCAGTGCCGTTTCGGCAATGTGACGGTTGACGGGGAAACCTTTGACCGCGACGATCTGATCTATGAATACGACGGGCTGGAATACACAAGAGAGGAAATGTTCGATCTGGAAAAATATTGGCAGTTCCGCACTCCGCTGACGATTCGGGTGCCGAAAAAGGACGGGCTTGCGATTGGCTATCATCAGATTCAATTGCAGTTCGGCTGGGTGCTGAATTACAACGGCGCGCTGGAACAGGAAGCAGACGGCAGCGGCCTCGGCAATATGTCGCATATGTTCGGCACGGATCATGAGCGGAAGCTCCTGCTCTGCAGATAGTGAAGCCAGACGCGAAAGCGGCGCTGACCGCTCTCACCTAACCGCCAAAATATCTTTGACGAATCTCACTTGGCTACGACAATCGCTTTGACAAATCTCACTTGGCTGCGAAAGTAGCTATTACGACAGCAAAATCAGCTGGAATCCTTTCGGGAAGCTCCCGGATTGTTCCAGCTGATTTTGTATTTAGAACGTCTTTCGTGCACAGCCCAGATGTAAACAGCAGCAAATCAAGCGCTCCCACAGCCCATTTCCGATTTTCCCCTTGCGTATTCTTTGCCTGAATGATACACTTTTCTTAAAGGCGCGCCAGACGGCCTGATCTGAACACCGCTTGGCGCAGCAAAAGGGGGATTTTTTATGAATCAGAAGTTAAAATCCGGTCTGCTGCACATCTCGTCACGGATCGGCCTGCTATTGCGCTGGATTCTCTTTTCCATTTTATCCGGCATTGCGATCGGAATTGTGGGAACCGTTTTTTATTACTGCATGAAATATGCCACCGAAGCCAGAGCCGAATTTCCCTGGCTGTTGTTTTTTTTGCCGGTCGGCGGTCTTTTGATTGTCGGCGCTTACCGGCTGATGCATTATGAAAAGGATACCGGCACCAACCTCGTTTTGTCTGCCATCCATTCCGGAAACCACATTCCTTTGAAAATGGCTCCGCTGATCTTCCTCTCTACCGTAATGACGCATCTGTTCGGCGGTTCTGCCGGCCGTGAGGGCGCTGCGCTGCAGTTAGGAGGCAGCATTGGCAACTCCTTAGGCCGTTTGCTTCGGTTTGACGAGAAGGATCAGCACATCATGATTATGTGCGGCATGAGCGCGGCGTTTTCCGCACTCTTCGGCACGCCGATGGCTGCGGCTATTTTTTCCATGGAAGTCGTCAGCGTAGGCATTATGCATTATTCCGCGCTGGTGCCCTGCGTCATCTCCTCGCTGATTGCCCACGGGATTGCCACCTATTTTCAGGTGCAGCCGGAGCATTTTTTGATCGGCAGGATCCCGGATTTTACCTTTGGAAATGCGATTTTCTGCCTGCTTCTGGCCATCTGCTGCGCCGGCGTCAGCGTGCTGTTCTGTATTGCCCTGCATACCTCGGAGCACCTGTATCAGAACTATCTTAAGAATCCCTACCTGCGTGTCTTTGCCGGCGGCTGCCTGTTGGTGGCGCTGACGCTGCTGGTAGGTTCGCAGGACTACAACGGCGCCGGAATGCCGGTGATTGAAGCGTGTTTTGAACACGACGTCGTTCCTTACGCGTTTGTGCTCAAAATTCTCTTTACCGCCCTGACACTGGGCGCCGGCTATAAGGGCGGCGAGATCGTCCCCTCCTTTTTCATCGGAGCCACCTTTGGCTGCCTGTTCGGCCATCTGTTTGGTTTTGCCCCCTCGCTTTGTACAGCCATCGGCATGGGCGCGGTCTTCTGCGGCGTTACCAACTGTCCCATCACCTCGCTTTTGATCTGCTTCGAGCTGTTCGGATTTGCGGCAATGCCTTATTTTCTGCTCTCAATTGCCATCAGCTATATGCTCTCCGGCTACTACGGATTGTACCGCAGCCAGAAAATTGTCTATTCCAAATATAAGACGGAGTTTATCAACCGCAAGACACATTAACAATCGGTGAAAGGCACGAACGATCGAAACGCGTAGCAGACACGCCAGAAGGAGCATGAAGCATAAAAGCTTTTATGAAGAAAGAGCCAAAGATCCAGGCTTCAATCCCCAGATCTTTGGCTCTTTGAAACGATGTTGTCGCCTCAGGCACTCGCCCGTTGTTTTTGTATTATTGCAGTAAGGACAATACACCCTGTGTAGACTGATTTGCCTGTGCCAGCATAGACTGTCCAGCCTGCGCCAGGATATTGTTCTTGGAGTACTCCACCATCTCGGAAGCCATATCGGTATCACGAATGCGGGATTCTGCTGCGGTCGTGTTCTCTACTACGTTGTCGAGGTTGGCAATCGTATGCTCCAAACGATTCTGAACGGCGCCAAGCGCGGAACGCTGCGCAGATACCGTAGAGATTGCGCCTGCAATCGCATCAATAGCATAGGTTGCCGCCATACCGCTGTCGTCAAAGACGCTTATGCCTTTTACACCAAGACCTGCCGCACTCATCGCATCAATGTCTACGGTAATCTTATTGGTCATATCGGCGTCTGATCCTACATGCAGGCTGAATGACAACGCATCCTTTACTTCCACACTGCCCTGAGTGATCGTAAATTTTCCGTCCCCGTCATTGGTTACAGCCGCTTCGGTGTCCGCGCCAATGCTGGAAGCCTTCTGCAGCTCATCCGCGATCATGTTGTAAGCCTGCTTTGCGCTGATTACCTTGTCATTTGTTTCGGGAAGGGCAATGTCTCCGATCACGGTCTGAGCATTTCCGCCAATCTCTACGACGTCCCCATCTTTAATTTTGGATAAAATTGCATCCTTTGTGAGCTTGAATGCCGCTTCATCTACGTCTGCTTCCTCTGCAATCGTATAGGTAACTTCATCTACGCCGGTTCCAACCTTTACCGTATCGCCAGCCGTCAAAGCATCAATCGCATCGTATACGGCTTTGGCAGAGGCCGGTGTTTCTGCGGTGGCCTTTGTCGTAACGCCGCCAATGGTTACGCTGTCGCCCGCTGCAAGCTTCGTTTGAGTAGTATCCGTAATTCCAGCTCCGGCTTTGGCAACCGTTGATGCTTTTGTATCTGCTAATAGAAAACTGCTGATCTCCCCTGCTTCTAAAGAGGAAACAATGATCACGTCTGACCCTGCTACAGTTTTCGACGCTGCTGCTGCATTCGCCGTTCCACTGGCTGCGGTTGAAGCTACCGTCAGCTTATCACTTACAGCTGCTTTTACCTGTTTGCCCTCTTCCAGAGCTTTCTGTACAAAGCTCTGCATATCGGATGCTTTAACTTGATTCGCAGTCGGTGTAGCTGTATCTGGCACAACCGTATACTGAGTATCCCCGATTGTCACTGTATCATTCGCTGCCCATTGAATATCAGATGCTGAAAGCTTTTCCGTCAAGGTATAGGTATTTCCCTGATAAGAAATACTGTCTCCTGCTGACAAAGCAGTATCAAATATCGCATTATCTGATTTTAAATACCCATCCGTACTCGTATTCAGCTCCCCGGCATCCTTATGGTTTTCTGACGTGCCAATCGTGTACTCCTTGCCGGCAATCGTTACCTTATCACCATTTTCCAACGCCTTCTCCAGCGCAAAGCTGGAATTTCCGCCGCCCAGATCGGTGAGCTTTCCTTCCAGACCCGCATCATGCGCCGCAATCGTCTTGGTCGTCTTAGCTCCGGCCGCGTTCCCCTTCAACAGATAAATCTCATTGAATTTGGTTGTCTCAGCGACACGGTCAATCTCCGTCGTCAGCTGATCAATCTCGGCCTTGATCGCATCGCGGTCCGATTCGCTGTTCGTCCCGTTGGATGCCTGTACGGCCAATTCGTTCATTCTCTGCAGCATAGAATGCACTTCGGTCAAAGCTCCTTCCGCCGTCTGCACAGCAGATACGCCATCCTGCGCATTGGTGGACGCACGGTCAAGTCCCCGCATCTGCTTTCTCATTTTCTCGGAAATGGTCAAGCCTGCTGCGTCGTCCGCTGCACGGTTAATGCGATAACCAGATGACAGCTTTTCCGATGATTTGGACTGTGCGCTTGTGGTGATGCCCAACATTCTGTTGGAATTCATTGCCGTTAAATTGTGTTGTACTACCATTGCCATAATGTGTTCCTCCTTGTTTTTCCCTTGCAAATCCGTTTGCAATATTATGGTTTTTATAACAACGCAGTCTCCTAAGGGTTTCTGCGTTCTTACCTCTGTCTCTGACCGCGATGCGCTTTCTCACGCCCTTCTGGCTTCCGCTCTGGCCCGTTTGCGCTCTTCCATCAGAATCGCTTTGATTTTTGCCTGCGCCTGCGGGGAAAGCTCCCGGTCCTTCGGGTGTTTCACCTCATTGCCCGGCCCGGCGACGCCGTATTTTTCCAGGGCCGTACTTCTTGCAATGTTCATCGTCCTTGGCGCCTCAATCAGAATGTGCATATTGTTCTTGCTTCCGCCGGTGAAAACCAGTTTGATTTCATTGCCAATCAGCAAATATTCTCCCGGTTTGACAGTCAATTTCAGCATAAAACCTCCTTGTTTTTGTCTCCGTCCATGACGATGACCTTCTGCGCGCTCCTTTTTCTCCTTCCTGCCGGAACACGATCGGAGCTCCACTCTCCCCGGTCAGGCAGATGCAACCGTTCTGATAAAATGTTGCATCAACAAAAAAAGCCGGAAAAACAGACCTTTTCCCGACAAAAGCTTTTCTTTTTTCAATTCTTTTTCCATTTCAGGGGTTAAGTATTGACCAGAATGGCCGATATTAAAGGTGTAAATAAAAAAATGCAACATTTTATCAGAAATGTTGCATTTTTTTATTTTTATATAGATAGATCTCAAGAAATCTCAGGCGTACACCATGTTCGCAGAAAACAGTTGCTCTCTCCCTTCGCTCCTGCTGTCTTTCGGCGGCGCTGTCAGCGCCCCAAAGCCAGAAGCTCCCATTTTTTTAAGGCAAACGCACGCCCTTTAATCCCAGCGCCGCTTTTTGGCCCAGTGCTCCTCGTAAATATCGTTGATCTCCGCGCAGATCAGCAAAATATACATACAGAAATACATCCACAGCATCAACAGCGCAATGGTCGTCAAGCTGCCATACATCGAAAATCCGTTGAATTCATCCACATACACCGACAGCCCAAACGAAAAAACCGACCAGGCCAAGGCGCAGAGCACGCCCCCTGGCAGCTGACTGCGCAGCGTGGCCTTGCGGTTGGGCAAAAACTTATACAAAAGCGTAAAGAAAAAGACAAACACAGCCATCATAATCAAGGTACGAAAGCTTAGCACGACATGCGTCAGCCTGCCCACAAGGGGAATGTATTCCATCAGCATGCCCTGAATCGCATTGCCGAAGACCAGAAGCACCAAAGAGAGCACCAGCACGGCGACAAACACCAGCGTGTCAAGAATCGCATGAAAACGCAGCATGACAAAATTCCGCGTCTCCATGATATCGTATACTTCATTCAAGCCTCCCGACAGATACTGGATCCCCTTCGCCGACGCCCAGATGGCTGAAATCGCGGTAATTGAAATCAGTCCGATGCTTTTTGAATATACCTCATGAATCATCCCGATCAAAAAAGGCGCAATGTAATCCGGCATCATCCGGTTCACTACCTGCATCAGCATCCCTTCCGTCACCGGCGTATACTGAATCAGCGAGACCAGCAGCATCAAAAACGGAATGATCGAGAGAATGATAAAAAATGCAGACTGCGCGGCATAGGCGCTGATATGATCCTGGCGGCATTTTTTGGTAAACAATCGGATGCCGCTTATTACGTTCCAAAGCATGGATTTCTCCTTTCGTCTCTCTTTGGGAAAGAGAGATGGACGGCAGGCTTTGCCCGCTCATACGCGAAATCCGGATGGAGCACCCATGTGCGCCATCCGAACGATCCCTATTCTTCCTTCCCCTGGCCGTTGTAAATATTTTCTATGGTTATATTTTGATAGAATTTCTGTAAAATATCCGTATATGTAAGCCCCGCCTTCGCCATGCCGTTCGCACCGTTCTGGCTCATGCCAATGCCGTGGCCATAACCGCCGCCATACAGGACATACCCGCTTTTGGTCGGTTCTACGACAAATGCCGCACTGGGAAGCAGCGTCATCGACGAAATCGCGTTGCCGTCTTTATCCTCCATAGAACTCACTGCGGCCCCTAAGATCTTTCGTATATTATATTCCGTTGTCAGAAGAATGCTCCCCTTTTCATAAAAAATCTGCAGCCGCATCAGCACGCCGCCCGAAGCGCGTTCCAGTACCTGAATTCCGGTTAGATTCCCCAACTGATCGGGCCCGGTCTCCCAAGGCTGCCCTTCTTTGTCTAAAATCTGCACATGGCTGGCATTGGCGCTCATCCGCTCTGCCACCGCCTGATTGACCGCCTCCAGATAGCGAGTCACATCAAGGGAAGCTTTCCAGCGATAGTAAGGGCCATCGCTGTCGTAGGCCTGATACTCCTTGCTGCGGATAAATTCTGCAAAAACCTCTTCCTGGGAAAAATCCAGTTCTTTCGGATCCGTCAGCAGGGAAATCCCCGCAAGATACCCATATTGCTCCTCTCCCTGTTGATTCCAGACCTCCATCCCCTGTGAAAAACCGCAGGAGGTTGAATAATAATACGCTTCCGCAATCTGTCCTTGATACTTTAGCACCTCGCCCACCGTATCCTGTACCGCCAACGTCGAGCGTTCCTCTCGCTCCTGTTTATTATAGACCTGAAAATTTGTACTGTCGTCTACATTTGCTCCAAATCCTGCATACGTATCGTTTGCCAGCTGAATACATGCATAGCTTCTTGCGCAAATCGCCTGCACCCGCAGCGCCTCCATCTCATAGGACGACGGCATCTCGCTTGGAACCACGCTGCAGAGATACTCCTCCAGCGAAATCTCATTGACTACGCTGTAGCCCTTGGGGTACTTGCGCACTTCAAAGCTGCCGCCATAGCCCAACGAGACGGGTGTTCCATTTTCATCAGCCAAAAACAGCTTTCCTTTTTCGGTCGCCGTCTCAACGCGCAGATAGCCCTCCTCCTGCTCCTGCCAGAACTCGGACACCTTAATCCGTGCGTCCGCCTCCCTTGTCTGCTCCTGAAACGTCACGGTCATCGCCTCATCCGAGCAGATGTAAAGTTCGGGATAATAGGGGCTGTCTTCATTTAAAAGCAGCACGCGAATCTGTTCAAACTGAGCCGGCTCTTGCAAAATAATTCCGCACACCTGCTCCTTGGCCACCACAAAATCCGCTACCAGATTGCCGATCATCAGCTTGGATTCATCAAGCTGCTCCACGGTTCCATAGGTCTTATAAATTTTCAGCTCTCCGCTGTGGGCCAACGTACCATACCCGGAGATCTCAATTTTCTGTTCGTCATAGGAAAGCACCGTTCCCTGCACCCGATCCTCCTTCTTATAGATCGCTGTGATCTCTGAATCCGTCCACGCAAGATCACAAATTGTATCTTCGATTGGTTCGCTAAGGCCCGGCACCTCAATTGTGAAAAGCTCCTTTTCAAATAGTACCTCGGCTTCTCCCTCGCCTCCGCGGTGAACAAATACATTTTCCCACATCAGAGTCTGATCAAGCCTTTTGACCATTCCAATCACCGCGCCGTCCAGGGTATAGACCTGATACATATCATGCGGATGGATAAACGACAGGCCGCCTCGAATCTGCTCGTACCCGTTCTGGGTCAGCCACTGTTCCTCCTTCGCCGCCTCGCCGATGAACACGCGCTCCTCCAAAACAACACGGCCGTCTACATCCAGAAGATCCACCAGCTGCTCATAAATCTGAAAAAACACCTTGCGGGACACCGTGCGGAATCCGGTCTGCGGCTCATAGTCCACATATTCGGACACGCCCATCTGACTTAACAGCGCCTCCAGCTCCTGATAGGACAGCTTTCCTTCCGCAATCGAGGCAATCTGCTGCTCCCACCCCTCAATATCATAATATGTAAAGCTTAACAATGCAGGAAGCTCCTCGGCTAAAACATATTCCTCGGAAAATCCGGCGTCTCGATTCATTTCATCTACTGCAATCCATATGAATGCGACGATGCAAAGGACTAAAACCAGCATCGGCAATACAAGCTTTTTATTTTTTATCATAAATTCTCCTGCCCAGGGTATGCCTTTCTATTTTCGTTAAACCAAAGCTCTCACACCCTAACTTCCTGACTGCGCTCTGTAACATGATGGCCTGTCTTATTCTTATGCGGCAATCTGAAAGTATATGCGTATTTACCAACAACAAACGGCTGTTTTTTCTTCCGTGAATGATCGGGCTTATTCCTGTTCACAGCATAAAAGAAGCTGCTTAACAACCTTAAGCAGCTTCCGTCTTTTGTATCTGAATCTCTTGTGTATTCTACAAAGGTTCTTTTGTAAGAGCTTACGTAAGAATTCTTTTGTAAAATCTTTGGTAACATCTTTTGTAGGATCCCAAAATGCCGTTTCCTGCAATTTTGACTCCTAGCAAAGCTAGGTGGGTGTCCGCATCTGCTCTTCTGCCTTCCGCTGACCTCTGGCGGCCTGACATCCGATCAGAGATGTAGGATTCCCGTAAACAAAAATGTAGGTTCAAAATAGCAGGGTGTCGCACATTCCAGGAAGCTCCTTCTCATTCGCTAAATAGATTATACTCTATTATGCCCGGATTATCAACTATAATTTATGATTTTTTACAATTTTTGCATGAATCATTTTCCAAAACTGCCAAAATTTGTATCATCACATCTTCTATGGGCGAACCAGGCGCTCAGTCAGCATCCGTCGGGGAAACTGTATGCTCGGCCTGTCCGGCCGGAACCGAAGCTCTCCCCTGACTTGGCGTATTCGGCGCGCTCGGATCAGTCGGTGATTGGTCTGGCGTGCTTGGATCGGTCGGCGTCTGGCCCGGATCTGGATTCGGGTTCGGCTCCGGATCTGGCGTCGGAGTTGGCTCCGGTTTGGCCGTTACCGTGATCACCAATACCTGCGTGCTCGTAGCCTTCGTGTCTCCAGGATGCACCGCTTTGTAAGTCACACGATACGTTCCGGCAGCTGTAAATACAAAGCTGCGGACGCTATTTGCCGGTACGGGTACATTTTTGCCGCTGGCATCTACCATACTGACCTCAACCGGCAACGACGAATTGGACGGAATCTTCGCAGTCACGCCTTCTAAAAGGTTGACCTCGGCTCCCTGCTCTACCGTTCTTGGGGCCGGAATCGTAATCACCGGCGTACTGCCGTTGACAAAGACGGTCATCGTCACAGTTGCCTGACGCTGCGACTTCTTAGCCGCCGCATTCTCCGCGGTGTAAACGACACGGTAGGTTCCGGTCTGATTGAATGCAAAGCTCTGCAAATTCCCTGTTACGGCTGTGCCGGCCTGGTTGAGTACCTTCACATTCACCTTCAGCGACGCGTTGGAAGGAATGGAAGCGGTCACACCCGCAGTCAGATTGAGAACCTCTCCCTCTTTGATCGTCTTGCTTGCCGTCACGCCCTTGATCACAGGCTTACTCGTATCGCGCACGGTAATTTTCCGTTTCTTCTCGATATAAACCGATTTCTTGTTCGGATTCGTGCTGCGGTAAACAAACTCATACGTTCCTACCCGATTCAGATGATAACGGATACTGTTGCGGTTCTTCGCCTCGTCTCCATCCATCTTGAGCGTAACGTAAGTCTTTCTTCCCGGCGCCTTGACCTTAACCGTCATCTTAGGCGTAATATCCACCCCGGAAACCATCTTAGCCTTTATGCCGGATCTTAAGTTGATCACCTTGCCATATTCATAGGTAGCGCTGCCCTTGACTCCGGTGAGCTTGGGCTTGCTGACATCCTTCACCGTGATCTTCAACGTCTGTTTGGTAACGGATGATTTTTTATTCGGGTTGACAATCGAATAACGCACATAATAATTTCCGGTCTTCTTAAAGCAATATTTCTTGTAGTTGACCGTATTCTTACCGCTGGCTTTTAAGGTCTTGTAGCTCTTCGCCCCCGGTGCTTTGATTTCAATCTTGATCTTACTGGTCATGCTCTTGCCTGAGACAAGCTTGGCCGTCACACCCTTCTTCAGATTCATCACGCTATTATAGCCGGCCGTCTTTGTCTTTTTGACGCCGGAAAGCTTCGGCTTCTTGGTGTCCGTCACCTTGACCGTCGTAACCTTGGTGCTGATCATCTGGTTGTTCGGATTAATGACCGTATAATAGATCTTGTACGTCCCTGTTTTGCTTAACTTTAAGGTGTTTTTCTTATAAGTCGCGGGATTCTTGGCGCCCGGCGCCTTCACCTTCACCTGAATCTGAGCGGTTAAGTCCTTTTTGTCCGCCGTTGCCGCCTTAATCTTGCTTAAAAGCTGATAGGTGCTGTTATACTCCTTGCGCACCTCGGCCCTGACGCCGGAAAGCGTCGCCTCCCGGTTGTCCACAACCTGATACGTTACCGTCGCAGAGGTGCTCCGTCCCAGGGAATCGCGCGCGGAATATTTCACCGTATAAGCGCCTAACGTGCTCGTGTCTACAGTGCCTTCATAAGTAATCGAAGATGTAATATCGTTGCCGGCAGAATCCTTCGCACTGATGCCGGCTATGTAATCAAATGCATCGCCGCAGGAAATCGTCGTACCCTTGCCCGATGTATTGATGCTGGGGAACGAACGCGCATACGGATTTCTCGGATCCGGGTCAGTCGGGTCCCAGCCCTGGTATCCGCTCATATGCATAAATGAGGGCTTTCCCAGCGGATCGTTGGCCGAGGTGCCGTAGATAATGCGCACCTGGGTTCCGGTCGGACAATTGTCATAAATCCATTTGGCGTCGCCAACCGTCAGACGAATGCAGCCATGAGAGGCCAGGTTGCCCAGCTTATTATACTCGGCATACGACTGGGTCGCCGGATTTCCATTCTGATAATACCAGACGGAATGAAACAAGATACTTCCCGTAATTCTGGTGCAATACTGTCCCCAAACCGGCCCCATCAGCTCATGCCAGCGCAGCTTCTGGCTGGTATAGAAGGTTCCCAGGGGCGTATCACCTCCCGCAGAGCAGATAAACGCCTTATAAGGCGTACCGTTGCTCTGGTAAACGGTTACGACATTCGTCCTCTTATTCACCTGCAGGTAGTAATTCCCTGCCGCCTTCGCTGTCATCTTCTGCCCTGCAAGAGCAGCCGTCAGGCACAGCGCCAGCAGGCAAATGCAGCGAATCCATTGCTTTCTTATGAAATTCTTCAAAACATACCTCCCATACAATCTAATTTTCCTCTATCCTAACATACTTTTTCGTATTTTTCATCGGCACTTTGCACAAAAATAAGGAGCATCGCCCGGATGCCCCTTATTTTTTACATTCTGCTTACAAAGTATTTGCTTCTTCCACAACTTTTCGGATGGCTGCCGCCGCATCTTCCGGAAGCTTGTTGAAGCCGCCCTCTGCTTCATCCAGATTAGTCACATAATTGAGACGATCCTGCATCCGCGCCTTGAGCTGAGCAATGTACTCCTTGTCGCCCAAATCGGGAACAAAGCCTTCCCATTCGAGAATCTCGATATCGGAGAACGGACCCCATGTCTTGAACTCTGCCCGCTTCTCCACGATCGCTTCAATCACGCCCAGCGTATCCTTTGGCTGCACCTTTTTACCCATGAAATCACCGGTGTTAATGATGTAGCAGTCTACATGCTTATTCTCTACCAACGCTTTAAACTTCTCATAGTCGTGTACCAGCGGATAGGTACGGAACGGATTGGCATAAGGCTCTACCACCAGCGCATTGGGATCTACGCCTGCCGCCAGACGCTCTGCAGTCGAACGCTTGGTTGCCAGCGTCGCGCCCATAACGGAAGCCAGGGAAGCGCCCTTAAGCTTAACAACCGGCGGAATGGTGGGATCCTTCATAATCCAGAAAATCGCATTGACCGGAGATTCAATCTTATCCACACGATTGGGCGACCACAGCTTAGATTTGATTGCACGTCCGTTGCCGTTGCGGATATCCTCTGTCACCAGCACGACCTTGCCGTCCTCGTCGAGTGTGGCCGAGCAGTTCTGCGCGGTCAGCAGATATTTATTATCCTCGCAGGCGGTGGGATAATCCGCCGTCTTATCAAAATAGGTCGGCTCTAACGCAACGGAAGCGCAGGTCTCCGCATTGATGATAAAGGCGTCGTCGTGCAGCACCTTGATCGCCGGGTATTTGTCTCCATGCTTGGCATGCGTAATCGTGGACTTACCGGAGCCGGAAAGTCCGAATACAGCCGCCACGTATTTGGAGCCGTCCTCTAAAGTATATTCCTTCTGCCCGCCATGGCAGGAAGCATAGCCGTTGCGGTTGGCAAGCGCCCAGGCCAGCGTCAGTGTTCCCTTCTTATGCTCTCCGAAGTAGCGCATACCAAGGATTCCCGCACAGTTGGTATCTGTATTAAAGTAGCACAGACACTTGGGATCGCAGATGTCGGTGCGGTCGGTTCCCACCCACTGCGGATCGGAGAAAATATAGATATCCGGCTCATTGTCGTAGAGCTTGGAGCTCTTGTACATCTTCACATAGGAATCGGACATATACTGGAAATTCAGCATCCAGGAATACATCAAGTTCTCTTCGCCTTCCGGAATCAGCAGGTGTGCTTTGACCATGAATTCCGGATCCAGACCAATAAATACCTCGGCATGGTACATCGTCTTCCATCTGGAATCGTAGATCGCATCCATCAAAATCTTGTCCAGCTCGGTTGTATTCACGCCCTGTTTGCCGGTGATTCTCCGCGCCGGCGCATAACGTCCGGTGATTGAACCGTCGTTAAACAGCAGAACCTTCGCGTCCGGCTCTAATCCGAACTCTTCCCCGCGATATACAGGCATATCAGTCACAACGGTTCCGGGGGAATTCTTCGCCAGCTCATAGGCTTCCCGCAATGTATTGATCCGAACTACATTATTGCCATAGAATGCCGCCTCAATGATGGAACGGGTCTTGGAAAACCCTACCTTGTCGGGTCCAATCTCTGTTCTGGGATAATACGCTTTTGTTGCCATTCTCTTTTCCTCCTTGACCTAAAATACTATGCTTATGAAAAAGCTGTTATCCTAAGGATAGCTTTTTGTTATTTTTTTGTCAATGCCGAATGATGAAAAATTTATAAAATTTTTACGAAAATTGTTAAAGTTTACACAAATTTTACTTTGCCCCTTGTCTCAAAAGAAATACCTATGGTATCATGATAAAGTGTTTTTGATTTCGCTGCTTTGATGTGCCATGCTTAACAGATAAATATTTATTTTAGAAATGGAGGAGATCTATGCATTCAACAAACAACTTTTGTGAGATTACACCGGAGCTTTCCAAGCTGGCGAAGCTGTGTGAGAAGGCCGCTACGATTGATCCCGCCCTTTATACAGAATACGACGTCAAGCGGGGACTGCGCGACTTAAACGGCAAGGGCGTACTGGTCGGTTTGACCGAGATTTCCGATGTCTGCGCGACTAAGATCGTGGACGGCAATTCCGTTCCCGCGCACGGCGAGCTCTACTACCGGGGCTACAATGTCAAGGATATCATCAAGGGGCTTTCCGACGAGAGCCATTTCGGCTTTGAGGAGAGCACGTATCTGCTCCTGTTCGGCAAGCTTCCTTCCGCCGACGAGCTTAAGATGTTTTCATCCCTGCTGGCAGAATACCGCACGCTGCCTACCGGATTTGTGCGCGACATTATTATGAAAGCTCCCAGTCAGGATATGATGAACACGCTGGCGCGAAGCGTGCTGACGCTTTATTCATATGACGACCGTGCCGACGATATTACGATTCCCAATGTACTGCGCCAGTGCTTAGAATTGATCAGTCTCTTTCCACTGTTTTCGGTCTACGGATATCAGGCATACAAGCACTACCATGACGGCGCAAGTCTCTACATCCACACCCCGGATCCCACACTTTCGACGGCAGAGACGATTCTGCATATCCTGCGCCCGGACAGCCAGTACACACCGCTTGAGGCAAAGCTTCTGGACATTGCCCTGATTCTTCATATGGAGCACGGCGGCGGTAACAATTCTACGTTTACCACGCATCTTGTCTCCTCTTCCGGAACCGATACTTATTCTGCGATCGCAGCTTCCTTAGGCTCCTTAAAGGGCCCGCGGCACGGCGGCGCCAACATCAAGGTAGTAAAGATGTTTGAAGATTTAAAGGCCCATGTAAGAGACTGCACCGACGAGGAGGAGGTCGGACGCTATCTCTCCGCTCTTTTAAATAAAGAGGCGTTCGACCACGCCGGTTTGATCTATGGTATGGGCCATGCCGTATATTCACTGTCTGATCCCCGTGCGATTCTCTTCCGCTCCTTCGTCGAGCGACTTTCACGGGAAAAGGGACGTGAGGAAGAATTCGCCCTCTATGCAATGGTGGAACGCCTCGCGCCGGAAATCATTGCCAAAGAACGTAAGATCTACAAGGGCGTCAGCCCCAACGTGGACTTTTTCTCCGGCTTTGCCTACAGTATGCTGGATCTTCCGCTCGAATTATATACTCCGATTTTCGCCATCGCAAGAATTGCCGGCTGGAGCGCGCATCGCTTAGAGGAGCTTTCCTACAACGGCAAGATTATGCGTCCGGCTTACAAATCCGTCCAGGGCCATCGGGCCTATATTCCGTTCGAGCAGCGTTAAGCAGCTCGCCCTTTTGACATGGTAACAGGAAGTAAGACAGAACAGCCGATCTGTTTTTATGCTTCCTGTCTCCATCCGACCTGGAATTATTCCCATGATTTTCCCGTATTTTTCATCCTCCGAGGCGTATTACTCACTTTTACACAGGTTCTTTGTGCATTTTTCAGGAAATTAATTGAAAATTTTTTTATAATGGTGTAGAATAAGATATGAAAATTTTACGACAGGAGAGATTTTAATATGGTAATGGATAACAAGAAGGTTTTAATAAGCGATGATTCCGTTTTAGCCCGGAAGCAGTTGAAGGATATCCTGAAGCATTTTGGATGCAGCAATTTTCTTGAAGCGTCCAATGGACAGGAAGCCGTTGACCTTTACAAGGAACATAAACCTGACCTCGTATTTCTTGACATCGTGATGCCTGTCATGGATGGCGTATCGGCCACCAAGGAGATGATAGCATTCGATCCTTCCGCAGACATTGTTATTGTATCTTCTGTCGGTACACAAGCGCAATTGAAGAGTGCGATTATAGAAGGTGCCCGCGACTTTGTTCAAAAGCCCATCCAATCCTTTCAGATCCAGGAAATTATTCAAGTCAGATTTGGAGGTCATTAAATATGTATACGCAAGTGTTTGGTAACTATTTGTTAAACAGCGGTATGGTAACAAAGGAACAGCTCTTAGATGCCTTAGAGACCCAGGCATCTGCTCATGTAAACCTTGGAACACTGGCCATCCATCAGGGCTATATGACCGCCAGCGAAGCCGAACGTATTTTTATCTTGCAGACCCATCAGGACAAACGCTTTGGGGAGCTTGCCGTGGAAGAGGGTTATTTGACTTTGGAGCAGGTGACGGAGTTGCTGCAGATTCAGGCCCCCGGCTATGTGGTACTGGGTCAGGTGCTCGTTGACCAGGGGGTATTGACCGGCGTACAGCTGCAGAACATTGTAACCGATTACTGCTCGGAATATGAGATTGATGATCTGGGGGATTATGAAGAACAGAACGATTTAATTCAGCATTTGCTCGATGATATTGATTCAGAGGAATATATGGTTTATCCTGAGTACATCAACGAATACCTGCTGCTTTTGTTCAACAACCTCATCCGCTTCATCGGCGACGATTTTACGCCGCTGAACATCATCCGCATTCCTGAGGTGCCCACCGACCGCTGTACGTCGCAGAGTCTGAACTGTCCGCAGTTCCATGTAGATTCCGCTTTAAATATGGATCCTGAGACGGCCATTGCTTTCGCTTCCCGCTACGCGCAGGATGAATTCACGGAGTTTGACGAATATGTTCGCGCTTCGATGGAGGATTTTCTGAATTTACATAACGGGCTGTTCGTTGTAAACATGTCCAATGACTTTTCATTGGAGGTGGAATTGGAGCCCCCGATCACTTACGATGATAATTTGTTTTCGCTGGGAGAAGCAACCTACATTTTCCAGATTATGTATCCTTTCGGCGTCATTCATTTTATCTGCTCGGTTCATGCCAATGAATAATCTGCTTGGAGCCCACGGGCATTTATCCATACAGTTCCTACCAGCAGGAGGGTTTTATATAAAAAACAGCTGCCATAGGTCTTGCAGCTGTTTTTTTCCGCGAGCCAAAATCGTCATTGACGTTTCGGCTTGCCATAAAGTATAATCAGAGTTGCTATCATCACATTTCCAATCACAAACAGAAAAAACTAAGAGGGGAGGCGGGAATATGCGGCAATCATTTGGTATGAGCCAGAGCGGAAATTTGGAGGAGGCGCTTCGTTCGATCAGCAATCCAAAGTTTCTGATGCTGCTATCCAATCAGAATCAATTTGAATCTCATGTCAAAGCCCTGGAAAAGCACTTTCCGGGCATTCCAAGCATTGGCTGTATCGGTATGAGCTATGGCGCTAAAATCGTGGAATCGGGCGTTGGGGTAATCGCATTTTCCGACGGAGTAAGCGCAGTTGCCAACGTATTGGAGGAGATTTCCGTCATGCCGGTCAAGTACATCCGCCGGCTGAAGGAGGATCTGTATCAGATCAAAGCGTCTTCACAGGATACCGTATGCATTGATTTTTGTACCGGCAACGACGCCTGTGTACTCACGACAATGAACACAGCCCTGCGCCAGAAGGATATTTCCCTGGTGGGCGGCACCGGAGATGCGGGGAAGGTCTCCGTCAACGGACAAATCTACGAGGATGCTGTCGCATACGGACTGATCAAAAATCACAACGGACGGGTCAAGACCTACAAGGAAAATATTTACCATCCGTTCAGCAACGAACGCTTTATCGCGTCCAATACCGATCGGGCCAAATATATCATCGGTTCTTTAAATGGCAAACCGGCCAAGCAGGTTTATGAAAATATTCTTCATGTCACCGACCAGCAGATTCTGACTCAGACCTTTCAGAATCCTTTTGGCAAGCTCAACGGCGACGATACCTGTATTATCTCGATCAAAGAGGTGGACGGCAATGCTTTGGCCTGCTTCCGCCAGGTCAACGATTCCGACGTATTGCTCCTGCTGGAGCTGGGCGATTACAAGGCGATCACCAAAGAGACGATTCAAAAAATCTGCAGCGAATTTCCCAAGCGGTCTGCTGTCTTTTCCGTCAACTGCCTGTTCCGCTATAAATTATTCAGTGAACACGGCTATATGCAGACGTATCTGCAGGAAATGTCCGCCTTGGGCAGCCACGCCGGCCTGGTAGGCTACGGGGAGCATTACAACAACCGCTTCGTCAACCAGTCCATGACCTGCGTCGTATTTGAATAAAGGAGGACCCCATGTTATTTTCCAAAAAAGGACAAACCAAGCCCAGCCAACCATGGCATAATGAGAGGAGTCTTTCACCGGTTCTGCATGTAACCGACTGCCTGCACGATTACAAAAAGGACTTAATTGGGAAGGAAGTCGCTTCTCTCTTCGAGCTTAGCATGGTCAGCAGCTCTTTTGACGGCGTATTGGAGACAGCGGATAACTTCCAGACACAGCTGCAGGATTTCGGCCAATCCTTTTCCAACATTGATCAGGCGGCCAGCCAATTTGAGCAGGTTCGCGAAGCGATCACACAGACTGTCTCGGAAGCACAGGGAAAGGTCGAAGCGCTGAAGGAGACCTCTCTGGCCGTAGAGCACTCTTACCGCGATATGGAACAGACCTTCGGCCAGCTGCAGACGGCAGTAAAAAATATTCAGCAATGCATGAGCAAAATTGTCTCCATTGCCGACCAGACGAATATCCTGGCCATCAATGCTTCCATTGAAGCGGCCAAAGCCGGGCATGAGGGAAAGGGCTTTGCTGTGGTAGCCGCCAGAGTGCGCGAGCTGGCCGAGGAGATCAAGCAGCTGGCCAATGAAGTCGATACCGGCGTACAGGATGTACAGCAGGGCACCAGCCAGCTGAACAACAGCATTTCTACTTCCGAACAGGCATTAAGCCACAGCATTGACACGGTAAACAGCACCTATGATTCATTCCACGAGATCACGTTGGCTGCAGAAAGCTCTTCCTCAGTACAATCTGAGATATCCGACGTCATCCATACATCCCAACAGGATCTGCAGGTGATCTACCGTTTCTTTGATGACATCAAATTACAGTATCAGGAAGTGGTCAAGCACATCGAGCGCGCCAGTACGCTTGGCACTATGAAAAGCGCTATGTTTGAGGATATTGACAATTTGCTGTCGCAGATTCCCCCGATGATTCTGGACAAGCAGCCGAATCGGGAGTGATTTTTGAAAGGACAAACGCGTTTTATGGAATATCAACCTTTGGATCCGAAAGATGGAACAGGCTCTCAGGGAAGCATTTATACCGAAAAAAGCAAGAAGCTGGAGGATGCAAAATCCAGCTCTTGGCTTTTTATCTTTTTCGGCATCGCCGGTCTCATACTCATCGCCTGTGTCTGGCTGGGCGTTCTTCCGCTTTCCCTGGCATTTCCGATGAAGCTATTGTATACGATTGTTTTGGGGGCGCTTTTTCTTGCCTGTCTGCTGATGGGCCTTGGCTACCTCAAAAAGTCAAAAACACTGGCTGCCGAGACGGACGCCGAGGAACGACGGACACGGGAGATCATTGATTATATTACTACTACGTACTCGCTCGCCGATCTCGACCGCACGCTGCAGGCGGCTGACCTGCCGATGGAGCAGCGATATTTTGTGCGTTCTGAGAAGATTGCTGCTCTGATTACCGAAAAATTTCCGCTATTGGAAGAATCCTATCTTGATTATCTGGTGGAACAGATTTACCAGATCTATGCGCCGGAAGAATCACTTTAACTTATTTTTGACATTAAAACAAGGAACCACAGACTCCCGCATACAGCCGGCTAAAGCCGCATCATTCGCACACCGACGCTGCAGGATCCTGTGGTTCCCTCACTTCGATCCCCTATGATTGGGGATAATATCTGAAATTGCATTTCAATACGTCACTGAAATTCCCGTGCTTATCGACCAAAATAACCGACAAAATACAGTTTCCCTCCGGAACCGGAATTGGCTCGCTGTACTCTGCAGAATCGGATGTAGGCGTCGTGCCGTCCCAGGTATAATACATATGGCTGCCCTCGCTGCCCTTAAGCGTCACCGTAGTGGGACTTTGGAAATTGCCGCCATTTGGTGTTGCCGACGGCATCCTCGGTTTTTCATATTTGACGGTAAAGCTTCCTTCCAGCGGTTCGCTGAACAGGCCATATTGATTTCGCGCTACTGCTTTTAGCTTAAGCGTTCCTTCCGCTTCCATCGAAATTGCTTCTTGATAAACCGTTCCATTTCGGGAAGGATCCGAGCTGTCCGTCGTATAGAGAATCTCATTCCCGTCCTCCGCCGAAAGCGCAATCGAGATCCAGTCGTCATATGTGCCCGGCTCTAAGAGAAATTGCGGCTGCTGCACCAAAAATTCATCAAACAAGGTTAGAATCTCTGATTTTGTGACAGATTCTCGCAGCTTTACGATCGCTTCGTAAGCTTTTTGCTCCTTGTAGAGATCAATCAGCATCTCATACGCTCTCTTTTCCTCTGGATACTTGGAAATAATCTGTCTCAGCTGTTCGATCGCCGACTCAGGCTTGTCCACCAGCTGATACAGCTTCGCCAGCTCATAGCGCGCGGTAATCTGATCCGCATCGAGCTCCAATACTCGTTGAAAATTCTCCAGCGCCTTCTCATATTCCGCCGCATTGAGATTCTGCTGTCCGCTTTCCATCTGATAATCAAGCGAATTGTAATTTCTCTGCCGAATGATCTCCGGAATCAAAATCAAGCTGAGCGCCGCCAGAACAACGACGCAGGTCATCAGAAGAATCAGGGATTTATAGCTCTTCTTGTGCGCTTCCTTTTTGCCGGCGCCAGATCCGCCGGATTTTTCGCCCCCAGACTTTTTGACCTTTCCTTGCGAAGCCTTGGACTTTAAGGATTTGGCTTTCTGGGAAATCTTCTCCTTCGGGCGCCGCTCATCCTTCAAAATCTCTTCCAGCAGCTCTTCTTCCAGCACATTGGAGTCCGACACAATCTGCGCCTCCCGCCCGCAGGCGGCACAATAGACGCTTCCAACCCGAAGCTCTGCGCCGCAGTTTACACACTTCATACGGCTCCCTCTTTGGCAATGCTCTCCACGCAGTTCTGCATCAGCATGGCAATCGTCATCGGCCCTACGCCGCCGGGCACCGGAGTAATGGCCGAGGTCAGCGGTTCTACGTTCTCAAAATCGACATCGCCGCACAGCTTGTTTTCTTCATTGCGGTGAATGCCGACATCAATTACAACCGCCCCCTCCTTGATATACTCTGCGCCCACAAACCGCGGCTTTCCTAAGGCGGCAATCAGAATATCCGCCTGACGGCAAATTTCCTGCAAATTCTTGGTTCGTGAATGCGTAATTGTCACCGTCGCATGCTCGCGCAACATCAGAAGCGCCATCGGCTTGCCGACAATATTGCTGCGGCCAATGATGACACAGTGCTTGCCGGCAATTTCAATCCCGGTTCGCTTCAAGAGCTGAATGATCCCGGCCGGCGTGCAGGGCAAAAATCCGTCTTGGCCAATCGTCATCAGACCTACGCTCTGAGGATGAAAGCCGTCCACGTCCTTTTGCGGCGCAATCGCCCGGATCACCGCATTTTCATCAATATGCGCCGGCAGCGGAAGCTGCACCAAAATTCCCTTGACGTGATCGTCCTGGTTTAATTTTTCAATCAAGGACAGCAGCTCCTGCTGGGTCGTCTCCTCCTTCAGCTCGTAAGCCAAAGACTCGATGCCGATGTAAGCGCAGGCATTTTTCTTATTGCGCACATAGACGCCAGAAGCCGGATCCGATCCGACTTGAACCACCGCCAACGCACCGCTCTTGCCCTCTGCCTGCAACGCTTCTACGCGCTCCTTCAATTCATCCTTGATCTGCTGTGAAATCTTCTTTCCGTCTATGATAACAGCCATCTCTTTCTCCCCTCTAAAACAGCCCGGTAATCACGCCGCTCTCGTCTACGTCAATGCTGTTGGCGGCAGGAACCTTGGGCAGACCCGGCATCGTCATAATCGCGCCGGTAATCGCAACGACAAAGCCGGCTCCGGCCGATGCATAGACCTCGCGCACCTGAAGCGTAAAACCGTCAGGCCGTCCCAATTTATTCGGATCGTCGGACAGAGAATACTGAGTCTTGGCCATACAGACCGGAAATTCCTTCATCCCCAGCTCTTCGATCCGCCGAATCTCCTTTGACGCAGCTGGTGCGTAGGTGACGCCGGCCGCGCCGTAAATCTCCTTGGCAATTTTCTCGATCTTCTCCTTGATTCCGAGGGAATCCTCGTACAGCGTATGGAAACGGCTCTCCTTTTCCTCCAGCGTGTAAAGTACCTTCTCAGCCAGCGCAATTCCACCTGCACCGCCTTGCTCCCAGACCCTTGAAAGTGCAAATTCACACCCATGCTGCCGGCAGAATTGTTCGACATACGCAGTCTCTGCCTCGCTGTCGGTGAGGAAGGAATTCAGTGTCACAACGACCGGCACGCCGTAATGCTTCAAATTCTCGATGTGCTTTTCCAAATTGGCAATTCCGCTTTTTAATGCCTCCAGATTTTCCTGCTCCAGCACGGTCTTAGGCACTCCGCCGTTATATTTGAGGGCGCGTATCGTCGCGACCAATACAACTGCGTCCGGTTGTAAACCGGCCATACGGCATTTGATATCAAAAAATTTCTCTGCACCAAGATCGGCGCCGAATCCAGCTTCTGTAATCACATAATCCGCCAGCTTCAAGGCTGTCTTTGTGGCGCGGACACTGTTACAGCCATGTGCAATGTTTGCAAACGGACCGCCGTGGACAATGGCCGGCGTATGCTCCAGGGTCTGAATCAGATTGGGCTTTAAAGCGTCCTTCAACAGAGCCGCCATCGCGCCGGTCGCCTGCAGATCCTCGGCTGTAATCGGCTTTCCTTCAAAGGAATAGGCGACAATCATCCGGCCCAGCCTTTTTTTCAAATCCTCCATGTCGTCCGCCAAGCAAAGCACGGCCATAATCTCCGAGGCCACCGTAATCACAAAATGATCCTCCCGCACCATGCCGTCCATCTTACTGCCAAGGCCAACGACAATGTTGCGCAGAGAACGGTCATTCATGTCGAGGCAGCGCTTCCACACAACCTGTCGGGGGTCGATGCCCAGCGCGTTTCCCTGCTGGATGTGGTTGTCCAAAAGCGCTGCCAGCAGATTATTGGCCGAGGTAATCGCATGGAAATCTCCGGTAAAATGAAGATTCAGATCTTCCATCGGCACAACCTGGGCATAGCCGCCTCCGGCAGCGCCGCCCTTGATGCCAAAGCAGGGGCCGAGAGAGGGCTCCCGCAATGCCAGCACCGCCTTTTTCCCCAGCCTGCCAAACGCCTGGCCAAGGCCAATGCTGGTGGTGGTCTTTCCCTCTCCGGCCGGCGTCGGATTGATCGCCGTTACCAGAATCAGCTTGCCCTTGGGATTGTCCTTCACCCGTTCCATCAATTCGTCGCTTAGCTTGGCCTTATATTTGCCGTACAGCTCTAACTCCTCCGGTGCAATCTGAAGCTGGGATGCAATCTCCTGAATTGGAAGCATCTGTGCTTCCTGTGCAATCTGAATATCTGTCTTCATCCTTGTTTCCCTCCCTGAATCTTTCAAACATAATCGTATTTTGCCGCATTTCACGACCATACCGCGTCGTTCCTTCCCATGCTCTGCGGCTGTATCCTGCTACGCCCGTTTACACGAATTCATCGACATACGCTTCAAACTGCTCCATCGACATCAAAACGCGCCTGGGCTTCGTGCCCTCCTCAGGCCCTACCACGCCGGCCTGCTCCAACTGGTCCATAATCCGTGCCGCCCGATTAAAGCCCACCTTAAACCAACGCTGCAGCATTCCGATGGAACCCTTATCCTTCTCAATGACAAATTTTCCGGCATCGACAAAATAATCGTCGCGTTCATTGGCTCCGCCTGGGCCTCCTCCGCTGGCAGCCGTATTCATCTTCGCTTCAATTTCCGCGTTATAGACCGCCATATTCTGTTCCTTTAAGAAATCAACCACGGCCTCCACCTCGCCGTCGGATACGAAGGGGCCCTGCACGCGAACCGGCTTCGGAATTCCCTGCGGATAAAACAGCATATCGCCGTTTCCCAACAGCTTCTCCGCCCCGTTCATATCGAGAATCGTCCGCGAATCCACCCCGGAAGAGACGGAAAACGCAATCCGCGAAGGCATATTGGCCTTGATCAAGCCGGTAATGACGTCCACCGACGGTCGCTGCGTGGCAATGATCATATGAATGCCGGCTGCACGGGCCAGCTGAGCCAGCCGGCAGATCGCATCCTCGACTTCTCCCGCCGCCACCATCATCAAATCCGCCAGCTCGTCCACTACGATCACAATCTGCGGCATCTTCTGCGGTTTTGTCTCATCCGCGATCTCACCGATTGCCTCGACCTTCTTATTGTATCCCTTCAAATCCCGCACTTGGTACTCGGCAAACTTCTGGTAACGCTCGGTCATCTCCGCCACAGCCCAATGCAGTGCGCCGGCCGCTTTCTTGGGGTCGGTCACAACCGGAATAAAGAGGTGCGGAATCCCGTTATAAACACTTAACTCCACCACCTTCGGGTCAATCAGGATCAGCTTCACATCCTCTGGATTGGCCTTATAGAGAATACTCATAATAATTGTATTGATGCAGACCGATTTTCCCGAACCGGTGGCGCCCGCAATCAAAAGATGGGGCATCTTGGCGATATCCGCCACCACTACCTGTCCGGCGATATCCTTACCGGCGGTAAAACAGATGCTGGAAGCATGATTTTTGAATGCGTCCGCCTCCACCATATCGCGGAACCTTACCATCACCGTCTCTTTGTTCGGCACCTCAATCCCGACCGCTGCCTTTCCCGGAATCGGGGCTTCAATCCGGATATCCGCCGCCGCCAGATTGAGCTTGATATCATCCGCCAGATTGACAATCTTACTGACCTTAACCCCCATCTCAGGCTGTAGCTCATAGCGCGTAACCGAGGGCCCGCAGCTGACATCGGTGATCGTAACGTTGACGCCAAAGTTTTTCAGCGTCTGCTGCAGCTTTAAGGCCGTCTCCTGCAAATGCTGCTGGCTGTCACCCTGATTGCCATTTCCTGCTTTCAACAGGGACGTAGGCGGAAACCGATACGCCGGCTTGGGCTGCTGCTGCATCTGCGGCTCTGCGGAATCAAACGGGTCAAATCGCTCGGAAGCACCCGGCTCTGTCACAGGCGTCCGCTTAACCTCCTGCGGCATCCGAACAGCCCGTGGCGGCTGCGCGCTCCTTTGCGCATCGGCTGGTAAAACGGGTGCTTGCTCGTCATCCGGCAAAACGCGTTGCTCGTCAGCTGGCAAGACACACTGCTCGTCGCCTGGTAAAATGGGTTCTGCTGCAAATGCTCTGTCTGCATCCTCCTCAGTAATCTCCATTTGCGAAAAAATATCCTGCGAAAAATCAATGCTTCCTTCCTCTGCATTTGTTTTGCCCCAATCGTCGATTCCAAAATCCGCGTTCTCATCCTGGATCATTCTTCTCACCTCCAGGCCCAACGCATCCTCTGTCAATACATCCTCCGGCTCTGCTTCTATCTCATATGCTGCTGGCGGCACAAACCGCTCCTCCGGCTCAACGCCGTATTCCGCATGCAGCACAAACCGCTCGTCCGACCCCGTTTCAAATCCGCCCGTCTCCTCTGAACCGGTTTCATCCCTCAGATCATCTGGAGCATACGCTCTCTCAGACGGGATCTGCTGCCGCCCAACACCGCCGTCGTATAATGCCGTCTTATCTGCCGCTTCCTCCGTACTGCCGTTTTGCACCACAATAGACGGCTCACGCCTGGTGACTACCGGATGCACCGGCATCGAAAGCGCTGACCGCGTCAGCAGCAATTCCGTTTCATCAAATGACGACTCCGTCCGGCCGGCAGACATGCTGCCCTGCACAGACGACGGCTCGTCCCGGCCGGCAGACCAGCTGACCGACGGCACCCCCTGCTCCGTACCGGTAAAGGCCGACTGGGACTGACGCGGAAATTCCACCGTCTCATGTTCCCCATTCTGCCGGCCTTGAAGCCGTGTATCCCGCTCTTGCTCCAACACCGGCTGCTGGTCTGTCTTTTGTGACAAAAACAGCTTCTCCATTGCATTTTTGGTAAACTGCGGCGTCTGCTTTACGGGCTTTAGCTCGCTTAGATTGTCGGAAAAGTCCAGCACCGGCGGAACAATCTTCGTATCCACGGCAACGCCCTCCACCTTGCGGTCAAGCCGCATCCGGGCCCGCTCCTCCCTCTTTTGCACCACATGCTCCCGACATCGAACCGCATCCTCCTTTGCCGTGTCATAGACCTTCTTGCTGCTCTTTTTCACACCGCCCAAAAAGGAACGCTCCGTGATCAGCACCAGACTGATGATCAGCACGATAATGTCCACCACATAAGCGCCGATCACCCCGAACGCTCCGATCAGCAAATGCGAGAGGCATCCGCCCACAATCCCGCCGCCGTTCTTATGCTCGGCGCCGTAGGTGAAGGAAGCGGCAATCGTCTCCTCGGTCTTTCCCACCACCACAAGCTCTACAAAGAGACAGAAAAACATTACAAACAGGACTGCAGCCACCAGCTTGATGACTGCAATTCGATTCCGTTTGTTGGACATGTAAAAGGCTGCTCCGACAAAGACACAAATCGGCAGCAAATACGCCGAGAGCCCAAACAGCCCAAAGAAAAAACCGCTGATCTTTGCGCCGATCACACCGCCCGCGCCAAAGTTACTCAATAAAAGCAGAATACAGATCGCCAGAATCGCCAGCAGAACGACCTCGTTCAAAAAAGGAATTTCGCTCTCTGCCTGCTTCTTTTTTGCGGCGCTGCCCTTTGCGCTGCCGCTTCTTTTTTTTCCATTTTGTTGTCTGGCTGCCATTGCCACCCTCCTAAGCTAATACAGAACCGTCCGTCACGAACGGCGCTGTACAAATCACAATCTGTCGTCTGGCCGCCAGCTTTACGCTATGCCAGCACAAAATATCCCGCTGTAGACACAATTCCAATCAACAGACAATACACTGCAAAATATGTAAACTTCTTTTTCCGCACAATCACCAAAAGCGTCTTGATGCAGACATAGCCTACCACCGCCGCAATTACCGTACCCAGCACATAATAGCCAACCTCAGCCGGCTCCACCTCGACGGAACCGATGTCCTTTAGCTGCAAAATGGCAGCGCCCAGAATCGCCGGAATCGACATAATAAACGAATACTTGACGGCAAAATTGCGGTCAAAGCCGCTGAGCACGCAGGCCGTAATCGTCGTTCCAGAGCGGGAAAGCCCCGGCATCGTCGCAATTCCCTGACAAATGCCGATTCCGAAGGCATTGGTATACGTCACATTCTTAGGACTCTTGCCCCGATCCTGCACCCGGTCGGAGATAACCAAAAGAATGCTGGTCAAAATGAGGCAAATCCCCGGCACCAGCAAAATCTCCGAGGACGCCTCCACCAGGTCTCTGGCGGTATAACCGATCACCGCCGTGGGAATCGTTGATACAATGACCAGCAGATCGAACTTGCGGTAGCCGTTTTTCACCACCCGCCGATAGGGATTCTCCTGCTGGCCAAAGACATTTTTGAAAAAGAGCCCTACATTACAGAAAGCGTCCCCAAGCAAGCCAAATCCCTCCCGGATCATCTTGCCGATATCCCGATGATACACCACAAATACAGCCGCTAACGTTCCGATATGCAAAAGTACATCAAACAGGATTCCGGTGTCCGTGTTCACCTGGAAGATATTTTTGAAAATAGCCAGATGTCCCGAACTGCTGACTGGAAGGAATTCCGTCAAGCCTTGTATAATTCCCATAAATATCGCTTCTATTAATGACATGGCAACCTCCTGTATTTCTCATTTGTGTTCTTATCCCTTAAGGCTCTTATGCTCCGCCCTTTTTGACACGCTCTAGTATAGCACATTTTCCAGAAGATGTCATTAATACATTTTTAATTTTCATGCGATGAAAATTGTAACATTAAATGCGAAAGGAAGCGAAAGCCTCCCGAC
>CAMULB010000004.1 GCA_947089585.1 uncultured Lachnospiraceae bacterium | reverse complement strand
GCCGGTACCGTAGTTCTTATAGGTAAATGCCTGATTATACACATGCATCGCCGCCATAACCGAACTGCCGAACGGCTCCCCCTTTGTCAACGATAAGTTTACATCGTATACCATAAAGCAGCGTGTAATCGTCAAAAACAAACATTGTACAAACGAAGAAACCATCAGAGGAACGGAAATATGTACCAGCGTCTGGATATTGGTACAGCCGTCAATCTGAGCTGCTTCCAGTACATCCGCCGAGACGCTCATAAAGCCCGCCACATAGATCAGCATCATGTAGCCCGCATACTGCCAAACAGATACAATGATCAGACAGAGCATCGCGCCGCCGGAAGTAGACAGCCAGGAGGTTGACAACGCTCCTACGGAAAGGGATTCGCCCAGCGCTACAAATGCACGGTTGAATACGAATTTCCAGATATAACCCAAAACGATACCGCCGATCAGGTTAGGAATAAAGAAGCCCGCGCGGAAGAAATTCTGTCCCTTCACGCCGCTTGTCACCAAAAATGCAAGGATAAACGCTACCACATTGACCAGAATTACGGCAATGATTGCGTAGATAAAGGTTCTTCCCAACGCCTGCCAGTACGCAGAATCTGCGAAGGTGGACGCATAATTGGCCATCCCGACAAACGGTTTGTTATTGGAAACGCCGTCCCAGCTGGTAAAGGTCAGATACAGACCATAGAGAAACGGTATAATTACAACAGCTACAAATACGGCCGTTGTCACCCCGGCAAACATGGCAAATTGTTTGCACTTATAGGACATGGTATTCGTTTTCATAATTTCATGATCTCCCTTCTTTTTGAAAGCCGCCCCGGCGGGACTGCCGCAGACACGCTGCGGCAGAACGAGGCATTTTCACGATTAGTGCTCTACCGGAGTTGTAGAGGACCAGTAGCTCTCAATTTCACCAGCTAAGCCTGCACGGTCAATCTGACCTGCCATATATTTCTGGAAGGAAGCTCCGCACTTGGAGTAATGATCATCCGGCAGATAATCATAGTTTGCAATCAGGTTTCCTTCATCCGCATATTTCTTTACAGACAGAGACAACGGATCCAGAGCCTGAGCGTCGATGTTGCTGTACGCCGGAACCAGGTTGCACTTCTCGGTCAGGAACGCATTGCCTTCTGCATCGGATACGAGCCAGTTGAGGAAATCCTTCGCTGCCTGACGCTGTTCGTCAGAAGTATTATCGGAAGAATCAATGAAGAAGTATTTGGAGCCGCCGCCTACCAGCTTCTCGTTGCTGCCGTCAGAAGCGGTCTGCGGAAGAGGCATCATCCCCATATTCTCGGAATACTCATACGCATTGATCATAGACCAGTCCCAGTTGCCGCCGAACATGAACGCAACCTCGCCCTCTGCCAGCTTCTGCTCGGATACTTCACGCTCTGCCGCTATCGGTGAATCTGCTGCATAGTTATATTTTAAGAGCAAATCAAAGGTGTCCATCTTGGCGTTGAACTTCTCATTGCCTGCCAAATCCGCACTGCCGCCGTACAGCGCCTGTACGAACGCTTCCGGATCGGATTGCTCTTCATAGGTCTCGGAGAGGAAATGTCCTGCCAGTGACCAGTCCTCTTTCATCACTGCGGTCGGAGTCTCCATGCCGCCGGCTACCAGCTTTTCCAACAGCGCTGCAAACTCTTCCGTCGTCTTGCAGCTTGCCGGGTCAAAATCCTTGCCGGTCACGTTCTTAATTGCGTCTGCGTTGTAGATCAGCCCTCTTGCTTCGATACATACGGGGAAGCCAACCACCTTATCATCGACGCTGATTGCATAATCGGTGTTCTTCACCCAATCCTGATCGCTCAAATCAATGGCATGATCTGCTGCCAGCGAATATACGTCCTTGGCATCTACCATGGCCAGCGTATAAGGATCATTTGCGGAATAGCGGGTAGCCATGTGAGCCGCTACGGTATCGTTGGAGTAGTAAACCTCCACGCCGACGCCTGTCTTCTCGCTGTATTCCTTAGCCATCTCCTCAAACTGCTCCTGAACCTCAATCTTGGAGTTGAAGATTGTGAAGTTGACGCCGTCTCCGCTTGCGCTTCCGCCGCCTCCTTCACTTCCATCTCCGCCACTTCCGCTGCCGCTGCCGCCGTCTCCGCCGCCGCATGCTGCCAAAGATACTGCCATTACTGCTGCGAGTGTCATTGCGAGAATTTTCTTTTTCATTGTATGTATTTCCTCCTTCATGAAAATAGTATAGAAATGAAAATAAAAAATTTTGTAATCTGAGTCTGGAACAACTCCTCCCCAACTCAAATACTCACTCCCTGACGATGTCCCCTGGTCTCACTTCCCGCAAATCAGTCAAAACCACGAGACAGATCAGGTTTGATAGATAGATCATATCACTAATACACGAATATGTCAATCGGTTGTTATATTTTTTCTTATCATTTTTCACAAAAAATCAATTTTAGCTCCGGCAGATTGCCATTATACGTCATTTTTACTGGTTTTTTGTTGGTTTTTGACCGTTTTTGCTATGTCAATGGGTTGACATTCTTTTGGTACTTTTATCATCAAAAAATCTGTTTTTACAGTAAATATCGAACATATTCTTATGTCACGCTCAAATGATGGGCTTTTTGCCCGCTCCATTGCAATCGGCGGGCCGTTGATCTGCAAAGCAGCCCCCTCATCAGGCTTCCCATCCTTTTCACGTTGCACTCTTCGTTTTTTTTTGCTACAATTGCAGTAGCATTTGTTGAAAAAAATAAGAAAGAGGTGATTCTCATTCTGGACAAACTGTTTCGCGCCGACAATCCCTTCTGGAATGGAATGGGACGTATCTTTGATGTGTTTGTTCTCAATGTACTTCTGCTTTTATGCTGCCTGCCTGTTTTTACGATCGGCCCGGCGCTCACGGCCTTCTTTTATGCCATGATCAATTTGGTGCGGGGCGAGGAGAATTCCATCTCCCAGGATTTTTTCCGTTCCTTCAAGCAGAACTTTAAGCAGTCCGTGTTTTTGGGAATTCCCCTGACGGCGATTGGAATCTTTCTCGCCGTTGATGTAGCGATGAGCCGCCGGGCCGGCACCGGAATCTATACCTTCTTTATGGTATTCTTTGCCGTTGTATTCTTAATCTGGGCCTTTATCACCCTCTACGCCTTTCCGCTGCTGGCAAAATTCGACAAAAGCAGCAAGGAAATCGTGATCTGGGCCTTCACGCTTTCCATCCGGCACTTGGGGCGGACGCTTTTGACGGTTCTGGTACTGGCTTTTGGACTCTGGGCCTGTCACATTCTGCCAGGACTGATTTTCATTGCCTTTGGGCTGATCGGACAATTTCACGCTATGATGATGGCCGCGATTTTAAAGCCCTATCTGCCGAAGGTCGGCTATGAAGAAGAGCTTCGGCCCCTCGCCCCTGAAACAGCGACAGAGGAAGAAGCGACAACAACAAACGGAAAGGAACCGACGCGATGAAAAAACAGAAGCGAACCGCAAAGGAAAAAAGCCCTTCTATCCTGCTGACGGAGCTGCGCGAGGATATCGCGACCTTTCGCCGCCTGCCCGGCAAGGGCAAGCTCGAATTCCTGTGGGATTATTACCGCTATAAGATTCTGGCCGTCGTTTTTTCGATTTTTGTCCTCTGCCTGTTCGCCCACATGCTGTGGGAAGGACAAAAGCCCTGCCGGCTCCGCGCCTGTGTGGTGCTCAACACCGAGGAGGATTGCAGCCTGTGGGCCAAAAAATTTACCGAGACGCTGACGGCGGACGGCAAGCCGGGCGCCGTCGATCTAAACCTCGACCAGCCCTTCGACTACGACAACGTCTATTATTACGTTCAGGAAGCCGAGGTCATGACCACGATTTCGTCCGGGCGGATGGACATTGCCGTCTGCGGCCCGGACATGTATCGCTATCTGCTGGCATTAAACGCCTGTCTGCCTCTGGATACGGGGCTCTCCCAGGAGCTGACCCAGACGCTTCAGGAACAGAACCGGCTGGTGTACAGCACGGCGAACTTGAAGGAAGACGAGAAGGGAAACGTCAATCAAGCGGACGGCGTAGAAGGGTATTTTGCCATTGATTTAACGGGAACTGCATTCGATACCACCTACAATCAGACCGCAGATGCAGAAGTCCAAGAGCCGCTGTATGCCGTTGTGATTCGCAATACGGAGCATTTGGCGGACTGTGAGGCGATGATTTTATTTTTGCTGGATCAAGATATAGAAAAGCGTGTGCAGTAACTGCAAGGGCCTGACTGACCAAGAGAACCTGGAGCGTGACAACGCGACACTTGATATCCCTGTTTTATGATGTTAAGCTTCCTTTCGCGAATGTTTTTGAGGACTTGCTATAAGATGCAGCAAACCGGCTCTGTTTGGTTAAAAACAGAGCCGGTTTGTTTGGTTGTATGCAGCCGTTTGCAGACGTGTCAAAGCTGATCTGATTCTTTTCATCTTCCCTTGCGGCTATGGCTGGCAAGTCTTACAATATTTACGCAAAGCCTTAAAAATATTCTAACCTCATCGCTCCTTCTGCCCCAATTCACACTTCAATCGTTCTGCATAAATACGCCCATGACCGCCAGCTCAACCGTATGGCGGCCAGTTTCTTTCAGATAGAGAAATCCCACAGCCTTCCCACAATCGAATGCGAAAAAAAAGGGCTTCCCGCAGCTGTTCACAGCATATTCCTCTATGGCTTGTGGAATCCCAAACCACTCCGGAAGCGCTTCCAATATGGTTCTTACAATGTTTTCTTTGAACGCATCGCAGTCAATTTGTTCAATGTGCATAAGCTCCTCCGACCGGCAAATACCGTTCCAGATATTCCTCTACCGTTTCCATATACTGCTCGTATATCTTGTCATCATTCTGAAGCCCATGACCAGAATGCGGCAGTTCAAAATATTGATGGTCTACCTTATTTTTCTTTAAGGCATCCACCAGGTGTCTGGACGTCTGAAACGGACACACCCGGTCATGAACGCCGTAGGCAATGACGCTCGGCGCACTGTTCTCGTCCACCCATAAAAAGGCGGAGATCGGTTTGATCAATTGCTCATATTCTGGTGTATCCAATATCGTCTCCTCAATCTCCTTCCCCAGCATTACGCCAAATAAGCCCGCCGCCGCTTTCCTGCTTTCCGGCGTATCCAGATCGAGCCCATAGGAGCCCCAATCCTCCCGGTAAAAGCTCGACGGGCCGACGGCCTCAAACATCATTTTTACCGGCACAGGAGCGTCCTTTGCATCTCTGTAAGCATAAAGCATCGCCAGTGTCCCGCCGGCCGAGCCGCCGGCAACTGCCATCCGGTCAATCCGGTATCCCAGCTTTTTTGCTTCTTCGATCACCTTTGGCACCGCTTCTTTGATTTCCATGGACTGCGAATATACACTGCAGCCGTTTTCCTCGGTACGCAGCGTATAGTTGATCCCCGCCGCAACATATCCTTTGGAGCACAGCCAGGTAAGCATCTTTTCGTCCTCTGATTTATCTCCCTGGGTAAATCCGCCGGCATGCAGATAGACCACCAGACCGTAACGCGCACTCGAACCATCGGCAGGCAGATAGAGATCAAAGCGATTGGCTGCGCCTTCGCCATAAGCGAGATCCCGATGAAGCGTTCCCACTTCATCCGTAAGCGCAACCGAATACTTTCTGGCCCACGATGGCTTGCATAAAAGCTTTGAAGCCACACCGGCTACAAACGAAACGACAAATGCCAGAACCGAAATCCAAACAAACATTCTTCTTTCCTTCTTCTTTTCATTGCTCATAGGAAATTCCCTCCAAACATCGTTCCGCCGACCAGAATATTGAGCACGCCCCGGACTGCCAGCCGCCCCAAAACAGCGCCGGCAAAGATGAGCGCAAGCAGAATGATCCACTGGTTTCGTCTAAACGGATTTCTGAACGTAAGCTTCATTTTTCCTGTTCCTTTCTCCATTGCGATTGACTTTTTTATATGATCATGATACCATTTTGATGAAACAATTGTTTCGCTGATATAATCGTATCATCGTATCTGTTTCTTGTCAACTGGAGGCGGCAAAATGAGACAAAAGTCAAAAAATGTATCACCAATGAGCAACGAGGGGCGAAACGCCTATGTAATCGAACAGATCACGGACGCACTTCTTACTTTGCTGCAGGACAAACCGTTAGAGGATATCTCCATCAGCGAACTGTGCGAGTCTGCCGGCGTCGGAAGAGCTTCCTTCTATCGCAACTTTCATCAGAAAGAGGATATTCTCAAAGCCTATCTCAATCTCATGTTTCAGGAATGGGCAGGCGATCACAAGAAGGGGGAACAATCCTTACATCAACTGCTTTACGCCTTGTTTGCACATTTTGAAGCACACAGGGAATTTTATGAATTGTTACAGAAAAGAAAGCTCATCTACCTTTTGAAAGACGTCATCCTCGGAATTTGCGGGCCCAGCCCCGATCATGCCATGATGGAAGCATATGCAAGAGCGTATGTCGCTTACACGCTGTACGGTTGGATTGAAGTCTGGTTTCAAAGAGGCATGCGGGAATCCGCAGAGGAAATCGCCGGTCTTTTCCAAAACCAGGGGCTGTAACACAGGCAGCTCTTTGGTTCTGCAAAGACGATCACGCAACAAAGCGGCCCTCCCTCAATCTGAGGAAGAGCCGCTTTCAATGATTGTGCAGCTTCAAAGCTCAAGCTGCCTTTTCAACCACTGTTACCCCACCAATGTAGTCTCCCGTTCAATCAATGCTACCGGAAGCACCGTCCGCTTGGCCACCAGCTTCCCAGACACCGCGTCGTGAAGCAAGCCGACGGCAATCTCCGCCATCTCCTTCACTGGCTGATGAATGGTAGTCAGCTGCGGCGTGGTCAGCGTCGCAATGCGAACATCGTCAAACCCGATAATTTTCAACTGATCCGGCACGGAAATGCCAAGCTTGCGGCACACCTGCAAGGTCTGCGCGGCAATCACGTCGCTGTTGGCAAATAACCCGTCTGTCTCCGGATACTTGCGAAGGGCCTCCTCGATCATCTCTCCGTAAGCCAAATTATAATAGTGTCTCTCCTCGGTCAGAAGCTCTACAAACGGTACATTCTCCCGTTCGCAGACCTCGCGAAAGCCCTCGGTGCGTATGTCTGCCGGCATCACAATGGAGCTGACATTCCCCACATGAATCAAATGCTTGCAGCCGCAGGCAATTAATTTTTCCGCAGCGAGAATACCGCCTTGCTTGTTGTCGCATTCCACAGAGGCTGTTCCGTTGTCAAGAAAACGCTCCATTGTAATCACCGGAATGTCACTTTCCCCGAACACCTCCACCGATACGGAGCCGCTGCACAAAATGATGCCCGCCACCTGATTGCCGGTGCACATATTGAGATACTCCTTTTCCTTCTCATGAATGCTCTGAGAATTGCACAGCAGAATCTTATAGCCCTTCTTGTAAGCCTGGTCCTCCAGATTACTGATCATCTCCGAAAAATATGGATGCCGGATGTGGGGGACAATCAGCCCGATGGTATTGGTGCTCTTCCGATGCAGGGAACGCGCCACCTCGTTGGGCTGATAATTGAGCTTCTTCATCGCATCGTCTACTCTCCTGCGCGCATCTTCACTAATATAACCTCGATTGTTTAAAACGCGGGATACCGTTCCTGTGGCTAACCCTGTTTCTTTCGCTACATCTTTTAAGGTCGCCATGTATTACTCTCCATTTCTTAAAAAAACACTTTATTACTCAACTTCATAAACGGCATATTCTGCAATCCCTTCCAAAGATGTTTCCAAGCTGACGCTGGTATTCTTGAGCACAAACGCGCCCATCCGCATCCCATCGTCAAAGAACACCTCCAGAATCCTGTCGTCTGCCAAAAACAGGAGCTTCTGATGTTCACAGCCTGCCTGATATTTCTCCTCCTCTACCACCAGCTTTCCGGATTCCGGGACATATTCAATCCGGCTGCCGTTGATGTTCAAAACAAAATGGCCCTGATACCCCTGTTGGGCTTTGATCTCAAACACAAGCGCTTTCTTTGCCCCGCTCTGAATGTAGTGAATTCTTCCATTTTCTTCGATTGCGCTTTGCTCTACCGGCCGGGCCTGCTCCATCAGCTCCCGTACCGGCATTTGCAGAAGCAGGAATCCTTCCTCTTTTTTGATACAGGACAGCTCCACCGGAATCCCATAGGCCCCGGTAAAATGCCTGCCGTCATTTTCCATCCGCAGCCAGGGAATCATCACCGTCCGCCCCGCAGTTCCCACATACGTCTGGGCCGCGTAGGGCAGCGTGTTCACATAGCCATGATGCCGCACCCCGTCCGTCCGAAAATGGTAGCCGTCAAATTCGCCTGGATAATAAAAACCGTCCGCTGTCCAGAAGAACCAGCAGGTCTCTCCCTCCGGCGTAGCCAGCTGAAAGAAATCCGGGCATTCCCAGGCATCCTCCAGGGTAAAATGATCGGTCTGCTCCCAATGCTTCAAATCCTCGGAACGGAAGATTCCATAATCATTGCCCTTTAAAAACAATGCCATCACATAGGCCTGTGTCTCTTCATGCCAGTATACCTTTGGATCTCGATTCTCCTCAAACAGCGTAGGCAGGCAAGGCTCCTCCAGCTTCACCAGCGTCTTGCCCCCGTCCAGGCTGTATGCAATTTTCTGGGTAAACTCCACCCCCTTACTCCATTCATTACTGCCGCCTGCCGCCGTATAATAGAACAGAATGGCTTCTTTGGGAAGTCCTAAAAGCTCCCGTTCGTTGGCTACGGCGCACCCGGAAAACATGGTTCCGCTCTCATCCGGGAACATCACCGAGTCCTCCCAGCTCCAATGCAGCAGATCCCGGCTGGTGGCATGGCCCCAGCTCATATTGTTCCAGACCGTATGGAACGGATTATATTGAAAATAAAAGTGATAGACTCCGTCCGCATAAATCAGTCCATTGGGATCGTTTGTCCAGCCGGTTTCAGCTGTAAAATGAATCACCGGCCGTTCTGTCTGTTTCGGCGCCCTCTTTTTGTCATTGTCAATGGCCTGTAAAAAAGCATCCGGCGCATCGGCCCGAACGATGAGCCGCTTGCCCAAAAGCTCCCGTACCGGCACCTCGGCATAATAATCCGCATGATAACTCCCGGCAAGCGCCGAATGCTCCTGCTGCTGCCCGGAGCCGTTTCCGGCTTCCTTCGCGGATGCTTCCGTACCGGCTTCGGCCACCGGCACCATAAATTCATAGCGCTTTTTCTGTCCGCCGGCTTCCGCCGAAAAGATCTCCACCTTCGTCTCTGCAGCGCCCACACAAATGGGCAGGTACAGATACTCCGCTGTGACTGTCAATTCCCTCTCCATGTCCATCACCTCATTTCTTATGTGCGGCTAACGTCTCCTCAATCTCCTGCTTCGTCGGCATCACCCGCAGTGCTCCCTTTCTTGTCGTAATAATCGAAGCCGCCCCATTGGCAAACGCCAGCATCTCCTCTAACTCCTCCTTAGAATAGTCCTGAAAGCCACGACTTAAAATTCCATGGAGGATACAGGCACAAAAGGTATCGCCCGCTCCGGTCGTCTCGATCGTGTTCTCGCGGATGATTCCGGGGCGCTCCGCCCGCTGTTTGAGGGTATACGCCCGGCTGCCCTCCTTGCCCATGGAAAGCAGAATCAACGGAATCTGATATTCCTCCTGAAGCTTACAAATCCCCGCGTCGTAGTCCGATTCGTTCGTAAACCACTGAATCTCGTTGTCGGAAATCTTCAGAATCTGGCAGCGGCGCAGCCCATAGTCCACCTGCTCCTTCGCCTCCTCCAATGAATTCCACAGCGGCTCGCGCAGGTTGGGGTCAAAGGAAATCAACGCCCCTGCCTCCTTTGCCACGTCCAATGCGCGCTTGGTGGCCTCCCGGCAGGACGGATGCGTCATTGACAGGGTTCCAAAGTGAAAAATCCGGCAATTACGAATCAAATCTTCATTCAAATCCTCCGGGGACAGCATCATATCTGCCCCTGGATTGCGGTAAAAAGAAAACTCCCGGTCGCCGTCCGGCTGAGTATGGACAAAAGCTAGCGTTGTGTGCACCGTCGGATCCTTTTTCAAACCGATGGTGTCGATTCCCACCTCCCGGATCGCCTGCTCTAACTGCGCTCCGAACATATCCGCTCCCACCTTGCCGATAAACGCCGTCCGATGCCCCAGATTCCCCAGCATGGAAAGAACGTTGCACGGCGCTCCGCCAGGATTGGCTTCCAGAACAGGGTTCCCCTGAGGGCTCACTCCCCCTTCCGTAAAATCAATCAGCAGCTCCCCCAGAGCAACTACATCATATCTATTCATCCCTGTATCCTCCTCATCAGACACACATATTGATTGATTGTCAAATTTTTAAATACTTATATTATAAACTGTCTGACATCATTTGTAAATTGTTTTTTTAGGACCGCGCCTTGGAAGCCCATAAGAATCCATGTCCCGGTATGGTCAGGTTGCAAAGCTCCACCTTTTTGCCCGTCATCAGGTCGGTGAATTCCCCTTCCTCCTCCATCCAGGCAGTTCTCTCATAATCCGAAAAATTAAACAGCGCAATGAAACGTTCCTTTTCATTTTCCCGCAGAATCCCAAGAATCGCATCATCCTTCACGTCATAGGTATAGACGGGCGTGCTGCTGTCAAATACATCTCTGCTGCGGCGAATTTCTTCCAGCTTCTGCAATCCGCAAAAGATCTGCTCCTGCAGGGAACCTGGCTCCTGATTCTTCTTGGCCAGATCCCACTGGAATTTGCCCCGATGAATATAGCGGGAATCCTCCCGTTTCTCTGGATCCTCCCGGTAGGTATAGTCGTTAATCTGCCCGATCTCGTCTCCGCTGTAGAGCATTGGAATGCCCGACTGTGTCAGCATATACGCATGAAGCATCAGATCCAGGCTGATTGCATTGGCCAGCTTCTCATCATTTTTTTCATAGAGCGCGCTTTCCACGCCGCACATGGAGGCCGTAGTGCCGCAGAACCGGGCATCCTGAGTCACCGGATCATCGTTGTACAGCTCCCCCCGGCTCTCGCTACCCGTATATCGGCCGCTGAAATACTGATTCAGATAACGCTTGTGCCCCGCTTCATCCATGCCCCAGCCTTTGAGCGTCGCATAATCCAGTCCCCAGCCGATGTCGTCATGGCAGCGCAGATAGTTGAGGAACAAATAATCCTTCGGCAATCCGCATACAATGTCCATCTGCTTTCTCAAGAGACGGATATCTCTGGTCGCCAGACTGTGCCAGGTGGTTGCCATCGTCGTCACATTGTAAAGCATGTGGCATTCTGGCTTTTCCACGGTTCCGAAATACGGCACCACCTTCTCCGGTTCCATCACCACCTCGCCCAGCAGCAGCACACTGGGGCACACAATCTCGCTGATCAGACGCATCATGCGCACGATCGTATGTACCTGGGGCAGGTTGCGGCATTGCGTTCCCAGCTCCTTCCAGATATAGGGAACGGCGTCAATCCGAATGATGTCCATTCCCTGATTGGCCAGGAACAGGAAGTTATACATCATCTCGTTGAATACCCGCGGATTCTTATAATTCAAATCCCATTGATACGGATAAAATGAAGTCATCACATACTGTCCCATCTCCGGCAGGTAGGTAAAGTTGCCCGGCGCCGAGGTCGGAAATACCTGCGGCACGGTACGGTCGTACTGCTGCGGAATCGACGGATTGTCATAGAAGAAATAACGGCTCATATATTCTCCGTCTCCCTGACGGGCCCGCTTCGCCCACTCGTGATCTTCCGAGGTGTGATTCATCACAAAATCCATACAGAGATTTATTTTTTTCTTATGGCAGGCCTTGGAAAGCTCGACCAGATCCTTCATCGTTCCCAGCTCCGGCTGCACCTTGCGGAAATCCGCCACTGCATATCCGCCGTCCGACCGGCCCTTCGGGGATTCCAGAAACGGCATCAAATGGATGCAGTTGACATTGCAGGAGTTAAGATAATCCAGCTTGGCCTTTACCCCCTTTAAATTGCCTGCAAAATTATCAATATACAGCATCATGCCAAGCATATCATTTTTATAAAACCATCTGGGCTCCTTCTCTCTTTGCGTATCCAATTTGCGGAATTCCGGCGCCCGTTTTACCGCAAATTCATACATCTGTTCACACAGCTCCGCAAACATATCGCCGTTTTGATACAGCTCCATATACAGCCAACGCAGCTCGTCGTGACGGGTTTCTAAACGTTTCTGGAAGATCTCTTCGATTTTCATGGTTACATACTCCTTTCTGAACAATTCCCAAGCTCGATATTTTAGCCCCATACCCCCAAAAGGCAGCTAGGATACCTTCGTAAAATGGAATTGGTAGGATTGATATTCTCCCATCTCCACCGGAAGCGGAAGCCCCGCCTCCATCAGCGCATCCGAAGCATACACCGCCTTGCTGCTTTCCTCCTGGTACAGGCAGCCCTTGGGCAGCCCCTTCAAGCGCAGGTAATTCACGGGCATATTTCCATGAATCTCCAGCATCACCGCATTGACCAGAAGCTCCGATTGATCCTTTGACAGGAACTGCCAGGCGCCGACCTCCTCCGTAAAAGGATTGGTCAGCCGAAAGTAAGCGCCCGTCTGAATCAGTGCTCCATATCGCTTATAAGTCGCAATCTGCGTCCGCATCTCTGCCTTCTCTTCCTCGGAAAGCTTTCTGGGATCCAGTTCATAGCCAAAGGTACCGGCCATAGCGGTAATTCCTCTGGTCGCAAACGGCGTCACCCGTCCGGTCTGATGATTGGGCGTCGCCGACACATGGGAGCCCACGGTCGAAATCGGATAGCCAAAGGATGTTCCATACTGAATTCTAACCCGGTCGATGGCGTCGCTGTTATCACTGCACCAGATCTGCGGCGTGTAATACAGCATCCCCGCATCGAACCGTCCGCCGCCGCCGCTGCAGCCCTCCAGCAGCAGATTGGGATAACGCGCAAGAATCCGTTCCTGTAAATCATATAAGCCCAAAACATAGTCGTGCATCACTCTGCCCTGATCCTTCGTTCCTCTGGAAAAACAGTCGGACAGGCTGCGGTTCATATCCCATTTGACATATTCAATGTTTCCTTTGTCCAGAACCTTGCACATCGCTTCAAATATATAATCAATGACTTCTTTCCTTGAAAAATCCAATACCAGCTGGTAACGTGCCCGCACCGGATCCCGTCCAGGCACCGCCAGCACCCAGTCTGGATGCGCCCGGTAGAGATCGCTGTCCTCATTGATCCCTTCAGGCTCAAACCAAATCCCAAATTTGAGTCCCAAGCCGTTGATCCGGTCAATCAAATGCTCCAGCTTCTCTCCCAGCTTCTCTTCGTTGACGTACCAGTCCCCCAGTCCGCTCAAATCATCGTCGCGTTTTCCAAACCAACCGTCATCAAGCACCAGCATCTCCACACCGAGATCAACCGCATTCTTGGCAAACTGATAAATCGCCTCCCCGTCAAAGTCAAAATACGAAGCCTCCCAGCTGTTCAATAGAATCGGCCGCACCAGATCCCGGTATTTTCCCCGGCATAAATGTGTGCGGAACCCTTCATGCAGATTCTGCGACAGCCGGGAGAGACCCTTGTCACTGTAGCTTAATACCACCTCCGGCGCATAAAAGCATTCCCCGGCCTCAAGCGGATAAGAAAACAGCTCGTCGGACAGTCCCAGCTGCACACGGGTCTGGCCAAACTGATCCTGTTCCGCCTCGCCCTTAAAGCTGCCGCTGTACAAAAAGGACACCGCATAGCAGCTGCCGCTCTCCTCAGTCGTCTCCTGGCCGGCGACAATCATCATCGGATTATATTGGTGGCTGGACGTACCCCGGCGGCTGCCGATCACCTGCGCGCCATGGGCGATCCTCGTCCGCTGCACATTGCGTTCCATCGCATGACGGCCATAGAAGGTGATCAGATCATATGCTCCGCCCACCCAGTCAAGACAAGCAGTCTGTATCTTCTCCAGATAGATCTTGCCCGCCTCATTGTTGCGGACACAGGCGCTTCTGGTAATCAGATCCAAAGACGGCAGTACGCCGTAAAATAACGTAATTTCCACGCCGGTGGCCCGATCCTTTAAATCAATTTCCAGGGTCTGTGCTTCATCATCACGCGCGTACACCGCCGGCAGTCCGGGGAGCGCATACTTTCCATCGGCAATGCGATAGCCCTGATAGCGGAAGTCGCATCCATAAGAGCCGTCCACATTGCGAATCACCACCGCCGGACTGCGATAATCGCCGGTTCCATGGGTGGGCAGCTCTTGTGGAAGAACGTCCATTGAATACGTTCGATCCACCCCCGCATCATACGGATTGCCGGAAAACCCGCGGTCCGCGTAGCAAAGCAGATAATCCATACATCCTTCGGTTCTGCGCCCATAGTAAAGGTGCAGTAAAAAACCGTATGCATCCACCTGCATCTGGTAAGTCGAATTTGCGGTATGCAGTGTAAAAGTTTTCTCCTTTTCAGAAAAAATAATCCCCATGACGATCTGTCTCCTTTGATTATATATGTTAAAAAATATGTTATTCGATTTACATATTCTAATACTTGAATTCTATCATAAAGTGCGGTTCTTTGGTAGATGGAACATATGTTTTGAATGACAATTGAGGAATGACGTGATAAGATATGAAATATGATAAACAGGCCGCTGCCCGCTGCTGTTTTAAACGGGAAGTTTATGCGGACCGCTGCTGTTTTCTATGATAAAAACATTCGGGAGGATTTTTACCGTGTCATCAATTGATTATGCCGCTGCCCTGAAGCAGGGACGGCGCAGCTATCGCGCCGCGCTTACCAGAGGAAGCTACCCATATCTTCCAGTACTGGACGATATTTTATCTTATACGGAGGTCGCACAGACGGTCAACTTAGGACTGATGGATATCCCGTTATCCCGCATCGTCGGCACCAAGACCGCAGGGCGCACCAACGCCTTTGCCGATAACTTCATGCCGCTGCTGCCTGAGGAATCGGAATTCAGCTTCAAATGGTCTGCCCTTTTCAGCCACCAAATTGAAGAAGGCATCCAGGACCCGATTGTCGCTTACGAATTCATGAACCGTTTCTATGTCCTGGAGGGCAACAAGCGCGTCAGCGTAATGAAGTACTTAGAGACTTACAGCATTCAGGGCACCGTAACCCGTCTGGTTCCCAAACGGAGCGACGACAAAGAAAATCGGCTCTACTATGAATTTCTTGATTTCTTTGAGGTCTCGCACCACTGTGATATCTGGTTCACGCGGGAAGGCAGCTACAAGAAGCTGTTACAGGTCATGTGCAAGAAGGAAAATGAGATTTGGGACGAAGAGGAACGCATACGCTTTCGCTCGGCCTACAATCGTTTTGCGGAAGCATTTCGCAGCTCCCACAGTGAAAAGCTCTCGATTACGGTCAGCGACGCTTTTTTATCCTATGTAAAGATCTATGGCTATGACCAGACCAAACAAGAAACCACACAAGAGATGTTCCAGTCGCTGCAGAAAATATGGATGGAGATCCTTTTAACGGACAAGGGCAGTCAGGTAAAGCTGGTCGAGAACCCGCAGGAAGCCAAGCCCAACCTCTTAAACCGCCTGCTTCCGGCCGGAATCACGATGCCTGAGGATTTCAAGGTCGCGTTCGTCCACCCCAAGACAACGGAGACCTCCAGCTGGACTTATACACATGAGCTGGGGCGCATGTATCTGGAGCAGGCATTCCACGGACGGATTCAGACCCTGGCGTATGACCAGGCCAACAACGACGAGCAGGTGGAGGCTGCAATTGAAGCTGCGATTTCCCAGGGCTGCAACTTAATCTTTACGACTGCCACCCAGATGATCAACCAAAGTGTACGCTCTGCCATTAAGCATCCCAAGGTGAAGATTTACAACTGCTCCGTGAAAATGTCCTATACCTCCATCTGCACCTATTACGCCCGCATGTACGAATCAAAATTTCTCATCGGCGCAATTGCCGCCGCCGTATCGCGCACCAACCAGCTGGGCTATGTGGCGGATTATCCCATCTACGGAACGATCGCGAACATTAACGCCTTCGCCTTGGGCGCGCGCATGATCAACCCCTATGTGAAGGTGCATCTGGAATGGTCTCGGATCAAAAATCAGAATGCCAGAAAAAAGCTGCAGCAGGCCGGGATCGTTTTTATCTCGGACACTGACATGATTACGCCTCAAAATGCCTCGCGGGAATACGGACTGTATGAGAAGCATGAGGATGGAAGCTTTGCCAATCTGGCAACCCCGCTCTGGCACTGGGGCAAATTCTACGAACGGATTGTCCGCAGCCTGGCCAGCGGCGTGAATGAGGCCAGCGCAGAAAAGGGTAAGAAGGCGGTAAATTATTGGTGGGGCCTGTCGGCTGAGGTCATCGACATCATCTGCTCTCCCGATATCCCGCATGGCATTCACCAGCTGATCGTATTTCTAAAGCATTCGATCCGCAACGGAAGCTTTCACCCCTTTGACGGAGAAATTTATTCCCAGGACGGCGTACTGCGCAGCCGGGAGGGGGAGAATCTCGACGCAGATGAAATTATCACGATGGACTGGCTGGCGGACAATGTCGTCGGACAGATTCCGGAATTTGAAGAACTGACGGAGGAAGCCCAGACGCTGGTACAGCTGCAGGGCATTAAAATAGATGAAAATAAAACAGAAAACTGAGATCAAAACCGGCCCTTTGCAGATCATGGTTCTCACCGACCACGAATCCAAACTGCTGTACGACTATTACGAACCGGAACGGATGAAAGACATTGACCTGATCATCTCCTGCGGAGACCTGGCCCCGGAATATTTAAGCTTCTTTGCCACCCTCTGTCATGCCCCTGTACTCTATGTCCACGGCAACCACGACAACAAATATGAGCGCAAACCGCCTGAGGGCTGCATCTGCATTGAAGACGATATTTTTGTCTTTCAGGGCGTGCGCATTCTGGGGCTGGGCGGCTCGATGCGCTACCTTCCCGACGCCCCGCACCAATATACGGAACGGGAGATGAAGAAGCGTGTGCGCAGGCTGCAGTTCAAGCTGCACCGCCATAAAGGCTTCGATATTCTGGTTGGACATGCACCCGCCTTTCAAGTCAACGATCTGGAGGACCTGCCACACCGGGGCTTTCAGGTCTTTCGCACGCTGATGGAAAAGTATGAGCCCAAGTTCTTTTTTCACGGACATGTTCATGCCAACTATTCCAGAGACTTCAAGCGCAAGGATACCTTCGGAAAGACGACGGTGATCAACGCCTATGACTTTTATGTCGTAGAATACCCCCTGCCAGATTAAGCAGGGGGTAACGTTTACGATTCTTTGGGAATCTTTTGATCCGAATTTAAAATGTGGTTGATCAGCCAGCCCAAAAGAAATTCCATCAGGCTCTGCATGTAGTCCTGCGGCTTCTTTGCAATCTCCTCCCGATCAATCCCTTCGATCTTGCCGATGAACGCCGTGTGTGCGCGCTTTTGCGCTGGCAGTCCGTCGTATCCGACCTGCTCCATGTACTCCTCTTCATCCTGAAAATGAAATTTGGTATATTCCTTTAGCTCCTCCAAAATCTCAAATATTTCATCCAGGCTGTAGGTATCCACCCCTTCCTGCACCAGGCGGTTCGCCCTGCCGATAATCTCAAACAGCATCTGATGCTCCTTGTCAATCAGCTCAATTCCCACCAGATACTCCGGGATAAATTCACATGGATTCTCCCGCATCATCCATTCCTCCAGCGGCGGAAGCTTCCCGATCATAATATCGCTGCCAATAATATGATGATACAGCCAGCGGGCCAGATAATCAATCAGCTGCTCCAGCAGCTGCCGCTGTACCTCCGCCTCATCAATATCCACCAGCGAAAAATCCCGAATCTTATCGCGAAACGCCATATGCTGTGAACGCTGCAAAATCAGCTCCGGGTCGCGGATCTGCTCCATATAGGCTTCCTCATGAGCAAAATGCTGCTCCGCATAGTTCTCCAGTTCCTTCAACAGTCCGCGGATATCCTCATAGCGGTCCGGCACGTAATGATTTCGCAGCATATCCATTCCTTCATTGAGCAGCGCAAACAAGTGCCGATGCTCATCGTCAATCTCTGAAAGTCCCAAAATACAGTCGTCTGTAAACTGAAACACCTGAAACACCCCTTTCTAATTTGCTACAAGCTCGATTCCAGCAGATAGCTCAAATTCCAATTCGCCACATTGACACGAAACAGCTTATCCATGTGTCGTTTGTTCAGCTCCGTTACATACGGCTGTACCAATACATCGTCTGCTCCCAGCTCAAACGCACGACGCACCACATTTGCATCCTCCGAAGCCAGCAGCAGAACCCGGATTGTATTTTTCTGCAGATCCTTGGGCAGCTGCGCCAGGAGCTCCAGTCCATGCGCATAATCCTGGCTGCCGTCAAGAAACAGCAATACCATCTCCCGGCTCTCCTTCAGCAGCTGTTCCACATCCTCCCAGGTGCAGGCCGGAGCAATCCGGTAGCTTTCATCGAACATCGTCTCCAGCTCCTGCTGCACAAGCGGATCGTGGCTTAACACAACCACCCTGTGCTTGGCGCTGCCAAAACGCCGGGACATTTCGTTCTGGACCGTCTTTGGATATCGGCCCGGCGCCTGCCGCTTTGTTTTCATTTCATACATGCGGCGGTCTGCCGTGCTGATGCACTCGTCCAAGTTCTCCAGCTCCTTTGCATTCCTGCATTCCCAGCCAAAGCTGGCCGAGATGCGATACGGCAAATTACTGTTTTGATTAAATTGCTTCATACTCTCCACAAAACGCTGCTCAATCTCTTGCGAGGCGCTGCTCCCGGTTTCCAGCTCCGTCATAATGATAAATTCATCGCCGCCGGTACGAGCCACAATGGAATCCTCCGGTGCAGCTGCACTCAGCTGCCCGGCAATCACCTGAATCGCTTTATCGCCCTCCCGATGCCCACAGGTATCGTTGATATATTTCAAGCCATTGAGGTCTGCCACAAAGATAAAAATGTCCCATTCCTTCGCCTTTGCCGTCCGCAGAAGCTGTTTCCCCATGTGGCCCAGGCCCTTCCGATTGTACAGCTTTGTCAATTCATCCACCATACTCTGCCGGAACAGTGTATCATTGTTGCTCTTAAGCTGCTCTATCAATTCCTGATTTTCTTTCAGCACCGCCGCAATTTTTCGGGCAGTAGGGTTTGGCTGCCCGCCCAGAGAATAGACAGACAGAACCGCACCGCAAATCTCCCCTTTTTCATAAACCGGCAGAATATTTCCTTCTACAGCAGCTTCCCCATCCTGCTTCGACAGAAAATAGGGGCTGCAGATCCCGCTGTGCAAAGCCTCGCCGAGCTTTTCTGACAAAGCCTGAATCAGATCTTCTGAGCACCAGCCGTCAGCCTGCACAGCACTCAGCGCAATATGACGCACCGCACATGTCTCATCGAACACAAGATAGGAAATATCCATTGTAATCAGATTGTGCATGATATCAATGAATTTTTTTAACTGCTGCAATTTCTCCTCTGTCATTTGACTCTCCTTAATGTTCCTGACAGGAATCTACAAGGGCCATCCTACTGCTTCAACGCCCTTATTTACTCAGCTTCATTGTCTTTTTAAATCCTTTTTTCGTCGTAAACAGCTTTTTATATTTTTTCAACTGGGCTGACGGCGCCTTAAATAAGGCTTTTTTATAAATCCCCTGAAATGCGCCCGTTCCCAGCTTCTTTAATTTCTTTGTCTTGATGAGCACACGCTTCAGCTTCTTACAGCCGTAAAATGCCCGCTTGTCAATCGTTGTCACCTTGGCCGGAACCGTCACCGTCACCAGCGCGCTGCACTTCTCAAACGCAGACGCCGGAATGACCGTCAGCTGCGTACTGAGTGTTACGCTTGTCAGCTTGGGACAATTATAGCATACCTTCGTCCCCAGCTTCGTCACGGCATTGCCCATCTTAACTCTGGAAAGAACCCGGCAGCTCTGGAACGCGCCGCTGCCGATCTTCGTCACATACTTGCCAACCGTAATCGTCTTTACCTTCTTATTCCCCTTTAAGGCATTAGCGCCGACCGATGTCACCTTAAACGTCACACCGTCCTTCTTCACCGTGGCCGGAATCGTTACCTTGGTCTGTTTTCCGGTATATTTCACATACTCCACGGTTCCCTTTTTGGCATCCGAACGCGTCACCTTATATTTCGCCTGGCTGGCCTTGTCGGTAAACGTAGCGCCCTTCTTCGGCAAAGAGGTCTTGGCAATCTTTTCAGTCTTCTTGGTCTTGCAGACAGTACAGGTGCGCACGCGCTCTCCCGCCTTGATGGCGGTGGCCTTCTTTGTCACCTTGCCCTTATCCCACTTGTGCGCCGTCTTGGGAATGACCACCTTGCTCCCTTCCTTGATCTGATTGCAGACGCTGCAATGAATGGATTTGCTGCCCTCCTTCTGGCAGGTGGGCGCCACATCCACCGTTGCACTCGCATTCCAGCTATGGACATGCTGCGCCGCCACCGCCCCGCAGAGCTTACAGGGAATCGTATGCTTCTGTACAACGGTATTTTTACACCGGCCGCAAACTGCCGTATGCGTGCTGTCTTGATTGTCAATATAGGTGGTGTAGCTGTGTCCCAAGGCCGGGATCACGGTCTGCGCTTTTAAGATCTCGCCGCACTGTGCACAATGACTTCCTGCCGTCCGACCGCTTTGCGTACAAGTCGCCGCCTTCTGCGGATCGGCCACCGGCACATGCTGATGCTTCTTCTCTTGATAATAGGAATACAGCTGAACCGAAACACGATATGTGCCCTCTTCTGACGGCAAAATTGTCTGTACGCTGCCCTCAGAAGCTGCCGTAGCGCTCATTACAAACTGACGGCTGTCATCATTCACATCCGTAAAAATCACGTTTCCGTTCATTGGGTTATGATAAGCCGTAAAAGCCTTCAGCGCAGCTCCGCCCTTTTCTGTAAGCTCTGCTAAGGAGAGAGACAACGCCGTTCCCGGCAGGCAGGCGCGCTGCGGCAAATTGCTGATCTTTCCCTGAAACGAGCTGCCCACCTCCAACGTGACCGGAGCCTGCGTTACGTTCACATTCTTTTCCAGCCGATAACCGTAATCCTCCTGCTCCAGGTTCAGACACAAGGTCTGCTGTCCGGCTTCCGTCTTGAAGGTTCCGCCGGAAGTAAAGGAAGATGCCGATATTTGCTTGTCATCGGAAAAATGACTGCTTACAGAAGCTGCCGGTTTAAACTGTCCGGCCCAGCTTATCGTCACATCGGTCAGTGCACTGGTCAGCGCCCGGTCTACAACCAGCTCTGTCTCCTGACTAATTTCATCCTCAAGCTTCACCGGCATATACTGGCTGCCGGTATAAACCGTCACGCACAGACTGTATTGGGCGCTCGGCAGGTAGAGCACTGTCCCCGTCAGATTCAAGTCAAACATGCCGTTCTCTGCACGGGCCGATACGACCGAAAGCCCCTTTGTCTCGCACGATAACGTTACCTTATTGAGGTCGCCCCGGTTCAGCACGGTATAGCTGCCTGAGGTCTCCTTCATACTCATATCCATCAAGCTGGATTTTCCGAACGACGCCGGATTTACCGGTGCGGTATAGACCTCATTTTTGGAATATACCACCATCATCGCTTCCTGCATTCCGTCCAACACAGACTGATCTGCAGTATAGCATTTGAGCAGGTCTGTACCGGCGTCATAGAGGGTGCTGAACTCCCGATAGCTCCACGCTTCGTCCGCTCCGCTGCGGTAATACAGCCGTGCGTTCCAGCTGGTCTCGTCCGTTGCCTCCATCTGATAGTAACCGCTTAAAACAAATTCATCCAGTGCGACCGACTGGCTCCCTTTGGTCAAATCCAGCTCCACTGCCTTTGTGAAATATTCATTGCCGATATTTCCCTTCACCAGCAGCTCATATCTTCCGGCAGAAAACGCAATCCGATCGGTAATTGGCAGCGCAATCTCTACCGGCTGCCCGTCAGCCTTCTGCACAAGCACCTGCGTCAGCTGTGCATTCTTCGCTACGCCGGTCTTGGCAAACAGAACCTCCGGCGCATTTAAGGAGCTGATTTTAATCTGATTCCCGGAAATCCCCTGCACCGCAAGTCCGCGGTCATGCTGCACAAGCAGCTGATATTGTTCTGGATGATTGACCATATTTAAGGTCTTGGCAAAACGGTATTCCTGATCCCCGGTCTGCTCACAGGAAAGCGTCGTACAGCCGTCGCGGTCGGCCAGGTAGAACACCGGATTACTCACGCTTCCATCCGTCTCCACCGTCACATGACTCTCACTCTGCGTCAGGACCGTCACCTGAACCGCTTGATCCTGGAATAAGATTTGCTCGCTGTTTTTCCCGCTGTAATACATGCGAATCGTCAGCGTATGCGCCCCGGCTCCAAATTCCCGGACTGCAATCTGATAGGACGTCCCCTCTTCCTTTGACTCTAACGGCTTGAGCTTCATCACCTGCTTGCCGTCCAGTAACAGCTCCGTTTTGGTCAGATTGTCCCCTCCGGCTACGGTAAAGCAAAAATCATCGTCGTAGAGCAGCGTTCCACTGGGGCATTCTGTCACAACGGGCACCGGAATATTCTTTTCCGTCACAAAAACGGTAAATTCCTTTGCAACAGCCTTCGTTCCCATCGGAACCGCATAGCGCATCAAAATCTTTACCTTATGCTCTCCGATGGAAAGTCCCTGCTTAGAGCGAACCACATACCTGCGGTTTTCACCCATTTCACAGCTCTCTGCCTGGCACTCTGTTTCCATTCCGTCTACGACCATTCCCACCGAGATCACATCCGCGCAGTCTGTGGCATCAACCGACAGGACATATGGCGACTGCTCATAGACAACGCCGGGCTCTAAGGTCAAAATCTGCGGCACCTGCCTCTGGCGCGCCTCAAACTGCCTGACTGCCTGATTGTTCTTGTCGTCCGACTCTTCTAATTCTATGGAGCTATTTACCACCCTCACCTCAATGGCGTTGGTCTCGCTCTGGGGCGTCCAGGGAATCGAAAGCGTCTCGCTCGCATTCGCTGCAAGGTACAAAGCTTCACTTTGATAGAGCTCCACTCCCCCGTCGGAGACGGTCACTGTGCCCCAGCCGCCGCTGCCGCCGAGATTGGATACCTGTACCTTAAGCTCGGCCGCTTCTCCTGCAATCAGCTCCTGTTCCGCCGAGATCTGTTCCGCGTATACCGCAAAATCCGGCAGCGGACAAACCTGCTGCAGAGTGGTGGTTCTGTTTATGTAGCCGATCTTCGTATTGGCCGGATACAGCAGCGTAACGATTGCGTCGCTGTTTACCACGCTGCTTCCGGGGTCGGTATCATACTGATAAGCCAATGTATTCGTTTGGCCTGCCCGCAGGCTCTCCGCTCCCACTTGCGTCTGCAGCAGCTGTGTCAGCTTCGGCAGCTTCCCGCTCGCGACAGTGCGGCCGTTGATTCGTGCGCTGTAATTCGTCTCTTCCCGCTCTACATACCCATCCGCATACAAACGGCTGCTGACCGCAGCGGAAGGCGTAAGGCCCGCGTTCCCGTAATCCGGCACATGGAACAAGTGAGAAACCGATCCGCGGCTGGCAAACTGACGGCCGCTGAACTTGATCGTCTGAACCGCTCCTGCCGTTTTTTTCATACACCCCTGCCGGTATTGCTCAATCTCCTCCTGCAGGCGCTGCGCAAAGCTGTCGGGAATCGTCCCTGCACCTGAAAGCGCTGCATCCAGCGAGGATTTGCCGGCCGTAAGTGCAAATTTGCAGACGGAAGCCGCAGCATAACTGTTCTTTTGTTCCAGGGAAACATTGGGATCCTCCACAACGGCATAGGCATCGGCCGGATTCTCCATCGCCCGGCACAGATCATAGACGGTTCCCAGCACGCCCAGCGCAGATGCATCCGTTCCGATGCAATCCGCCATGCCGTTGATATCCAAAGTAATCTCCACCAGACGCTGCCCGCCCGATGAAGCGCCGCCCGGTGAAGCGCCCTGCATCCGACTCAAGAGCGTCTGATACTCCGCCTCTGTTACAACCGTCTGATAAACCACATGCAAGGTACCATCCGCCGTAAGCTCCATCACCGGCGTCAGATTGCCCGGCGTCTGCCCGACTACAAACACTTCAATCGTAAACGCTGCATTCAGCTGCTTTCCCACACCGAGATCCAGCTGCATCCCGCTTTTGATCCGAACCGACTGCTCCGAATCATAAAATTCATTGAGGCTGCCCGCCGCTGCATAGCTTGTTCCCTTCTTGCTCTGTGGCGACACGCTTCCACCTACGATTTCATATTTGGAAAAAGGATGCTTGGCCTGCGTCAGAGCCAGCTGGCCCATCTCAATCAGCGAAATCTCCTGTCCCTTCGTGTCAAAGAGCGCCGCGCACTGGCTCGTCTTCCCTCCGCTTTCGGCAGCCAGATAGCCGTTTAACGAGCGCTTTCCATCTGCTTTCATCTTCGCCAAATCCGGCCAGACCGTAAGCTCCAGCGATTCCCCCTGCTTCAGCTGCTGATGTGAGACTGCCGGTGAAAACGAAAGATAGGCTGCCAGCGATTCGGATGCGCCGATCGTAAGGTCTGCCACTGTACTCCCGTTGTTCGTCACCTGATATTTCTGTCTTAAGGTATTGCGGTCCTCCGAAATCCGCTTCCAGGTCAGATTCAGCTCCGGCAGCGCGCACTCCAGGGTAATTGATTTCTTAAAATCCGTCACATATGCTTCATCGCGAAACAGGTATGCCGTCACAGGGACAGAATACTGCCCCGAAACGGCGTCCTGAGCATAGACCGCTAATTTCACCTCCAGGGTTTCCCCCGGATTGATGATCGCCGGGCTGCTCTTCGACCCGTTCTCAATCACTGCCAGGGACACATCCTCATAGGAATTGGCTGCCTGCAAATAAAATTGCTGCACCTGCTTTGAGGTGTTTGTCACCTGTATCATGCAGGACTGCTGCTCTGCCCGATCAATCGTAAAATGAACGTTCTCCGTCGTCAGAAGCCCGTCCTTCTCTTCAAATTCCTCCGGCTCCTTTGTCTGCTTTTGAACCGTAATCGTGTCCTGAGATTCGGCCGTAATTGCAACCGCTGAATCGGCCGGCTCATACTCCTTCGTCCGCGCTTCCTTACCGGCTGCCTGCAGCGATTCCATCGGAATCAAGGTAATCAGCATGGCCAGCGTCACGGCGCCTGCAAGAAATCTTTGAAATAAACTGCGCTTCATATCGGCTCCCCTTTCCTGTCTGTTCTGGTCTCTTGCCGCCTGTCGCTTTCTCTGACTGATTCTGACGCCAGAGACAGGCCGCAATTGCCTATTGTTTTCTATTATACTACCGAATTGAAAATATTGCAAACATATGAGGAAAAAGTAAAAAATAAGTATTGACAGCCCTATTGCTATTTGATAGAATTGTAAAACTAAAACCAAATTTTCAGAAAACGAAAGAGAGGATTCAAAAATGGGTAGAATTATCGGCGAAGGAATTACCTTTGATGACGTACTGCTTGTTCCGGCTTATTCAGAAATCACACCCAACATGGTGGACCTGTCTACGAACCTGACAAAAGGTGTGCGGCTCAATATTCCCATGATGAGCGCAAGTATGGATACGGTCACAGAGCATCGGATGGCCATCGCCATGGCACGTCAAGGCGGAATCGGCATCATCCACAAGAATATGTCCGTCGCGGCGCAGGCCGATGAGGTGGACAAGGTAAAGCGTTCAGAAAACGGTGTCATCACCGATCCTTTTTCCCTTTCTCCTGAGCATAGATTATCTGACGCCGATGAATTGATGGGTAAATTCCGCATTTCCGGCGTTCCTATTACCGAGGGCGGTAAGCTCGTCGGCATCATCACAAACCGGGATTTAAAATTTGAAGAAGATTTCTCTAAAAAAATAAAAGAATGTATGACCTCCGAAGGGCTGATCACCGCAAAGGAAGGCATCACCTTAGAAGAGGCGAAGAAGATCCTCGCCAAGGCCCGCAAGGAAAAGCTTCCGATTGTAGACGACAGCTTCAATCTCAAGGGATTGATTACAATCAAGGATATTGAGAAACAGATTAAGTATCCGCTCTCCGCCAAGGATACGCAGGGCCGTCTGCTCTGCGGCGCCGGTGTAGGCATTACCGGCAACATGATGGAGCGGGTAGACGCATTGGTGCAGGCGCATGTAGACGTCGTTGTCGTAGACTCCGCCCACGGCCATTCCGCCAACATCTTAAAGGCCGTACAGGAGATCAAGCGCGCATATCCGAACCTGCCGGTCGTTGCAGGCAATATTGCCACCGGAGCCGCCGCAAAGGCTTTGATTGAGGCCGGCGCAGACGCGATCAAGGTCGGCATCGGCCCCGGTTCCATCTGTACCACCCGCGTGGTCGCCGGAATCGGCGTTCCCCAGATTACCGCCATTATGGACTGCTATGACGTCGCAAAATCCTACGGCATACCTGTCATTGCCGACGGCGGAATCAAATATTCCGGCGATATGACCAAGGCCATTGCCGCCGGCGCGGACGTATGCATGATGGGCAGCATCTTTGCCGGCTGCGACGAAAGTCCCGGAACCTTTGAACTCTACCAGGGAAGAAAGTACAAGGTTTACCGTGGGATGGGCTCGCTTGCCGCCATGGAGAACGGCAGCAAGGACCGCTATTTCCAGCAGGATGCCAAGAAGCTGGTACCGGAAGGCGTCGAAGGGCGCGTGGCCTATAAGGGCACGGTGGAGGATACCGTCTTTCAGCTGATCGGCGGTCTCAGGGCCGGTATGGGGTACTGCGGAGCACCTACCATCGGCGCACTAAAGGAGGGGGGACAATTTGTAAAGATTTCTGCCGCCTCCCTGAAAGAAAGTCATCCGCACGACATTCACATTACAAAGGAAGCTCCCAACTACAGCACCGACGAATAAGTCTTTTAACGCCAGCCGTTTTCAGCGAAGCCGACTATTTCTCATCTGCTTTTGTCTGCACATGGCTGGCGTTCATTTTGTATCACAGATACAAGGGAGGAAATTATGAAAAAAGCCAAAGCGGCCAAACCAAGAATCATGAGCATTCGTCTTAAGCTATTGATTCCGACCGATCTCATTGTAATTGCGCTCTGTTTCATTCTGGGCTTCCATTCTTATTTTGAATTAAAACGCACCATGATGGATATGGGCATGACACAGGCCCGCACCAGCGCAGCCATCAGCGCCGAAGAGATCGACCCCGCGCTCCTGCTCGGACTTTCTCCCGGCGACGAAGACAGCGCGGCCTACCGAGATGCCAGAGAGACGCTCATCCGCCTCAAAGCTGCCTGCGGAATGGCTTATCTCTACACACTGTATGTACAAGACGGCCGTGTATACTATCAGATTGACAGCGATGAATCCGAGAACCGCTGTAAGATCGGAGATGAATTTCCCTCCTCTTACCAGCTGCTTGAATCCGCTTTTATGGGCAGCCCGGTCTTTGAGGAAGAAATTACCAGCGACTCGTTCGGTGACGTCATCACGTGTTATATGCCAATTTTTGATGCAGATCAAAATGTGATCGCAGTATTGGGCTGCGATTATGATGTCGCTCCCATTTTAGAACGGCTGCAGCATACTGCGGCGCAAATCATCGCTATCAGCGCAGCCTGCCTGTTCCTCTCGCTGTTCATTCTGGCGCTGATGATCCACGGAATCATGAAAAATCTGCGCAAGGTAAACCGAAAGCTTTACGACCTGGTAAACAGCGACGGCGATTTGACCAATCGTCTGGAGATACGCAGCGGAGATGAGCTGGAAATGATCGGCGGCAACGTCAACAACCTGCTCTCCCACATGCAGGAGATTATGTCACATATCTCCCAAAGCTCCCGCAGCTTAAGTAAATCCTCCGCATTGATGGCAGATCATATTTCTCACAGCGGAATCGGAATTTCCAACGTCTCCGCCTCCATGGAGGAGATGAGCGCCGCCATGGAAGAGACCTCTGCCTCGCTTAGCCAGATCACTGCAGCCCTGGAGACAGTCTCTCATTCAATTGATACCGTTTCCGACCGGGCAGAAGAAGGCAAGCGCTTCTCCGATCGTATGCAGGAAAATGCCAAGCAGATCCGGGCTTCTGCCGTTTTGGAACAACGGAACGCCAAAAATCAGGCCGAACAAATGAGCGCAACCGTCCATGAGAAAATTGAAAAATCGAGAGCGGTGGAGGAGATCAGCATGCTGACCGCAAACATCATTGCCATTACCGATCAGACCAATCTCCTCTCCCTCAATGCCAGTATTGAGGCAGCCAGAGCCGGGGAGGCCGGACGGGGCTTTGCCGTGGTAGCAGACGAAATCAGCAAGCTTGCTTCAAACTCCGCCGAGGCCGCCGCACAGATTGAGCTTGTCAGTGCGGACGTCATTGAAGCTGTAAACGGACTTGCCACCGAATCCGAACGCATGATTCATTTTATGGATGAAACCGCAATGCGCGGCTATGACAGCCTGCTTTCCACCAGTGAATCCTATCGGGAAGACGCCGTATCCATGAATGAAATGATGTGCGAATTCTCACAGGCCTCCAGTCAGCTGATCGAAAATATGCACGAAATGAAAGACTCTATCTGGACCATCCATGTCGCCGTTGAGGAGAGCACCAAAGGAATCAGCAATACGACCGAAGCCACGGTATCGGTCGCCGGCGATTCCAAAGAGGTTGAATCCATGGCCCAATCCAATTTGGAAATCGCACAAGCGCTGAATCAGGAGGTTGGGAAATTCAAATTAGAATAAACAGATTTACGCCCGCACCTCCATACCGCAAACGGCAGCCCGTTTTGCACCGGGCTGCCGCTCTTATTTCTCGTTTTCTTAATTTACGGCGCCCCGGCTGCTCCGGTTCCATTTCCTGTGCCAGGGCCTGCGCCGGTTCCGCCTCCCGTTCCGGTACCTGTTCCCGTTCCGGCCCCGGTTCCGTTGCCCGCAGCGTCATCCATCAGATCGTCTACGCCATTTTCCACATCATTGCCGATATTTTCTACGCCATCCACAATGTCATCGCCCAAATCCTCAAGGGCTCCGTCTGTTCCCGTTCCCTCGGTCGCGCCGTTATTGTGATTGGGGGTTTTATCATTTCGGTCTGACGCATCATTCCCATCCTTCGTGTCTTTCACATCATTCGCGTCATTGGTTCGATCCGTGTCATCGGTCTGATTCGTGTCCTTGTTCTGATCGGCATCCCGGTCGTTTCGATCCGGCTCCACAACCCCGTCGTTATGATCGGTCTTGTCCACGCGGTCATCGACCGCATTGTTGTCATTGGCTTTGTCCATGTTATCATCCATATCTTTTTTTCCGCATGCAGTCAGACAAGCCAGAGCCAGCACAAGCATACAGCATGTTGTGATTTTTTTCCACTGCTTCATAGCAAATACTCCTTTGACTAAAAATTTTCTGTAACTGCTCACTCCGCGACCAGTCACAATTTTTCCTTCTTATCGTTTCCGAAAAATTCGCTTTCATACATCTTTGCGCTTATTTTTTCATTTTTGGCTGAAAGACCAGGCTGGCCAGATAGCCAAAGATCAGCGCCGCGCTGATTCCCACCGCGCTGGCGGTAAAACCACCCATAAAAATGCCGATCAGTCCCTGCTCGTCCACCGCCTTTTGAATGCCTTTCCAAAGTACATTGCCAAATCCCAGCAGCGGCACGGACGCGCCGGCCCCCGCATATTCCACAAACGGCTGATAGAGCTGCACCGCCCCCAAGACAGCTCCTGTACACACCAGCAACACCATAATCCGCCCCGGCATCAGCGTCGTCTTTTCCATCAGAATCTGAACCAGCGCACAGATCAGTCCGCCGACCCAAAATGCATTGATATAATCCATTTTTTGTCTCCTTTCATTAAGCCCGCTCGATCACAACTGCATGAGCGATCCCCGGAATCGTCATCCCTTCATGAAAGCTAACCGTAGACAGCAGCGCTCCGGTGGGCACAAACAAAATCCGCCGCAGGCTTCCCCTTTCCATCTGCGGCAGAAAGCAGGCGCTCAAGGTAACGGCCGAACAGCCGCAGCCGCTCCCGCCGGAATGGGTATCCTGCGTCTTTCCGTCATATATCTCAATGCCGCAGTCCCGATGCTGTCTGGTAATATCAAATCCTTTTTCCTTTAACAGGTCAAAGAGAATCGACTGCCCCACATACCCCAGATCCCCGGTAATAATCTGGTCATAATCCTCCGGCTTGCGCTTAAAATCAACCAGATTGCGGTAAATCGTATCGCAGGCAGCCGGCGCCATGGCCGCACCCATATTCATCGAATCCTTAATCCCATAATCGACCACTTTTCCGGTCGTAATTCCGGTAATTTTCACGCTGCCCGGCTTCCTTCCCAGCAAAAACGCACCTCCGCCGGTTACGGTCCAGGTGGCGGACAGCGGCCGCTGGTTGGCATATTCGAGAGGAAAGCGAAATTGCTTTTCTGCGCTGGCGAAATGGCTGGAAGTCACCGCCAACACCGGATCGCCATAGCCCGCCGCTACTGCCATCGCTGCCAGGGACAGTGACTCTCCCGCCGTCGAGCAGGCTCCATAGAGGCCAAACAGCGGAATACTCAAATCCATCAGCCCAAAGGTACTGGCAATCGACTGCCCCAGCAGATCACCGGCAAAAATATAGCGCACCTGCTCCTTTGTCACCTTTGCCTTGCCAAGCGCAAGCACGGCCGCTTCCTTCTGCAGCGTACTCTCCGCCGCCTCCCAATTGTCCGCGCCAAAAAGATCATCGCCCCCCACCACATCAAACAGATCTCCCAGAGGACCTTCCCCTTCCTTCTTTCCTACAATGCTGGCAGCGCTTAAGATGTAGGGAGCTTCGTCAAATTGAATACTTTGTGTTCCTATTTGTGACATCCGCTTCTTCCTTTCCAAAATTCTTCTACCCGTAGCTTTTGTCAAAATCCGGTTCTTTATGCAAAATTTTTTTCTAAACACAAAAACGCAGCGGTACAAAACCACTGCGTTTTTCTCTTTCTTTCTGGACAAAATACCTGATACAATGCCTGACGGATGCCGCAATCCCTTCGCTTAATCCAACGACGGCACGGGCGACAGCCGCAACTCTTTCGCTCACTCCAACGACGGCCGCCGCAATCCCTTCAATCACTCCAGCGACGGCACGGGCGGCCGCTGCGGGTCTATGATCGCTTTTGCATCAAACAAGTCCGAAACATTATCCTGTTCACCCGTTGCATTCTTGTAGATCCGATATCCGTCCAGGTTCCGCCGTCCCTGGCGCAGGTAATCTTTTCCAAACCAGGTGCGGTAAAGATTGGAATCTACGTTGCAGAATACGGTATAGCCCTGCGACCGCAGGTATTGGTACTTTGCATCCGATTCGTCGTAATCTCCCCAGCTGCCCAAATCCTGGCCATGCGCAAAAATAATCGTATCCGTCGGCCCTACCAGCGGTTCCACATTCGCCCGCCATTTCTCCGTATCGGCCTGAATCCGCTCCAGGCTGCTGTCTCCGACCCGCAGATGCCCCCAAGTATGGCTGGCAAACTCCCAGCCATCCTCCTTCATCGCATCTGCTACTTTCTTGGCCTCGGCCCGCTCCTGCTCCAAATCAAAATCCGGGTGCTCTTCCATCCATTTGCGCTTATCATTGCTCAAATCAGGGTTGTTGATATCTGCATACGTCTGGTCGGTGCGATATCCCAAGATCCCGTTGTAGCCGGTAAGCGCGATGATCCCCTTCGCGCCCCGGTAAGAGGCGTCCGGATGCTCCTCCAGGAACTGATCCAGCAGCGGTACGCAATCGTAAGCGCCAACCACAGTCGTTCCGTCCGGCTGTATGTACTCACAGGTTGGCTTGCCATTCTCATCGAGAATCATCTTTGCCGCATAACCGTAATTGTCATAGCTGTGATAATAACTCAAATCATCCAGCGAGAGGACAAACGCGCGCTTGCCCGGCGGCAGCAGGATGGTTGCCGGCTTATACACGGTATTACCCGCTTCGTCCGTCCCGGTCTCAATCAAATCATGAATGCTCACCAGCACATAACCGCGCTCGTACATCTCCTGGGTAATCTTCTCAAACTCACTGACTGTCGTCATCCACTGATTGTTGCCGACTGCCTGCGGATTGGTATCCTGATTGGCAAACGCACGCTCCGGATCAACCACCAGCGAATGATAAAATACATGCGTTACCTCGTCCATATTGACCGGCACGCAGTTTGCCTTTGTCTCCTCATACTCCGCCACCTTCTGCTGCAGCTCGGTATTCGTATCATAGTCGGATACACTCTGCAAAAGCTCGATCGCACCATCGTAATCATAAGAAGCAGCCAGCCGATCGGCCTGTTCCACCAGCTGCGGCCCCTGCTGCATGACCTCCTTGGAATCAGACAAATTGCCGTCTTCACCCTCGGATTGCTGGCCATCCCCCGCTTCGCTGCCATCCGAGGCCTCCGCCGGTTCCTGCTCCTTGTTCTCTTCCTCTGCGCCAGGCTTCTGCTGTGCTCCCTGCTCCTTGGCCGGATCCGCGGATGCCGTCTGTGCGTCCCCATCCTCTCCGTCACCTAAGTATCCTTTCTGAGACAAAATCACCTTCATCCCTGCAATTAAAGCCAGAACGACCACAAATACCAGAATTGCAAGAATTCGCATCTGTATCTTTTTCTTGTTCTTTCGTTTGCTCATTTTCCTAAACGCTCCCTTTTTCTTTCTTTCCATATCATAATATGTCCTACAAAAATAATCAATTACTTCCGCGTAATTTATTTCTTAAAAATAATTAAATATTTTGTCAAAATCTGTCGCCCACACATCACTTTTCCTTTGACAGAGCAGACAAAAGCGCCATCATCTCATGGGCCAGCAGCGGGAACGCAGCCAGCATCAGCAAACGCAGCCATTCCTTAAGGCTTAAACACACCGTCCCGAACGCCTGTACCAAAAACGACTGCCTTGTAACTGCAAACTGTAGTAAAAAACCCAGGATGCAGGCCAGAATCATCAGCTTATTTTCCCGATGATTGACCCGAAAAACCGATCGGCGGATGTTGCGCATGCCTACCGCATGAAACAGCTGCGACATCCCCAGCACCGTAAAGGCATACGTCTGTGCCCGGCTTAAAATCTCCGGCCGCGCCAGCAGGGCAGCCAAATGCTCCATCGTAACCGACGCCCCCTGCGCCCGCAGCAGCTCCCAGGGAAGCATAAAAAAGGCCGTCAGGCTGATTGCGGCAATCAAAATCCCGTAGAAGCACGTACAGGCCAGACCGCCGCCGGCGAATAAGCTTTCCCCCGCCCTGCGCGGCGGCCGGCGCATCAGACTTTCCCCGTCGTTTCGATCAATCCCCAGCGCCAGCGCCGGCAGGGAATCGGTGATCAGGTTGATCCAGAGAATGTGGCTGGATTTTAACGGCGAAGCCAATCCCGCCAGGACGGCAAAAAACATCGTCATAATCTCTCCAAGATTGGAGGACAACAAAAATATGACCGATTTCTTGATATTTTCATATACGCCGCGCCCCTCCTCCATTGCCTTTTCAATGGTGGCAAAATTATCGTCTGTCAAAACGAGATCCGACGCCTGCTTAGCCACATCCGTTCCGTTCTTTCCCATCGCAATGCCTACGTCCGCCGCTTTCAGCGAAGGCGCATCGTTGACGCCGTCTCCGGTCATGGCGACAATGTGTCCCATCTCCTTAAAGCCCTTTACAATGCGCACCTTATGCTCCGGAGACACACGGGCAAATACACGCGTGTGGGTAAGGCGTTCCTTCAGCGCCGCGCCGTCCAGCCGCTGCAGCTCCTCTCCGCTCATGCACTGGCTGGGATGATTGACAATCCCCAGCTGACTGGCAATGGCAAAGCCGGTGTCGACATGATCGCCGGTAATCATCACCGTATCCACCCCCGCCGCTTTGAATTTGGCGACGGCTGCGGCTGCTTCCGGCCGCGCCGGATCCCGCATCCCGACCATCCCGACAAACGTCAAATCCTCCTCCACCGGCCCGGTTCCACCCTCCCGTCTGGCCAAAGCCAGCGTCCGCAGCGCCTGAGAGGTCATCTGCATTTGCGCCTTGCGCATCTGCTCCCGGTGGATCGCCGTAATCGGCACCGCCGTTTTGTCGAGCAAAATCTTACTGCACCGTTTAATCACCTCATCCGGCGCTCCCTTGGTATAGGTCACGGCCGACGCACCGTTTTTATGGTATGTGGACATCATTTTACGTCTGGAATCAAAGGCCAGCTCCTTCACTCTGGGCTGTTCCTCCTCCAGGCTCTGCCGATGCAGCCCAAAGCCTTCCGCCAGCTCCAGCAATGCCAGCTCCGTCGGATCGCCGATCCTGCTGTCGTAAGATAAAACGGCGTCATTGCACAGCGCCATCCCCACCAGCAGCTCTCGGTGACGCTCTGCGCGCAGCTGATTTGCCCCCATCAGCTGCCCATTGGCATAACAATGCGTCACCGTCATTTTATTCTGCGTCAAGGTGCCGGTTTTATCGGAGCAGACCACGCTGACAGCCCCCAACGTTTCCACCGACGGAAGCCGGCGGACAATTGTATGTACCTTGACCATACGGGTCACGCTTAGCGCCAGACAAATTGTCACCACAGCCGGCAGTCCCTCCGGCACCGCAGCCACGGCCAAAGAAATAGCCGTGATCAGCATTTCAAAAATATCCCGTTTCTGCGCCACTGCAAACGCAAACAGCAGCACGCAAAGCCCCAGCGACAAAATACTCAGCAGCTTTCCCAGCTCTCCCAGCCGATGCTGCAGCGGCGTCGGCTCCGTCCTGCTCTCATGAATCAGCGCCGCAATTTTCCCGATCTCCGTGTCCATCCCCACGGCCGTTACCATCCCCAAGCCACGCCCCTGCGTCACCATCGTAGACATATAGGCCATATTTTTGCGGTCCCCCAGCGGAAGCTCCCCGTTCGCTCCCTTAGACGGCAAAAAGGACGCTTCCTTTTCCTGCGCCAGCGACTCTCCAGTCAGCGCGGATTCCTCGATTTTCAGCCCCTGCGCCTGGATCAAGCGCAAATCTGCAGGCACCTGGCCGCCGGCTTCGAGACACACCACATCCCCAACGACCAGCTGTGCGGCCGCAATCTCCTGCTCCTTCCCGCCCCGCACGACATACGCCCTGGGACTGGTAAGCTTTTTCAGCGAATCCAACGCCTTTTGCGCCTTCCCCTCCTGAATCAGTCCCACCGCCGCATTCAGCAGCACCACGACCAGGATAATCACTGCGTCGCTGACCTCGTGCAGAAATAAGGAAACTGCCGCTGCCGCTAACAGCACATAGATCAGCGGATCGTTCAGCTGCTCCAAAAATGCTTCTGCAACGTTCTTTTTCGGCGGCTCCCGCAGCTGGTTTGTCCCGTTTTTCTGCAGCCTTTTTTGCGCCTCCGCCTCCGTCAGGCCGTTTTTTTCATCGCTGTCCAGCATGACTGCGGTATCATGGACACTTTTATATGCAAACATAATCTCCACGCTCCTTTTTGTACTCATTTTCCCCGCTGCCGCCAGGCAACGGAATCAGCGGCAACGTTTGTACTAATACAAGATTATGCCGCGAAAAGAAGGATTATGTTTGTTGAAATGCACATTCTTTTTTTTGCAAAAATATGGTATCCTGAAATATAAGAAATGGAGGGATAAGCGATGACAAATAAGGAACTGATTTTGAAATTCTATGACGAGGTATTTAATCAATGGGATCTGTCCCATCTGGACGACTACATGCTGGACAGCTACAAGCAGCACAATCCAGAGGTTTTGGACGGAAAAGACGGCTTTAAGGCCTTTGCCGAAAAATTCCTGTCCCTGAAGCCGCATATGAATATCAAACAGGTAGTCTGTGAGGACGATCTGGTCGTAGTATTTTTCCAGTGCACCATCGGCGTAAACGGCATGGAAAACAAGGTATTCGACATGTACCGCATCGAAGACGGCAAGCTGGCAGAGCACTGGGACTGCGTACAGCACGACGTCGGCAATATTCAATCCGTCAACGGAAACGGACTGTTCTAGCCCTACGATAATAATTGCCGCGCAGCACTTTGCCGCGCGGCAACACACATCTTACGGCCGCAAGCCCAAGCCGCCCTCTAAGGTAATCGTCTCACCGGTCATATATTTGAAATCCGGAGATGCCAGCTGTACGCAGACACGGCCAATCTCCAATTCCGAATCGCCCAAATGTCCCATCGGCGGAATGTGTACATTCTTCTCATAAGCATCGGGATACGCTTTTTGGAACTGCTCTAACTGCGCCGTCCAGGCCAGCGGACACACCACATTGACATTGATGCCGTCCCGTCCCCATTCGGTCGCCGCCACACGCGTCAATCCGCGAATGCCTTCCTTTGCCGCCGCATAGGCACACTGCCCATAATTGCCGAACAAGCCTGCGCCGGAGGCAAAATTAATAACGGATCCCTTGCTCTTGGCGAGATAAGGATAACATGCCTGCATGTAATAAAAGGCGGCATATAAACCGGAATACAACGCCAGATCGAACTGCTCCGTTGTATGATCTGCCAAGGTTACTCCAGAAGCGGATGCCTGTGCATTATTGATCAGCACATCAATGCCGCCGAACGTATCCACTGTCTGCTTGACCACATTTTGCACAACCGCCTGGTTGTCTGCACCTGCGGACACATCGGCCTGCACCCACAAAACCTTTACGCCGTATTCCCGCTCCAGCTCTTCCTTCGCATCCTTAAGCTTCTGCACATTGCGTCCGGTAATCACCAGATTTGCGCCTTCCTTGGCATACGCCGTCGCAATTCCGTACCCAATCGAGCCACATCTGCCATCACTCAATACGGCTCTTCCTGCCCCTGTAATAATCACTGTCTTACCACTGAAATTTCCCATACGAATTCTCCTTTCACCGCAAACGCTTATCCGCGTTTCATCAGAACAATATACCCTTTTTCGGGAAACAAGTCAATTGTTTCTTGCGATTTCTGTCTGGATGGCGTACCGATTTTGCACCATATAGCGCTACTTCGGATCCGCCACAAGTCGTTTGAGTCGTTCGAGTTCCTGATCCACACAAATCTGTGCGCTCGCATTCGGTTCATATTTTCTGTCGTAGCACAGGCTGTTATCCTTTGATAAACAATGGCGCTAAGTATTTTTCTCGGATACCCTCCAAAAAACACGCATATCTGCATTCCTTCCGCCCGATTCATTTCCATTTTTTTCCATCCAAAAAATTCATAAAATATTCAAAAAATTCTTTGATTTTTTCGACATTAATTATTGATTTTCTAAAAAGGAAATGATATGATAAAGCAAATATTGTTACTTAAAGGAGGTATGAAGTGATCATTAAAAAACCCTATTCTCAATTAACCAACCGCGATCTGGATATTCTGAACATTTTATGGAATTCCGAGAACGCACTGACCGCTTCTGCGATCGCCGCAAGTCAGGATGGCCTGACGATCAACACCGTTCAGGCGGAATTGCGAAAGCTTTTGAAAATGGATCTGATCAAGATCGCGGACATTGTTTACAGCGGCACCGTCCTGTGCCGGAGCTATCTTCCAACCGTATCAAGCAAGGAATTTGCACTGGCGCAATTTGCCGATGAGTTCCGTCAGCTTCAGTCGGAGATCTCTACCACCTCTCTGGTTGCTACCTTATTAGAGCAGGAGACAGACGATTCAAAAAGGACACAAGAAATCGAGAAGTTGGAGGAGTTATTACAGAACTACAAAAATTCACCAAAGAAATGATGTTGCAAAGGATGAGAAAAGATGTTGGCATTTTCCTTGTCATCTACTCTGATGACTGTATTGTTCAGCAATGCACTAATTATATTTTTGTACTTCATCTTTCGTAACACCGATTTCATGATGGAACTTGGATACAGGCTATTAGCGTTTTTCCTTGTGATTACATTTTTACGTGTAATGCTTCCCCTTGAGATGCCGTTCAGTACAAATCTGAATCTTTCACAATCTGTTTCTCATGTGATCATCGAGACATTCGTCGAACCACTCTGGACAGGTACACAGTTTCATCCCTCTGTCTGGAATTTGTTTTTGATTGTCTGGGGAATCGGGAGCTGTATTGGTTTTGTGAGGCTGATCTATGTCTATTACTCTTTCTGGAAACGTATTGTTGTTTTAGGAACTGATGTGACCCATGATCCGACCTACCGCTCCTGTATCGAACAGTTATGCGAAGAATATCACAAACGCAACCGGTTTCACATTGTGCGGATGCCTGTCATCTCAACACCGATGATCTATGGGTTAGGAAAGCCCTATATCCTGCTGCCCATGAATTTGGACTTAAATGAGAATCAGCTGTATTATGTCCTTTCTCATGAGGCGGCCCACTATTTTCACCACGATCTGTGGATCAAGTTTGTCTCACAATTGATCTGCGTTTTGTATTGGTGGAACCCCTTTACGCGTTTGCTTCGGAACCAGATCAATGACATTTTAGAACTGCGGATTGATTCCCATATTGTGAATTCGCCAAGAGCGGAATCAAAGGACGAATATCTGGACTGTCTGCTATACATTGCCAAATCGGGAGCCAGGTCCGGCAAAATGGAAGCAACGATTTCCTTATCTTCCGGCAACGACAGCTTACTTGTAAGACGCTTCAAAATGATCATAGAAAACTCTGCCAGCAAAATCAACCGCAGAAGGCAGGTGCTGTTCTCGGCGATCATTGCTGCAACGTATTTGTTTTCTGTTTTGTTTATATTTGAGGTGAAGTACATTGCTCCTGAGGATGAGGCAGGGACTTTTGAACTTACCGAAGAAAACGCATATCTAATAGTCAACCCCAATGGAGGGTATGACCTGTATGTAGATGGCCAATATCAAGTTACCATATCACAAATAAACAATAATTTTTCTAGCTTAGAAATATTTGATTCAAAGGAGATTGATCATGAAACGATACATTAAAAGCACGTTTTCACTGGTTTTTGCAGCCATGTTATCTTTTTCTGTTTTTGCCAATTCATTTTGCATGTTAAATGTTCAAGCCGCTTCCCCCTCTGAAGCTACCTATTCCGACACGGAAATCACTCCTAGAAAACCCAATATCGGTTGGCGCTACAAGGTAGAAAACGGTAAGCTCTATATGCGTCAGTATAACTATTCCACCGCACAATGGATCGGAGAATGGATCCTTGTTCCATAAGCAGTCATTCATATCGCCTATTAATAAAATATAAATCAACCATTTCCAAACAAACAGGTGGAAGGCTGTACCTCCCACCTGTTTTTGTTCATATTGGCAAATATTCTCACCTAAAGATTCATGACTTCCTCTTGATCCAGAAAAAATGACAATTCATTTTGTGAGGCCTGTTCGCTCGCCAGATCAAAAGGACATTTCGGAAGAATATCAAGGCAAAATTGCTTCTTTTTATTGTTTGCTGAAACATAATCGCCATAAATATCAAGTCCTATCGTAAAGCGTTTCAATACGGCTCTCACACTTTCAAGGCTATGATCCGCGCCAATCCACGTTCTCCCCAGCTCAAATGCCGCACCTAATGATGTTCCGCTTCCTGCGAAACAATCAAGTACAAGATCTCCTTGGTTTGAAGAAGCGCCAATGATCATTTTTAACATATCGTAATTCTTTTCTGTTGGATACCCAGTTGTCCTTTGTGCTTGATTGATCGAATCTCGATAGTCAAGCCATATATCTTGAATCGGCACTCCCTTATCCGGTTCACAAAACACCATTCTGCGTGGATTTCCCGTCGGACTCCAGTATATTTGCCCCGCCGCATCAAACTCATCCAATTTTTTAGGCGTATATTGCCAATGCTTACCCTTAGGAGGCAATTTGCCCCGCCATTCCTTCCCCGTTTCGCCATTTCTTACTCCCGGAGCGTGAACCGGCACCTTTTTATATCTTCTCCCCGTCTTAGAATCAACACATGGGTACTGTTCAATCATTTTATCAAATTCCCACGGAGCATATGGCCGATTCCAAACATAATTTCCCGTTTTTGAATAGAACATAATATAATCAGAAATGTTACCATAAGTATTCTTGGTATAATTCTTCGTGCTGCATTTCTTGCGGGTAATAAAAGCTCGAAAATTCTTTTGTCCAAAAATTTCGTCCATGATCAGCTTCATGGTAAATGCCATATTCCCGTCAAGGTGAAGATAAATGGAACCATCCGCAGAAAGCAATTCGCGCATTACAATTAATCGTTCTCGCAAAAATTCCACATATTCTCCTCCACAGAGTGAATCACTGTATGCATGCTCTTGATTTCTATTAACAAAGTTCAAAGCTGTCGCAAAAGGAGGGTCAATATAGATCAGACGTATCTTTTCCTTATAACCATGATGGAGCAAATAAAGTAAAACATCTAAATTGTCTCCATAAAAAAAATGATTTTCATTTCCACCGTTAATTGTTCTATAAATGGAAAAATCCGAATAATCGGCAGACAATATCTCATCTGTCGTTAATTTCCCATCGTATGTAACCGTTACCGGATTTGTTCTCCTAGAAGTGCCTCTTTTTGGTAAAATACCCGTTGCCATTCTATTTACTCTCCTTTGAGCCAACTCTCAGTTAATCTTTCATCTATCATGCGCAAGGTCATAACCTTGACTGAAAAACTTTTATGTACAGGCACATCCCATTATGCAATATGTTCTAATCTCTCCCTAATCCGAATTTAGTATAGCATGGTAAAATATTAATTTCAATCATAAAATAACCGGCAATTCTACAAATGAATTCAAGAAATCGCATCCAGCTTTCTCAGGGCGAAATGCTATTTTTTTATGTAATTCCTCGCCTCCCCCCATCAAACTTCCGCATCATACATCCCGGCCTGCTGCCGAAAGACCTGCGCATAACGGCCGCCCCGATCCATCAGCTCCTGGTGAGAGCCCATCTCCACAATCCGCCCTGCATCCATATGAACGATCCGGTCTGCCAGCGCGCACATGCCGAGGCGGTGCGTGATGATTACGCCGATCTTGCCCTTACACAGCGTCTCAAACGCTGAAAACAGCTCCGCTCGTCCAGAACCACAAGCTCCGCTTCCTTGTAACAGGCCCTGAGAACGGCCAGCTGCTGCCACTGACCGCCTGACAGCTCCATGCCCCCAAGCTCCACACCCAGATTTGTATCCAGTGTCACAGCGCCTTTTGCAGCGTCTATACCAGCGGACAAAAACGATACCTTCATCTGTGCTGCCAACTCCTTAAGCTCTGCATCAACGCTCTGTTTTTTGATATCCCCAAGGAGAATATTTTCCCGCACGGTAAGCGCATAGCGGGAAAATTTCTGCAGGACGGCCGAGGTACGGCCAAACAACGCCTCATTCGTAAGCTCTTTTGCCGAGACCTCATTGAACCGCACCGTGCCTTGGGTCGGCACGAGCAGACCGCAGAGCAATGAGGAAAACGTCGTCTTGCCGGAGCCGTTTTTTCCCACTACGGCCACGATCTCATTCTTTTTCAATTGCAGGCAAAGGTCCTCCACTGCCGATCGTTTCGCTTCGGGATAACGGTAAGCTACATGCTCCAGCGTGATCGTCTCCAGCGGCTGCATCAGGGACTGATCTCGCTGCTCTTCGGGCAGCTCAAGATAAGCCAGTCCGTTCTGTACCTGCACGGCCGATGCATGAAGCTCCTCCACGCGCCGGACAAATTCCGACGAGCTTGCCTGAAATTGCTGCATCAGCAGAATCAGCGCGCCAAACGGGCCGATTCCAACCATTCTCTGATCCGCCAGAAAGACGCAAAGCAGATAGGCAGTGATGACAGCCGCGGTTTTCAGCAGCTCCTCGGTCAGGCGCAGAGCGTTAATTTTGGCCGTCGTTCTCTCCTCGCAGCGCATGGCCTCCCGCAGCGCTGCCTGCCATTTTTGACAAAAAAGTCCGTGCACGCCCAGGGTGCGCACCTCTTTTACATTTTCATATTTGGTCAGATACGCCTGGTATACCTGCTGTTTTCTGCGCAGTGGAACCAGCGCGAGATCCAGCTCGGCTTTTTTGTGATTGGTCCGCAGCCCCAACACCTGTACCGCCAGCATCGCCGCAAAGGGCAGCTCCAGAATCGGGTGATAGCTCCAGACGAGGCAGCCCGTCAGCACCATGGAGACCACAAGCTGCAGCGCATAGATCCCCTGCATCAGAAATCCCAGCACGTCGCCGTAAAAAAACTTCTCCCCCGCGCAAGTCAAAAGATCGTTCAGCGTGGCATCCTCATAATCATCCATCGGCAGACAGCCGGCCTTTTGATGAACCCGTTTCTGCATATTTTTCGATACACAATGCCGAAACATGGTGTCGAACACCTCACGGAAGTATCCGTTTGCCAGCATCAATCCGCCGGAACATGCCAACAAGAGAAAAAAGATCAGCAGCTCAGACGGCCGCTCCTTTGTCCGCTGCAAAATCTGCTGCCAGAAATAAGAAGTCAGCACCGGCAAGGCGCTGCACACGGCCGCAATCGCCAGCTCGGCTGACAAAATCCATTTCCCATCTGCAAAAATCATCTGCACCAGCTTTAAGACCGCCCGGCCCGGCGTTCGCCTGGAAACGCCATAACTCCTTCTTTCATCCATTGCAAATCCCTCCTGTCAGCAGTTCTACCTCCCGCTGCTCGGCTTCGCCCTCCTGCTCGCCCCCTGTCCATTCTCCTTTCGCCGACGGCCGCTTTTGATACCAATGCTGCTGCGTCAAAAACAGCTGCGCATAATCCTGATTCCGCCGCATCAATTCCCGATGGCTTCCCGCCTCTGCGATGGCGCCGTCCTTCAACACATAGATACGATCTGCGTGGACGACTGCACCGAGCCGATGTGTTACCAGCAGCACAGCTTTTTCCCGCTTCCTCTCATAGATCAAGTCGTACACCGCCGCCTCGGCCGCAGGATCTAAGGCCGCCGTCGGCTCGTCGAGCATCAGAAACTCCTTTTCGGACAGCAACGCTCTGGCCAGGGCAACCGTCTGCCACTGGCCGCCGGACAGCTCCTGCCCGTTCTCTATTTCCTTGCCCAAAAAGGTATCCAATCCGTCTCTCATTGCAGCGAGAAACGTACCCTTTGGCTGCAATTGATCCAGAACCGCGAATATCTGCTTTTTTGACGCCGCTGATTCCCTTCCCAGATTGAGACTCTCCCAAAGTGGAAGGCTATATTGAATATAGTCCTGAAAGACCGCGCTGGTGGCAGCGCGCAAGAGGCTGCGATTTCGGTCGGTAATCAAAATCCCATTGAGCCAAATTTCCCCTCGTTCCGGCACCAGCAGCCCCAGCAAAATCTTGATCAACGTTGTTTTTCCGCAGCCGTTTGACCCGACGAGCGCCGTTTTCTCACCCTTACGAATCGTCAGGCAGACGCCCTTTAACACATATGCGCTCTGCGCACCATAGCGATACCAGAGATCTTTTAGAACCAGAGATTCCAGCTGCGGTTTGGGCGCAAGCTGCTCCGACTGCGGAGCCTGCACACAGCCGGCATCGGATTCCCACTCCTTCTCATCCTCCGATGCCAGCGCAAGCTCCAGAAACTCATTCAGTTTGCGGTCAAACAGACGCCCATTCTGCAAGCCCTTTATCATCTGAATCACGCCGTACTGAAATTCGCCAGTAAAGCTCCACATCGCCTGGGCCGCAGCCGCAAAGACGCCAACCGTCAGCGTCTGCTCCTGTATGCGGGGAAACAACAAGAATAATGCTGCAATTGTGACAAAATACTGAAAGAATACACAAATACCGCTCAGATAGCGCGGTTTGAGATTGGATTTCAACTGCCCCTGATGGAATTTCATCAGCGCTTCCTCCCAGGCCTGCTCCACATAGCAGCGGTACTGAAAGATGCGCGCTTCACGAATATGTCTCCGTTTGGTCAAGAGCTCGGTCAAATACCTGGACTTGAGATAAAAGGGAAGCAGCTCTTCCCAGCTGCTAAATTCCCGTTTCGTCGCATAGATTGAGAGCAGAAGCGGCAGCGCAATTGCCGCCGACAGCAGGCACAAAATCCACGGCCCGGCCTGCAGCAGATAGTAGACAATCCCCGCCAGGCTGCCCGCAAGCTGTAAGGCAAACCCCAAAGAGCGGATTCTCTCCCAAAAGACCTGCGGATAACGGTTCATCAGCTCCTGGATCGTCTGATAAACCGACCCGTTTTCATAATACTGATACGCGATGCTGCCGCAGCGCGCCAGAATCAGCGCGCCGCCGTCGTATTCCAGACGATTTTTGATCACAAGCTCCAGATAATTTGCACCGTAAAACAGCAAAAGATCCGCCAGCAAGGTCAGACCCAGCAGCAAAACAGAGCGAGCGGCCAGCCCGCTGCTGACGGCAATCCCGTCAATCATACGCTGAATCAAAAGCATCGTCGCCGGCAGGATCAGACCGCGTGCTGCGTTTAAGAAAAGATACAAGACTTCCTTCCCCCGAACGGATTTGTTTAAAACTGTGTGAAAAGCTTTGTGTTCCATAAGACGCCCCCCTTTTTCCGATTCATCCACCGTTCCTTCGTCACGGCTTTTATCTATCTTATCACCCGCGCGGGGCAGCGTCTATTGGTTCCCACTAAGAGGTCGCAATTGGGGGCTAAGAGGTAAACCTCACGATTCCTTCTGACAAAACGGACAGTAGACGGTGCTGCGTCCGCCGACCACAATGCGTTCGAAGGCCCCTCTGCATCTGGGGCAGGCCTCTTTGCCGTGGCCATAGACCCGCAAAAACGGCGTATTGCGGTAGTCCCGACCTTTGCCGGCTAAATATTCCTCCGGCGAAATCGTATTTTTTTCAATAAAATAAG
>CAMULB010000003.1 GCA_947089585.1 uncultured Lachnospiraceae bacterium | reverse complement strand
GGACAAGTGGAACGGCTGGATGCGCAGATATGATCTGGAGCCGGTATGTCTGGACCATTTTTCGGATCGGGCGATGTGGCATGACAGACAGCTGACGGATGATGAATTGTATGAGCGAAGCGTACTGTATATTCGTACTGCGGCGAAGCTTGGATGCCATACCGTCCGCATTCTGCATAACGAGCATGTGGGAGATCAGGGAATCAGTCCCTATCGGCTGACCGATGTAAAGCTGGTGGAACGGCTGCTGCCAATTGCGCAGGAGTATGACGTTATGATGGCGCTGGAATGTCATAATCCTACCTGTGTGGCAGATCCTTGCCAGGAGAAATATTTGGAAATGGCAGAGCGTGTGGGGATTCCCTATGTAGGGCTTCAAGTAGATTTCAGCTCGTATGAGTACTGCATCAGTATGGCAGATGTCGGGTGTGAGGTTCGGAACAATGGTGTGAATGAAGAGGTTCTTTTGGCGTTAAGAGAAAGACAGATTCAGTGCTATCAGGAGAAGCGAGGCTTTTGCCTGGAGGAATTCAAAGACGAATTTTTGCGTCTGCATCCCACCGAAACGGATTGGCGGGCGGTGCGATTCCATTGCACAATGCCCAATCCGTATGATCGGAACCAAAATTTCTCCTATGAGACCTTAAAGGAATATGCGAATAAGCTCGTGTATGTGCATGGAAAATTCTATGAATTTGATGAAACGGGACAAGTAGACAACATGGATTATCCGGCGATCCTAAAGGCGCTTGCGGAAGGAAATTATCAGGGCTATATCTGCTCAGAGTTTGAGGGAAACAGAAGAATGAATGATATTGGCTGGGTAGACGACATTGAATATGTCAGAAAGCATCAGAAATTAATGAGACAATGCCTCGGATATGAGGATGAGCAATAGGAAGCTAATGGGACAATGTCTCGGATATGAGGATGAACAATAGGAAGCTGCGATTTGTCCGAGTGGAACATCAAATGCCAGGGAGTGTTTGAACGGGATTGCTTTGTGCAATGCATTTCAGACATGCCCTGGCATTTGTTTTTTCAAAGGCAGAATGAAAACTTGATCTACCCGTTTTTGAGGGCATGCGCTAGAATTGAAAAATTTGCTTGTATTTTGTGGATAACCGTGATAGTATATAGCTGTGTTTAGTTTTTTTCAAAATTTTAGGGTATAAAAAGTAAAAAATATTGTATTCTATCCATATAATAAACACAAAGAATTTTTTAAAGAGTGAGATTCGGGAAGAGTTCTGATTGAACTGTGAGAGATCTTATAGGAGATCTGGAATAGAAGGCGACATTTAGGATTCAATGTGCCGGAAATATCTATTGTTTTAAATGGGGAGATAAGCAGGAAAGGCCATAAGGAGTAACAGGATGAATATTTCATTTTCACCGCCGGATTTAACGGATCTGGAGATTCAAGAGGCAGCGGCGGCTATGAGCTCCGGCTGGATTACCACCGGGCCCAAGACAAAAGAATTTGAACGCAGGATTGCAGAATATTGCCAGGTAGAGAAAGCGGTCTGCCTGAATTCACAGACTGCCTGTGCAGAAATGGCGCTGCGCTGTCTGGGGATTGGTTCGGGGGACGAGGTCATTGTGCCCGCCTATACCTATACGGCAAGTGCGTCAGTGGTATGCCATGTCGGAGCGACCTTGGTGATGATTGATATCCAGAAGGATTCGCTGGAGCTTGACTACGAGGCTTTGGAGGCGGCCATCAATGAGCGGACAAAGGCAGTGATCCCGGTGGATTTGGCCGGGATTCCCTGTGATTATGCGCGAATTTTTTCAATTGTGGAACGAAAAAGAGGGATTTTTCAGCCGGCGAACCAAATCCAGGAGGCGTTGGGACGGGTTGCAGTCTGTACGGATGCGGCGCATGCCTTTGGCGCGTCCTGGCATGGACGGATGGTAGGAGCGATTGCGGATTTTTCCAGCTTTAGCTTTCATGCGGTCAAAAATCTGACGACGGCCGAGGGCGGAGCACTGACCTGGAACAGCATTCCCGGCATTGCCGATGAAGAGCTGTATCAGCAGATTCAATTGTTTTCTCTGCACGGCCAGTCAAAGGATGCTTTGGCCAAGACACAGCTCGGCGCATGGGAATACGATATTGTCGGTCCCTGGTACAAATGCAATATGACGGATATTATGGCCGGAATCGGTTTGGCGCAGCTGAAACGATACCCAATGATTCTCAAGCGAAGAAAAGAGCTGATTGAAGCATACGACACAGCCTTAAAGCCCTTGGGAATCGAAGTATTACCGCATTATACGAAGGAATGGCAGAGCTCCGGCCATTTGTATCTGACGAGAGTGCCGGGGATATCGCCCGACCAGCGCCAGGAGATCATCGTTGCGATGGCACAGGCGGGAATTTCCACCAATGTACATTACAAACCGCTGCCGATGATGAGCGGTTATCAGAAGATGGGCTTTGAGATCGCAGATTATCCGATGGCTTATGCGCATTTTGCAAATGAAATCACGCTTCCGCTGCATACGCTTTTGACCGATGAGGAGGTTGCGTATGTGATCGAGCAGTACAGCCGAATTGTGAAGAGGTATCTCAAATGCTGAAAAAGTGGGAGCAGCTTCCGGAATTTATGCGCTGCGACCCGGTGAAGGATTACTATGAGATTCTGGCAAAAAGAAAAATGAGCCTGCTGTTAAAGCGGGGCTTTGATCTTGTGGTTTCGCTTCTGATGCTGGTGGTTCTAGCGCCGCTGTTTCTGCTTTTGGCGATTGCGATCAAGCTGGACTCGCCGGGGCCGGTTTTCTTTCGCCAGGAGCGAGTGACGCAGTACGGACGCCATTTTCGGATTTTTAAATTTCGCACCATGGTACAGCACGCCCAGCAGCTTGGCACGCAGGTGACATTGAAGCGCGATCCGCGCATTACCAGGGTTGGGGCCTGGATTCGCAAGCTGCGGCTGGATGAAATCTGTCAGCTGATTGATGTGCTGCGGGGAACGATGACCTTTGTCGGCACGCGCCCAGAGGTGCCGAAGTATGTTGCACAATACAGCGAGGAGATGCGGGCAACCCTGCTGCTGCCGGCCGGTGTCACCAGCCTGGCCTCTATTTTGTATAAGAATGAGGATGAGCTGCTGGCAACCGGGGAGGATGCGGACCGTATTTATATAGAAGAAATTCTGCCACAGAAGATGCGCTACAATTTGGATGAAATTCGGAATTTTAGTTTTATGCAGAATCTGAAAGAGATGTTTTGGACGGTGCTTGCCGTGCTGGGAAAAGACTTTGAGGGATGAAGATGAACATTTTGCTGATTAACCATTATGCGGGATCGTTGGAGATGGGAATGGAATACAGACCTTATTATATGGCGAGGGAATGGGTGAAGGCCGGGCATCAGGTGACGATTCTGGCCGGTGATTATTCACATCTGCGCAGCCGTAATCCCAGGGTGGAAAAGGATTTTACAGAGGAATTGATTGACGGAATTACATACTGCTGGATTAAAACAGGCGCCTATGAGGGCAACGGGGCTAAGCGGGCAATTACGATGGCGCGGTTTGTATCGAAGATCTGGTTGAAGGCAAAATGGATTGTCAGGAAGTATCGGCCCAATGCAATTATCACCTCCTCGACGTATCCGCTGGATACGTATGCGGGACAGCGGCTGCGGCGGTTGGCCAATCGGAGCGGGGGGGGGGTAATTCTTCTCCATGAAATTCATGATATGTGGCCGATTACACCGATGGAGATGGGCGGTATGTCCAAATTTCATCCCTTTATTGCCGTGATGCAGCTGGCGGAAAACAGTTTTTGCCGCCACTCTGATCGGGTCGTTTCTTTGCTGCCGGCTGCCAAACAATATTTGATGCGTCATGGAATGGCGGAAGAAAAATTTGTCTCCATACCCAATGGCATTGTACTGGAAGAGTGGCAGAAACAAAAGAGTCTGCCAGAAGCTTGTCAGCAGCAGCTGGATCGCTGGAAAGAACAGGGGAAATTTGTGATTTGTTTTTTTGGCAGCCATACCAAATCCTATGCGTTAGAGTACCTGATTGATGCGGTCACAAGACTGAAGAATGAGCAGATTTGCGCATTGTTTGTGGGAGACGGCATGGACAAAGAAAATTTGCGCCAATATGCGGAAGGCCTGGGGGCACCAGTCTGCTTTATGCCGCCGGTGAAGAAAAGCTGTATCCCTTCTTTGCTGGCAAATGTGGATGGCATTTATGTTGGAATCAAGAAGAATCGTATGTCTCGCTTTGGTATTTGCATGAATAAATTGTTTGACGCCATGATGTCTGCAAAGCCGATTGTATATGCAATTGAGGCTCCAAACAATTATATTGAGGAATTTCAGTGTGGAATCAGTGTGGAGTCAGAGAACGCGCTGGCGCTGGCGGAGGGAATTATGCAATTGCAGCAGAAAACAGAAGAGGAACGAATTGAGATGGGCCAAAGGGGACGAAAAGCCGTGATCGAGCATTTTAATTATCAGGTGTTGGCGCAGCAATTTTTAACAGTGATACAAGAAGGAAAATTGTAATGATGCAGAAAACAAAATTGATTCATGAGGTACATGACCTGTGGCCAGCTACTTTGATAGAGGTTGGGGGAATGTCCAGGCGTCACCCCTTTGTATGGCTTATGCAGCGGGCGGAGAATTCTGCGTATCGCCATTCCGATCTGGTGGTTTCCTTAGCGTCGCATGCGAAGGAGTATATGGTGGTGCATGGCTTAAAGGAACGTGCATTTGTCCATATCAACAACGGAATTGTGCGCGATGACTGGGAGCGCCCGCAGGAAATTCCCAAAGCGCATCGAACCGTGCTTGCAGAGTTGAAAAAGGACAACAAATTCATCGTTGGGTATTTTGGCGGACATGCTTTGAGCAATGCCTTAGATGTTTTGATTGAAGCGGCAATTCGATCCCAGGAGGACGAGCGGGTACAGTTTGTTCTGGTAGGGGACGGCGTGGAAAAGGAACGGCTGATGCACAAAGCAAGAAAAGCGGGCGTTTCCAATCTCATCTTTCTGGACGCTGTTCCCAAATTAGCGATTCCCAGGCTAGTGGAATATTTTGATTGCTGCTACGTCGGTGTTAAGGATTCTCCACTGTATCGTTTCGGAATTGCGATGAATAAGATTTTTGATGTGATGATGGCCGGAAAGCCTATGCTGTACGCCGTCAATGCGCCCAATCAATTTGCGGAGCAATATCAGTGCGGCCTCACGATTGAAGCGGGCAATCCAGACGCAATTGTGGAGGGAATCCAAACACTTCAGGGTATGAGCGAGGCAGAACGGATTCAGATGGGGAAGAATGGGCGCGAGGCGGTACTGAAAAATTATGAGTACAGCGTGTTGGCAAAGAAATTTTTAGATTTGATGAAATAGTCTTGTACTTCAATGCTTGAAGACAGGAGTAACCGGAAATAGCCGGCTGCCCATTCAAGGGCAGGGCGGCCGGAAAATCAGGAGGAAATTGGCAATGGATAAACAAGCGCTTTTAAAAAAGATTGAGGACAAAAAAATCATCGCCGGAGTGGTGGGATTGGGTTATGTGGGCCTGCCGCTGGCAGTGGAAAAGGCCAAGGCAGGATTTAAAACAATCGGATTTGACATACAGCAGGAAAAAGTGGAACTGGTAAATGCAGGCCACAATTACATCGGTGATGTTGTCGATTCGGATTTGAAAAAGCTGGTGGAGGATGGGATGCTTTCCGCTACAACCGATTTTTCCTTTGTCAAGGATGCAGACTTTATTGCGATCTGCGTGCCGACTCCTCTGGACAAGCACCAAGAACCAGACATCAGCTATGTGCGCGATTCCGCGGCTGAGGTAGCAAAGTATTTAAAGCCGCAGACGATGGTGGTGCTGGAATCCACAACGTATCCCGGAACGACGGAGGAATTGATCAAGCCGATTCTGGAACAGGGCTCCGGCCTTACCTGTGGCGAGGATTTTTACCTTGGATTTTCACCGGAGCGCGTGGATCCGGGCAATCTGATTTATAAGACCAAAAATACACCGAAGGTGGTAGGAGCAATCGGCAAGGATGCGGGAGAAGTGATTGCGGCCATGTATGCTTCGGTGCTGGAAGGGGAAATTCATCCGGTTTCGTCCCCTGCAATTGCAGAGATGGAAAAAATTCTTGAAAATACCTACCGCAATATCAACATCGGACTCATCAATGAGCTGGGACGGCTCTGTCATGAGATGGGCATTTCCGTATGGGAAGTGATCGACGCAGCCAAGACAAAGCCTTATGGGTTCCAGGCGTTTTATCCGGGGCCGGGCTTAGGCGGTCATTGTATTCCCCTTGACCCCTATTATCTTACCTGGAAAGCGCGGGAATATGGCTTTCACACGACCTTGATCGAGAACAGCATGGTCATCAATGACGGACAGCCGGGCTACTGCATCGACCGGGCGATGCATATTTTGAATCGGCAGAAGAAAGCGATTCACGGTTCCAAGGTGCTGGTGCTCGGCGTGGCCTACAAACAGGATATTGACGATTACCGCGAGAGTCCGTCCATCCGTGTGATCGAAGAACTGCACCGGGTTGGCGCGGAGGTGGACTATTACGATCCCTGGGTGGCGGAGTATCGCGAAAACGGCGAGACTGTGAAGGGAATTGAAGAAATTTCTCCTCAGATCATTGCCGGATATGATTTGGTGATGATCACAACCGGACATACCAATGTCGATTATCAGATGGTCATTGACCATGCCCAGGCAGTATTTGATACGAAAAATGTCACAAAGGGGCTGCGGATAAATGAGAAAGTCGAGGTTTTGTAGAGGTGAAGATATTAACGGTAGTTGGGGCAAGGCCGCAGTTTATTAAGGCGGCGGTGGTGAGCAGAGAACTTCGCAAACAGCATCAGGAAATTCTGGTTCACACAGGGCAGCATTTTGACTATAACATGTCGGAGCAGTTTTTTGAGGAATTGGAGATTCCCAAGCCCAATTATAACCTTGGTATTTCCGGAGGCAGCCATGCACAGATGACCGGAAAAATGATGATGGCGTTGGAAGCGCCGATGCTTGAAACGCACCCGGACGTAGTGCTGTTATACGGAGATACCAATTCGACGCTGGCCGCAGCTCTTACGGCGGCCAAGCTTCATCTTCCCATTTGCCATGTGGAGGCGGGAGCACGCACGCATAGTCGGACAAATCCAGAGGAGCTCAACCGCATCTGCACCGATCATGTTTCCAGTCTGCTTCTGGCCAGTACCGAGAGCGGAATGAAATGCATGGAGCAGGAGGGCTTGGCCAGACGGGCACGGTTTGTCGGGGATCCAATGTTTGATGCCTTTACGGCATACAGTAGAAAACGAGCGCCGGGGGAGGTTGTACTGACCGGACTCACTGGCGAAGGCTGTGCGCTGCCGCAGGAATTTTATTATCTGACCTGCCATCGGGAAGAAAATACCAGTGACGATCGGGATTTGCTGGAAATTCTCACCGCCATGGAGCAGCTGGACGCGCCGACGGTCTATCCGGTTCATCCCCGTAATAAGGCCAGGGCGAAACGATTGCAGGAAAAATATGGATTATCAAGGATCCTTTTTACAGAACCGGTTGGCTATCTTGACAGCATCTGCCTGGTCAATCATGCGAAGAAGATCGTCACCGATTCTGGTGGATTGCAGCGGGAAGCATTTTTTGCCGGAAAAAAGTGTGTGACAATTCTTGATTTTGTCTGCTGGCCGGAGACAATGATTGAGAACCGCAATGAACTTGCCAGGCCAAAACAGAACGAGATATTGGAAAAGCTAAATCATCCGCAGACGGTGGATGCAGGTTATTTGCCGTTTGGCGATGGACAAGCGGCGGCAAAAATTGTCTCCGCAATAGAAGCTCTGCAAGAGTGCGGCGCATGATGGAAGAGGATTGCAAAAATGGATGATGAAGGAGATTGCAAAATATGAAATATGCATTAATCGGCTGTGGAAGGATTTCCACCAACCACATCAAGGCCGCAATCAATAATCAGTTCGAGATTACAGCCGTATGTGATATCGAGCCAGAGCATATGGAAGCGGTTTTGGCCAAGCACAATCTGGAACAGGACAGCAGCATCAAACGCTATAACGATTACAAGCAGATGATCGAAGCAGAGGAATTGGAGCTGATCAGTATCGCGACGGAAAGTGGCAGCCATGCCGAGATTGCGCTTTACTGTATTGCACATGGAATTCATGTGATCATTGAAAAGCCGATGGCGATGTCCCTGGCAGACGCCGATCGCATCATAGCTTTGGCCAGAGAAAAGCAGGTACAGGTATGCGCCTGTCATCAGAATCGCTTTAATGTAGCGGTGCAGAAGCTGCGGGCAGCCTTGGAAAAAGGACGGTTTGGGAAGCTGTCGCATGGCTCAATTCATGTACGGTGGAACCGCAATCAGAATTATTACACACAGGCGCCGTGGCGCGGCACCTGGGCGCAGGACGGCGGGGCGTTGATGAACCAGTGTATTCATGGCATTGATCTGCTGCGCTGGACATTTGGCGACGAAATTGAAGAAGTGTACGGACAGACACGCCAGCAATTCCATCATTATTTGGAAGCAGAGGATATCGGGATGGCCGTCGTTCAGTTTAAAAACGGCGCAATCGCTACGATTGAAGGGACGACGAATGTCTATCCGCAGAATTTGGAGGAGACGCTGTACGTATTTGGTGAAAATGGTACGGTGAAGATCGGCGGCAAGTCTACGAACAACATTGATGTGTGGGAGTTTGCCGATGAGACAGAGGCAGACAAGGAAAACAAGGGCCTGGAGGAAGCGACGAGCAATGTCTATGGCAACGGACATACCAGTCTGTTTGCCGATGTGGCGGATGCCATTCAGACAGGACGCAGGCCTTATGTGGATGCAGTGGCTGGCCGCAATGCGCTGGAGCTGGTACTGGCGGTATACAAGAGTCAGAAAACGGGGGAGCCGGTAAAGCTGCCGCTTGTCGAGTTTGCAAGTGTGGAGATGGAAGGGATGTTTGGCCAGGAAGGAGAAAGCGTAAATGGCGGATTATTTTGTCCATGAGAGCAGTTATGTGGATGAGAATGTGCAGATTGGTTCTGGCACAAAGATTTGGCATTTCTGCCACATCCAGTCCGGGGCAAGGATCGGGGAACATTGCTCGCTGGGACAGAATGTCAATGTATCCAATCGAGTTCGGATCGGAAATCACTGTAAGATTCAAAATAATGTTTCGCTCTATGAAGGTGTGGAGCTGGAGGACGGTGTTTTTTGCGGGCCGTCCTGCGTGTTTACCAATGATTTGACACCGCGTGCGGAGTATCCGAAAGGACGCGAGGGTTATCAAAGAACGTTGATTCAAAGGGGAGCAAGTATTGGTGCGAATGCGACGATTGTCTGTGGTCATACGGTAGGCAAATATGCACTTGTGGCTGCGGGAGCGGTTGTGACGAAGGATGTGCCCGACTATGCGCTGGTGGCTGGAGTTCCGGCGCGGGTGATTGGACGGGTGGACGAGTGGGGGAAGGTATTGTAGGCGGTTAATGTACGGGAGGAAGCGTAATTGGAAGCGATAGGAACATATGGTTTGGGCAATGATGGAACAAGGAAATTATGGTCGGGGCAAATGCTGTAGTAAAGAAATTTTTACAGAAGAAGGAAACATCATCGCAGGTGTACCAGCAGTGAAAATAAGTGTTTTAATTGAGTTGATAAAAAGGAGCCATACATGAAACAATTGATTATGTTTCCGGGGGAGATGGATGGAGTTTTTTTTAAGAATGAAATTTCTTATATAGCGGAACAATTTGATCGAATCATTGTGTTCACTTATCCAGGGAACAAAGAGCGTTTACAAAAAATTGCAGAGAATTACAATCTGGAATTCTATATCGTACCATCCTTTTCGTTTTATGCTTTGATACAAATGTTATGGCAATTTATAACAGATCAGGTGGTAAAGGAAGAAAGAAAAAAATGTAAGGGAAAACAATATATGTATCTTGCAGCCTATTTGTTATGGCAAAATGCAGCAGAGAGAATTTTAAGAAAGGAATGCGTCCTGCAAAATACAGACATTTACCTTTACTCTTTTTGGCTATCTAGAGGAGCATATACGGCATGCCGGTTAAAGAAAAGGTTTAATACAATTGTGAAAGCTGTTTCCAGAGCACATCGCTATGATTTGTATGAGGAGGAAAATAAATATTGTTATTTACCGTTTCGGGAATATATTGGTTCCACTATGGATGAAATTTATTTTATTTCCGATGATGGTTATCAGTATTTTAAACATAAATATACAAATATTTCATCAAAATTATGCATCAGTCGTTTAGGGACGAAAAAATCAGATTATAGAAAAGAACTGAAAGAGAAAAAAGTCGTTTGTATTGCGTCCTGCTCTTCGATGATTGCTGTAAAAAGAATTGATTTAATTATAGATACTTTAGCTTTACTGAATCTTCCGTTTTATTGGATCCATTTGGGAGATGGTGAGTTAAGACAAACATTAGAACAATATGCGCGAGATAAATTGCAGGATGGCAGTTATCATTTTCTGGGAAATGTAGAGAACAACGAAATTGCGAAAGTCTATGAGCAATACGACGTAGATTTTTTCTTGAATTTAAGCGATTCAGAGGGTGTGCCAGTATCCATTATGGAAGCAATGTCTATGGGGATCCCAGCAGCTGCCAGAGATGTTGGCGGAAATAGAGAAATAATTGATCGAGAAAACGGATTGCTTTTGAAGAAGGGGCATATAGCTGAGCAGGTGCAGAAGATCGTAGAAAAAAGGTTTAAGCGGGAAGAATATCAGAAGCTGAGTGATCATGCATACCAAATATGGGCAGAACGCTATTACGATGAAGAAAATTATAAGAAATTTGCAAAATTACTTGCTGAAAAAACGGGGGAGGAACTGTAGCGATGAGAAGGTGCATATTTCATATTCCAAATTCCTTAGAGGGCAATTACGGCTCACATGTCAGGCCTCCAAAAATGTTGCAGGGATTTCGTGACCTTGGATATGAAGTTGATGTTGTAATGGGATATGGTAAGGAAAGAAAAGAGGCTATTAAAAAGATAAGAAAGAATATTCAAAGAGGGATAAAATATGATTTTGTATATTCAGAGAGCAGTACTATGCCAACATTGTTGACAGAGAGACACCATTTGCCGACGTATCCTTTTTTGGATTTTGGTTTTTTGAAGTTCTGTAAAAAAAATGGAATAAAGACGGGACTTTTTTATCGTGATATCTATTGGAAATTTCCAGAATATAAAGAAAATGTTCGTGGTTTAAGATATATTTTCGCAATTTTTATGTATCGCTATGATTTATGGCAGTATGAGAGAATATTGGAAAAATTTTATGTGCCAAATAAGAAAGTGGCAAAATATGTGGCCAGGCCACGGCTGGAAGATAAAATGGAGGAGCTTCCACCGGGCGCGGAACCAGAAGAAACGTTTATTCAAGATAAAGAAGCATATTATGCGGCTGAAGACGGACATGAGAAATTAAAACTGTTTTATGTCGGAGGAATCGGAAATCAGTATGCAGTTGAGAAGCTGTTCCAGACAGTAGGAAGATTAGAATTTGTTGAAATGACATTTTGCTGCAGGCAGCCGGATTGGGAGAAAGCGAAAGAGCAGTATGAACCATGGCTTTGCGATAGAATTCATATAGTGCATGATTCTGGTAAAGATTTAGAAAAGCATTACCGCAATGCGGATATTTGTATGGCGTGGTTTAAGCCAGATTTGTATAGAGAGATGGCAATGCCGATCAAATTATTTGAATATCTGGGCAAGACAATGCCTGTGATTGCTGCGGACCGAACGGCAGCCGGTGAATTTGTCATGGAGAACGATACAGGTTGGTGCATTGAATATAGCAGGAAAGCTTTGGCGAGGCTGCTCAAGGAACTTCATAAAGATTATTCACTGATAAGAGTAAAGCGAAAATCTCTAATGATAGCGTTAGAAGCGAATCAATGGATATCAAGGGCGCAGAAAGTGGTTGACGATATGCAAAAGATTTGTTGAAAGATGGTGTGTCATGCAGATAATAATATTGATTGTCCTGTTAAGCTTGTTGATATGGGTGATGCCAAAAAAAAGTATAAAAGGATACTTATTTGTATCGGTTGTCGTTTTGTCTGGACTCTTTTTCTTTTTTTGGCCTGATAATGGCTATGATCTTTATCGGTATTACTTAATGATGGTTCATTATAATAAATTGTCTTTTTTGCAGGCAATAGGATTACAAGCAAATTCATTGGGAAATACGCTGATGGAGATGACGGTAACAGGATATGTAGCAGTATATAAGCTGTATTCCGTTATTGCTTGGCTCCTCAGTAAAATAGGAGTGTATCAGTTTTTAGCAGTGTTCACCTGTTTTGTGGTATACGGTTTAATGATGAAGCAAATAAGCCATCTTTTTCAAAATGAAAAGATGAAGCTTAGAACGGTCAGGATTTGCTATGTTTTTGTTTTTTTAAGTTATAATTATATTTATCTTTCCCTAGTCAGACAAACAATCGTTTTTGCCATATTTGGATTTGTTTTGTATTTTGATTTGGTTCAAAATTATCGTAAAGAAAGATGCTTTGCTGTCTATTTACTGCTTTGTATGATCCATTCTACAGCAATTCTTTTGCTGGGATTTCGTTTACTGATTTTAGTGAGTAATAAGCTGACCATGATACTGATTGCAATTGGTCTTTCTTCAATTTATATGTTTATTCCGTGGATGGTGCATCTTACGAGCAAAATATATATCCCCGTGTTTACAGAATTTCTTTTGAAAATGTCGCATTATTTGGTTGATCGGGCAGTTGTGGAGAATCAGCACGTTTCAACAAAAGCGACGTTGATGTATGTGTATCTCTTTTTAATATTATTGTATTTTATGAGATACAGCGCAAAAAAAATCTTATATAGAAAATATTTACATTATATTTTATTACTTTTTTTGTTATGTTTGGTTATGCTTAGACAGGCGGATGTCTATAATAGAATGCAATTATTTTTTCCGATATTGTTTATCCCGATTATTATGGAACTGGTGGAAGAATTCTCAGGAAGACATGTATTAAGTATTAAGAAAAAGTATACGAATTGTCAGCTGTTTTTTGGTTTGGCGTTATTGTTTACTGGAATGATAGTCGTGCTTGTTTACTTTGTAGGCACATGCAATGACAGTTATGTTCCTTCGCAGCAGTTTTATCAATGGAGTAATTTTATGAAAAATGGCGATATGTCACTTCCGGCATCTCGATAATAAGTTTGCGTTTAAAAACAAGGAGAGCTTTGTATGAAAAAGATGTATTTGTTTACATTGAGCTACCCCTATGGAATGGGTGAGAAAACATTTATCTCGCCGGAACTCAATGAAATATCAATGGAATATGAAGTTACGATTCTTACCTGCGCATCAAAAGAACAGATTCAAAATAAAGCATGTATCACAGAAGTGAATGATTCCGTTTCTGTGATACATTTGAAAGATTATTTGAATAGAAAAGAAAAAATAATATATTTTTTCCAGACAATTTGTTCGTCATTGTTTTGGAAGGAAATATGGTTATTGAAAAAATGTAAAAGGAATATAAGGCAATGCTTTTATTTTACATTATCTTTTTTTGCGAGAGCTATCAATATCAGAGATCAGGTAGAGAATTTAAAGCTGTTGGATCAAGAAGCAGTGTTTTACACCTATTGGTATAATCATTGTACTTTAGGACTGTTAATGGCAAAGAAGAAGAGAAAAGGCTTGAGTGTAATTACAAGAACCCATGGATATGACTTATATAATGAGCGCTGTCCAGGAAATTGGCAGCCGTTTAAGCATTATATGACAAAAAGTATCAGTGCGGTTTATTTTATTTGTAAAGCCGGAAGAGACTATTATATTGATACTTATGTTGAAAAACATGAATTAGAAGCAAAATTGTATTTGGCCAGAATGGGGGTGAAAGCGAAAGGAAAAAGAAATGAGATAGAAAAGGGGGCAACGTTCGAACTGGTGAGCTGTTCAAATATGATTCCCCTGAAACGGATTGAGCTAATTATTGATGCTTTGTCTTTATGCTCAGATCAAAAGATACATTGGACTCATTTTGGTGATGGGGAAAGCCGAAAAAAAATCGAAAATTTAGCAAAAGAAAAGTTAAATACGGTTTGTACTTCTTATTCTTTTTTGGGACATGTTAAAAATGAGGAAGTGATGGACTTTTATGAGAATCATTCTGTCCACTGTTTTATTACTACATCCGCCACAGAAGGCTGTCCCGTATCTGTTCAAGAGGCGTTAGCCTATGGAATCCCGGTAATTGGAACGGCAGTAGGCGGGATACCAGAGTGTATTCGTGATAATGGCGTGCTATTACCAGAAAATCCTTCTGCTGCAGAGGTTGCTGACGCAATCAACAGGATCTATGATGCTTCGGAGGAAGAGATTGCAAACATGAGAGAAAACTCTTATCAGCTATGGCAAGAACGGTTTGATTCTGAGCGAAATTATAAAGCTTTTGTGAAAAATCTCAAGGAATCAATTTGAGAAGGAGAAGGGGTTTATGCCAAGATTTTTTATCAGTAACAGCAAAAATAGAATAGAATTAAAAAATGTGGTTGAAAAAAACTGTATCAAAACAGAGCTTTCAAATCGGAAATTTCAGATTCAGCGAAACACCTTGCAGAAGTTTTCCGATGATAAATGCTTGGTTGAAGACGACCAGTTTATTGTGATAGTGGAGGGATATCTTCTCAATAAGAGCAGTTTGTTTGAACAATATGCTGTTGACCATATCGCATCATTAGTCATTGCGATGTATCAGCGGTTAGGAGAAAAGTTTATTGTTGCATTTCGGGGCAGCTTCTCGGCCGCACTTTATGATAAGGCGTTGGATGAATGGTTCGTGTATACAAATCATATTGGAGACAACGCAGTTTTTTATGCCTTCATGGAAGGGAAGTTTTATGTGGCTTCTCAGGTCAATTATATTTTGGACGCATGTAAAGCGGATGGTAAAGAGCTGCATTTGTGTGAAGAGGCAGCCTATCAAATGCTGACGTTTGGGTTTATGGAAAGTGATGTAACATATGCGCAGGAAATCAAACGATTGCGTGGCGGAACTTATCTTTGTATAAAAAAAGAAGGGGTAGGGGTAAAAAATTATCATACCTTTAGAGTAAAGGAAGAATCAGGGCTTTCGCAGGAGGAATGGATTGACCGAATTGATCGCTTATTTCGTAATGCAGTTGCTATGGAATATGCAAAGGATGTAGAATACGGATATCGTTTTCTGGCAGACTTAAGCGGCGGTCTGGATTCACGAATGAATGTGTGGACTGCACATGAATTGGAGAAACGTAAGTTACTTTGTCTGACATATTGTAAAGCGGACTATTTAGATGAAGAGATCGCCAAAGAGATCAGTCGTTATTGGGGAGACGAGCTGCTGGTCAAACCATTGGATGATTGCCGGTTTTTGTATGATATAGATGAGATCATCTCCATGAATTACGGATTATCACTTTATGCGGGGATTACCGGCGGAAACCGTTTGCTTAAATCTCTGGCGGTGCAGGAGTATGGGCTGGAGCATACCGGGCAGTGCGGTGACGTGATTATAGGCAGTTTTTTCTCATCTGAGACAGACCGGGAGCGCCGTGTTCCGTCAGGAATGTATTCGGAGCGATATAGAGATATACTATCGTCTGCTTATCGGGATCGTTTTTGCGAATATGAGCTGTACCTGCTGTATGTGCGTGCGTTTCAAGGAGCCAATTGCACTCACTTGATCCGCCAAAATTATACAGAGGTGAGCTCTCCGTTTTTAGATGTAGATTTTATTGAGCTATGTTTGCGTATTCCGGTAAAAATGCGAATGAACCACAATCTTTATAAACAGTGGATTTTGAGAAAATATCCACAGGCGGCGCAATTCCGCTGGGAATCAATCAATGGTTACATTACAGATTCTGATATGAAGCGGTTTTGCCGGAAGATTGTGGAGCGAGGTCCCAAGAAGCTGAAACAAATGATAAGAAAGGAACAGAGCAATTTTTCGATGAATCCGCTTGATTACTGGCTGGCAAAGAAGCCGGAGATTTGTGTATATTTTGATCAGTATTATCAAGAAAAAGTGAAAAGACTGGATCGTATGGCCTCATCAAAGCTTCAGGAAATTGTACATGATATGTATGCTACAGGGAATGCAATCGAGAAGATGATGGCACTGACTGTGTTGGGGTCTCTGGAATATTATTTTGGAGGCAGATAAAAGATGAGAGGACGCCTCATGCAATTATTTCGCACGGGTTTTTTTCATATATTTGGCGGAAATGTGATCAATAAAGTGCTGACATTTTTAAGCAGTATGATTATGGTGCGGATTTTGACAAAACAGGAATACGGAATATTCACCTATTCGTGGAATATTTATAATATTTTGCTTTTATTTAGTGGGCTGGGAATTGTGTCTGGGATGCTGCAAATGTGCAGTGAACAGGGCGGAGAAGAGTCTTATACGAATACGATGTTGGGATATTGTATTCGTATGGGGACTGTCTGCAATCTTTTTTTGGGCGCTGTTCTATTTTTGATTGCCAGATTTGCGCCGCTGACTGTCAATGGTGCAAGTGATTTGTTAGATATGCTTCTGTTTTTGCCTGTCGTTCAGCTTGTCTATGAGCTAATGAGCGTTTATCTAAGGGCACGTAAAAGAAATCAGGAGTATGTGAGATTGTCTGTAATCAATACATTTTTTGTATTGGTTATTTCTGTGTGCTGTGCATGGTATTTCAAAGAAAAGGGGCTGATTGTTGGCTATTATGCTGCATATTTGTTTACGGTTTTCTATGGCGTATTCCTTTTGCGGATTCCGATTCTGACCAATGATAGGAGAATTGAGCGTCAAGAAAAGATTGCCATGATGAAGATATCCGTCATTTCAATGTGTAATAACGGGTTGGCGCAATTACTGTATTTACTGGATGTTTTTGTGATTGGGATTGTAGTAGCGGATGAAGCGATACTGGCAAGCTATAAGGTGGGAGTAATCGTTCCGTCTGCCTTAACGTTTATACCAGGGGCTTTGGTGACTTATTTGTATCCTTATTTTGCAGAGAGGAGGAAGGATCGACTCTGGTGTTTGCAATGGTACAAGAAAATAATGACATATTTTGGCATTTTTAATTTATTTTTATCGGTTACTTTGGTTTTGCTGGCACCTTGGATTGTGCCTCTGTTTTTTGGAAAGCAGTATGCGGATTCTATATTGATTTTTCGTATTTTGTCGATCAACTACTTTTTTTCTGCAACGTTTCGCATAGTATCTGGAAACTTATTGGTGGCCCAAAGAAAGCTGAAATTTAACTTGCTTGTAGCAGCGATATCCGGAACGGTGAATGTGTTGGCGGATGTTGTGCTGATCTCAATATATGGTTCAATTGGTGCGGCATTTGCAACCGTAATCGTAACCCTGGTGTCAGGAATTTTGAGTACCGCTTATCTCATTTATACATTGAAATCAAAGTCAGCATAGGAGATTATGCTATTTTTCAGGAGGAACAATCATGGAATTCAGAGACCTAAAAAAACAATACACCCAGTTAAAAACCGACCTCGACGCAAGCATTCAAAAAGCGCTGCTTGAGGCCAACTACATTTCCGGTCCCCAGGTAACGGAACTGGAGCGCCAGCTTGCCGCTTACGTCGGCGTAAAGCATTGCATCACCTGTGCCAACGGGACAGACGCGCTCTCCTTAGCGGTCATGGCCTGGGGCATCGGGGCGGGGGATGCCGTGTTTGTACCGGATTTCACCTTCTTTTCGACAGGAGAAATCGTTTCCTTTACCGGAGCCACGCCCATTTTTGTGGATGTTGAGGAGGACAGCTTTAACATTTCTCCAGATTCTCTGACGGAGGCAATTGAAGCGGTGCTGGCAGAGGGAAGGTTGATTCCAAGAGCAGTCATCACGGTCGATCTCTTTGGTCAGCCAGCCGATTATAACCGCATCAGGCCGATTGCAGAAAAATACCATCTCAAAATCCTAGAGGACGCCGCACAGGGATTCGGCGGCGCGATCTGTGGAAAGAAAGCCTGCAGCTTCGGTGAGATCGCGACAACTTCCTTTTTCCCGGCAAAGCCCTTGGGCTGCTACGGCGACGGCGGCGCGGTATTTACCGATGATGACGCGCTGGCGGAGCTGATACGGTCGCTGCGGATTCACGGGAAGGGGACGGACAAATATGACAATGTCCGAATTGGCCTGAATTCCAGACTGGATACAATTCAGGCGGCGGTGCTGCTTGTCAAGCTCAAGGCGTTTGCGGAATATGAATTGCAGGCGGTCAATGAAGCTGCCGGCCGCTATACGAAGCTGCTGGCACATCTGGTGAAGGCGCCGGCCGTTCCGGAGGGATATGTGTCCAGCTGGGCGCAATATTCGATTTTGCTGAAGGATCAGCAGCAGCGGGAGCACATTCAGTCGGCATTAAAGGCGGCGAATATTCCAAGTATGATTTATTATCGAAAGCCGATGCACAGCCAGAAGGCGTTTGCGAAAACAGACTGTGTGAAGTGTGATTTGTCTGTCACTACGTCGCTGTGTCAACGGGTGCTTTCTTTGCCGATGCATCCGTATCTTGAGGAAGAAGAGCAGCGGGCGGTTGCAGAGATCATACAAAAGCAGGTGCTGTGATCAGTTTGACAGAGAAAATGATCAGGAAGCAAAATAAAGTATATATTTTATGAAATATAGTAAAAAAATATAGTGAAATATAGAGAAAGGCGAGGATACTAAAAAAATCCTTGCTTTTTTGTTTTAAATGGACAAATTATTATGACTTATAATATAGAGAAAGAGAAATGATACGTTAATAAGTAAAAATTATCAGTTTCTTCTATTTTTTTAAAATATATATAAAAATTTTTGCGCAAAAAACTTCCATTTTCGAGAAATTAATTGTATAATTGATACTAAGTAATCGGAAAAGAGTTTCATAATTTTTTTCAAAGGAAATGGGGAGAAAATACAATGAAATTAGAAAAAAAGACAATACTGGCGGCTTGCTTTACTGTCTTGTTTGGCCTTGTTGTTTCAATTACAAGTTTGCAAGGCGACAATACCGGCGTTTTGGCAGAGCCAGAGGCTTTGCCCACATTCTTTACGGATTTGTCTGTGGAGGAGGTTAAGACTGCCGATGAAGCCGGGGAGGTGACCATTGATTTTGGCACGCTGCAGGCCAAAAATCCTGATATTTATGCATGGATTACCGTGCCAGGCACAAATATTGACTACCCTGTTTTACAGAAAACAGATACGTCAGACCCCTATGACAATTACTATCTGAACCATACGGTTGATTTGACGGAGGGGCTTCCGGGAGCAATCTATTCCCAAGGGGTCAACCGCAGAGATTTCAAGGATCCTGTGACGGTATTATATGGGCACAATTTAAAAAACGGAGGTATGTTCGCCGATCTGCATCAATTTGAGGACAAGGCGTTTTTTGAGGAAAACAGCCAAATCAAAATTTATACACCGAAAAGCGCGTTCACTTATGAAATTTTTGCAGCGGCAGAATTCTCCGATGCGCTGATTCCCGATGCGTATGATTTTTCCAATCGTTCCGAGCTGCAGAGATATCTTGGCGATGTTTGGGGCTGCAAAGGAAATTTTCGGGAAAGTACAGAGGTTTCTAAAGAGCAGCGTATTCTTACCTTGTCCACCTGCTACAGCGACCGGGATGAGAAGCGCCTTTTGATCGTAGCGGTGCGGATCGAGGAGGAGTAAATAAATATGATTTTTACGGGGAAGGAGGGAGCATTACATCGGACAAAGGTGTGATATTTGATTAAAAAGGTTTTAGGTTATGCATTTTTAACTGAGGAGGAATCATTGATGAGAAAATCAGGCAGAAAATTACTGGGAGTCATGCTGGCAGTATCCTTGGCAATTACATCAGCCTCTCCAATCCAGGGTGCAGCAGCAGAGCAAAACGACAGTGAATGCCAAAGCACAGAAAGCGGACGCATAACGTCAGAGGAAGGCCAGCAGCCAGCCGCTTCGAGCCAGGACGGGGCGTCAGCCAAAGAGAATCAGTCGCCGTCTGCGGGGGCGGACGAGCGTCAGCAACCAATCACCAGCGGCCAGGATGAGTCGGCAGATGCAGCAGCACAGCCGTCCGCCGGCCAGCAGGAAGCAGGCGATGGGATTTCCAAGGATATGCAGCAGCCGGCGGAGAGTGGCCAAGACGAACCGTCCACGGATGAAAGCCAGCGGCCAGCGGAGAGTGGCCAAGACGAGCCGTCCACGGATGAAAGCCAGCGGCCAGCCGCTCCCGGCCAAGACAAGCCGTCGGCAGATGGGATGCAGCAGCCAAATCCGGGCCAGGACAAGTCATCTACGGATGAGTCGTCTGCAAATGAGACGCAGCAGCCGGCAAATGACGGCCAGGACGAGCCGTCGGCAGACGAAGGCCAGTCGTCTGCTGCGGGGACGGACATAGGTCAGCAGCCAACAGCTCCTGATCAGGGGCAGGCATCAGAAGCGTCTAAGGACGGTTCACAGAATCCGGACCAACAATTGTCCACAGACGTTCAGTCGCCGCAGCCCGAAGACACAGCAAAAGGGCAGCAGCCGGAAGCCGGAGCTGCAGAGGAAGACGCACAGATCGGCGAGGATTCAGAAGCCAGCGAGAAAAACATGCAGCCAACCGGGGAAGAGGGATTGCCTGGCGGTGCAGAGCAGAGCACATTTATGCTTCCACAGCGCGAGGGCGCAGAGGATATTTTGCCCTTGGATGGCTCTTATGACATTAATCAGCCGGTGATTGAGCGATTTGAGCTGGTAGAAAATGGGCAGACCTTAACGCAAGAGGATACGGTTCATTTTAATTTGTATGTTTATGACTCAGACAGCGATGTCAAATCAATTGCCGTGGAGCTGCTTAGCACCAGATATGGCAGCAGAAAGATGCTGGAATTTATAAAAAGCAGCGAAGAAAACCTGTATACGGCGCAGCTTTCTGCCAGCCAGCTTTGGGAGAGTAATTTTGTTGTGTCCAGCATCCGCGTGGAAGATGAAAGAAATAACTATGTAGAGGGAAAAGTAAGAGGAGAGGACGGCCAATATCTTTACCAGTTTACCATTCAAAATAAGCCTCAAGAAGGGTCAGTAACCCTTTCCGATCTGAAGATGGAAAAAAATGCCAGCAATGCGGATGGAACTTTAAACTTAGGAGACAGTGTAACGTATACGGCTAAACTTCAGTGTGAAGGCGTGAACGTTGACTGGGTGAGAATGTATTATCAATGTCAGGCTCATTCCTCACACAGAAGAGATTTTGAAGTTACATACGATCGAGCTTCGGGGAATCTGTCAGGAACGTTTTTGGTAGACGACAAAATTTATCCCGAAGAGTGGGAATTATATAAGATTGAGGTGCATTCGTCAAAAGGAGGTTATTATAATTTTGACCCAAAGGACATTGCGCCGGATACGGACGTGAGTTTTACCGTAGACCAGCAATACGATCTAGAACCGCCGGTGATTGAAAGTATTGAGATCGGGGAAAATGGGCGCGTAGTCAAAGCGGGAGAGAAGGTGGAAATCAGAGTAAAAGTAAAAGAAGACAATCCGGAGAAGCAGGCATATGTACGCTTTCGCGCAGCTGTGTATGGCAAAGGAACCAAGAGTGTTTCTCTGAGCTATCATGCTGACACCTGTGAGTATGTTGGAGAGGTTGCGATTACAGATCAGACCTATCCCTGTAGATGGAATCTGGACTATTTAGAGATTGATGACAAGAATGGCAATCGTGCATTGTTATCAGATTTCAAGGGGGACGGGCAGGAGGATTGCGCGCGGTACTACATTGTAGCGCCCGGTGACTATGATGAGGAAAATCCTGTTGTTACAGGAATTACCCTGGAGCGAAATGGAGAGACCGTAAAGGCAGGAGAGAGGCTCACGCTGAAGGTGGAGGCAGACGAGCAGAATCCTTCCGTTGGAACAGCGTGGTTTAGCTTGAGTACGATCAGCTATGCAACGATTGAAAGCGTCGATTTGCGTTATGATGAGACTGCTAAGGCATACATCGGGACAGTTAAAATTGAGGCATCCACCCATCCGGGAGAATGGAGACTGTCGCAGCTCCTGATCAAGGATAGAAATAATAACACGACGAATCTTACAGAAGGTGAGGGACTTGAAGAAAAAGGCGCATGCAGCTTCCACGTAGACGAAGCTGGTTATGATGTAGAAGGCCCGGTGATCCAAAGCATTACCATTGATAAAAACGGGCAGTTTGTGAAGCCTGGGGAGACGCTTGACATCCGAATTAAGATTGAGGATCAAAATCCAGATGAAAATAAGGTTTTTCATGCCTATTTCAAGCCTCAGGTGACGAATGTTTCCGCTTCGCTTGACGTTGCATTAAGGTACAATCGAGCGCAGAACGAATACGTCGGGTCAATTCCCATTACCGATGACACATACCCCTGTGAGTGGGCGCTGAAGGAGCTGGACCTGAAAGACAAGTATGGGAACCGTTACTCTATGTCCCAGGAGCTGAGCAGCTGGAGCTATACGAAGCCATGGTATTTTAAAGTGAAATCGGGTAATACCTACCGGGAGGACGTGAAAAACGTCACCTTTAATATCTCCGGCTTGATGGAGCAGGAAGACGGCAGCTATGCCTATGGTAATGTCACTCGAACCGCTGAAAATGTAGGCAGACGTGCAACCTTAAAGCAATTGGGTGTGCTGCCCAAAGCCATAGAGGGCGTTGTCACAACCTGGAACTACAATTGGTGGGGCATACAGGCAGGAGAAGACACGGAATTACTGTTTGACAGTACAGAGGATATGAACTGTTATCTTTCCGCTTCCTATGATAAAGGCTGTGCAAATGTAAGCCTTACCTATGTTTCGGAACAAGACGGGCAAAAGACCGTTGTGATTCCGGTATTTATAGACAGGGAAGCAACCTATAAAGACGTACTGGCTGCCTTGGAATTGCCTAAGGACGCGAAAGCAGACGATTTTGCAGAATTTTTGTTGAGCTACAGCGACAGCACCCACAATTGGAATACAAGGGTCGGAGATGTCACGAGCGTTTCGGCTGTTGCAGATTACAAGAGCTGCCAGGTCACATGGAACGCAAGGTATATCGGACAAGACAGTCAGGAAATCTCCCAGCCGATCGCAACATCCTATCGGGAAGGGACAACCGTAGCGGAAGCATTGGCAGAGCTGGAGCCGCCGCAGGACGTTATGGGAATGGAAGGAGAAGGCTGGATGCTGCTCGGAGCCGATTCCGATCAAGTGCTTCCCAAGGAAATGGTGAGCTTTGATCTGGTTGCGCTCTACAGCGGCAGAACTACGCTGGACGTGTCCTATACCTACCGCGGCGAAGACGGAATCATTGCAGGCGGCAGCAAGCTGCTGGCAGTGGAAGGAGAGAACCTTTCAGAGGCGGAGATCCAGGGGGAAGCGACGAATGCATTTAAGGACGCAAATCATCTGTCGGGCCTGATTCTTTCCGAGTGGGCAGGGGAAAGCGATATTGCAGAGGGACGATACAAAAAAATCCGGTTCCAGGCGCAGTATTACAACTGTGTGGTGGTTCTGAAGTATCCGGACGAAAGCTGTCAGTATGTGGTGGTGGATAAAAACAGCAAATTTACGCTGCCGACGGAAAGTGAATTCTATACGGACATCCTGTGGGAAGGCTTTGCGCAGGGTCAGACTGTGACGATCACAGAGGACCGAGAATTCTTAGCGTCAGATGCCAAGCGTAAAGACGGTACGCAAGAAGTGCCGGCAGGAGAGCGGCTGACGGAAGAAGAGATTGCAAAGATCAAAGAGGAAATTGAAAAAGCAGAAGCAGGGACTTCTGTGAAGATTGATATGAAAAAGGCGACTGTCGTGCCCAAGGAAGTGCTGGAGGCCATCAAAGGCAAAGCGATAGACCTTGTGGTAGACATGGGAAGCTATAGCTGGAGCATTGACGGGACAGAGGTGAATGCAACGGCATTAAAGGACATTGACCTCGAAGTGACCATTGGGACGGATCAGGTTCCCTCTGCATTGGTATCCTCTATTGCGGAGGGCAAGCCGGTGACACAGCTTTCTCTGACTCACAACGGAGAATTCGGGTTCCGGGCAAATTTGACCTTGAACCTTGGCAGCGAGAACAGCGGCAGCTATGGGAACCTGTACTATTATGACAGCTCCGGCAAGCTGGTATTCCGCAATGCCGGACAGATTGGGGCAGACGGCTCCACGACCCTTTCCTTCTCCCATGCTTCCGATTATGTTGCTGTCGTTGACAAAGTGATGCATACTGGCGCAGGAGCCAACCAGGATCCGACCGGAGGCTCCGATGACGGAACCGACAACGGCGAAACGTCAGGCGGAAGCGGTAACAGCGACAGTCCGACCGGCGGAGCCGACCACAATGATTCGGAGCTTCCAGGCGGAAGCGATGACGGTGACGATCCGACTGGCGGAAGTGGTAACGACGGCGATCCGACCGACGGAGCCGACCGCAGCGATCCGGAGAATGAAGCGGATGCAGACGGGGAAGATGGCGATGAAAGGAAGGAACCGGACGAGGACAGAGAAAAAGAGGACATCTCGGACAAGGATGATCGGAAAAAGGACGACGGGAGTATCATTCCCAGTGGACCGGAGAAAAAAGTGCCAAAGGGGCTGACGGATGAAGAGGCCGAACAGAGCGATAAGGATGATACAGCGGCCACCAAAGAGAAAAATTCAAACAGCGTTACTGCGGATTCCGGCAGAACCAGAACAGGCGCACAGAGCCTCAAGAGTCCCAAAACCGGGGAATAAAGAGACGGCATAAGGCTTGCCTTAAGAAGTAATCAAAGCATCCGGCATTTGTATTCAATGCAAGTGCCGGGTGCTTTGGTGATCAAGAGGTTTTTTCTGCTGTATCTGATCTGCCGGCGGTGCGTTCAGGAATAAAGATATGAATTACGATTTGGAAAATATTACAAAAAGTTGCAAAAAATACAAAATAGTGCGGGGATATAAAGGGCTTCTTCGCTCTTTTTGCAGTGATAGAAACAGTCAGCTCCATAGCGCCAATCATTTATTCCATACATAAACGGTGCATCGTGTGCACATAATGATAAAAACTCGCAAAATCCCCATTGATTATCAGTGTTTCTTTTTGTATAATAAAACGGAATAACCAGTACACGCACCAAACCGAGGAATAAGAATGAAAAAAAGTACAAAACAGATTCAGACAAACACAAACAAAACAACCGGAATCAAGCTTCTGCTCCTCTGTCTCCTTTTTGCTGTTTTTTGGGGCTGTATGGGTGCACGCATGAGCGCCGCAGAACCGTCGTATGGTTCTGACCCAGCCAACGCGACGGATACGGGACAGGCCAGTGAACCGCAGGTTAAGATCCTGATGATCGGCAACAGCTTCACCAAGATCGGAACGAAAAAATATGGTGTCAATACGATTTTGCAGGAACTGTCAAAGAGCAACAATAAGAATGTGAAAGTCAAAGCGATCGTAAACGGCAGCGCGTATCTGTCCTACTATGCATTTTGGAACAGCGATTATCGGGACTACTATGAGAAGCTGCTGGCTGAATTGAAGAAGGAACAGTACGATTATATCATTCTCCAGGATCAAACCAAAGCGGCGATTGAGAAATATGAGACAGAGATGCTTCCAGCAGTAAGGCAGCTATGTACCTATATTTACGCATATCAGGAGCACGCCCAGGTGCTTCTCTATGAGACGGCGCCCTACAGCAATGGAAAAGGGACGATCGTAGACGGACAGGAAGTAATTCTTTCGCTGCAGGAATTTCAGGAGCGAACACTGTATGGATACAGCAGGCTGGAGGAGGAGTTGGGAGTGGAAATGGTTCCTGCGGGCATGAAGATCTATTATGGCGGGAGACTGTATCCGTCAATCGGCATGATCTCTTCCGATAAGAAGCATCCCAGCTATGCGGGTTATTATTTGGCTGCGGCCTGTCTGTATCAGGCAATTTTTGGCGAGAATCCGACGGCGCTGGCCAAGGACCTGTCACATTGTGATCTCAGTGATCCGCAGCTGCTGGCCTTAAATGAGCTGGCCGGTGATAAGATTACGCTCAACCAGTCGGAGCTGGTACTTTCGATTGGGGAGAAGGAACGGTTGTGGGGCACCGTGTCCGCTGGAAGCAGAGGTTCGTATTTACAGTGGAAGAGTCTCAATTCAGGCATTGCAGTGGTCAATGCGGCGACCGGAGAAGTGACCGGAATCTCGGAAGGGACGACGGCGATTTTTGCACAAACAGCCAGCGGCCTTACGGCGGTATGCCGTGTTACGGTTCACAATGCTCAGAAGCCTCAGCTAAGCTTCGGCAAGAAATATTATCAGGTGATGGCGGGTGATGAGCTGCGATTGAATCCGCAGATGAAAAACTGGCTTTCCGGCAGTGAGTTGGAATGGTTCAGCAGTAAGCCGACGGTAGCTACGGTGTCGGAAAAAGGCATGGTAAAGGCGAATAAGATGGGAAGTACGGTCATTCGTGTAAACAGCAATGAAGACAGCGACGCTTCCGCCAGCTATACGCTCTATGTATCCGGCCAGCCGCCGAAAGGGCTGGCGGCGAAAGTGACCAGCAGCACGGCCAATGGCGGACAGGTGAAGCTGACCTGGAAGAAAGTCAACGATGCTACAAAATATCGGATTTACCGCTATGACAGCAATACGAAGATTTATACCTGTATTGGAAAGTCTGAGACGAATTCTTATACAGACCGGACGGTGGCGGTCAATCAATATTATTATTATAAGGTCACGGCGATTGCAGATCACGTTCTGACAGAGACAGACTACAGTGAAAAGGTACGGATTATGGTTCCGGGTACGGTTACGGCCAAAGTGACCTCGGCAACCTCGAAAAAGGGCATTCGTGTGGCCTGGAACCGTAACAGCAGAGCCGAAGGATATGTGATCTACCGTTCGACGAAGAAGAACCCCGGGTTTAAGAAGATTGCCACGATTTCTTCCAACAAAAAGCTCTATTACTATGATAAGAAGGCGAAGGTCGGCAAGACCTACTATTACCGGGTCAAGACCTATAAAGAACAGTTTGACAAGACGTATTACAGTGCGTATTCAAAGACGGTAAAGGCCAAGATTGAGAAGCCCAAGCCGAAACCGAAGAAGAAAACAAGCAAGAAGAAATAAGGACAGCGGTGAAGAAGCATGATGCGACAAAGCCGCCTGCTGCCTGATTACATTCGGGCGATGTCGTGAAGCATATGAGTTAAAAATTTCCTTGTAAAGTACCAGCTGCAAGGGAATTTTTTTCTTAATCGGAAAGCCCCTGTTACGCGAAAGCGCGGAAGTATCTTTTCAGAAAAAATAGGGATGCGCACGCGCACAAAAGGTGTGATGTCGCGAAATCACCCGTGCCCGGCGCATAAGGTGTCCAAGCCCCCGCATGAATGAGGGAGGCTTGGGCACTTTGCTCTCAGACCGACACGATCAACGATGCTTTCGCTTTCCGCGCTTGGAACGGCTTTTATTTTTCTTTGGGCCAGAAGCGGCTGGAACCAGAGCAGGGAGCTGTTCAGGGTGGTGAAGCTCGAAAGACTCAGTGTGAGTAGTCTCCGTGACGTTGGCCGCAGTGTGGGCAGTTTCCGTGAAGTCAGCTGCTGTGTATGCGGCCGCTGTGATGTTGGCTGCTGTGCGTGCAGTCTCCGCGCTGTTGGCTGCTGTGTGCGCGGGCCCCGCGACGTCGTCCACTGTGCGTGCAGTTTCCGTGACGTCGTCCGCAGTGCGTGCATGCTCCGTGACGCCAGCCGCTGCGTTTATGTCATTTTCCGCGGCAGCAAGGTCACGGTCGGCAGTGCTTGGGTCGGCAGTCTCATGCTGCACCAGATAATACGCCGCTGAGAATGGACCTAACGTGAAGGAATAGATTCCTTCTTCATTCGGCTGCAATACCGATGGATACTGCTTTTCGCCTCCGTATTGCTGCTGGTCACTGGCGATCAGCAGGCGAAGCGCAGGTGCAGCCGGCAGCAGTAAGGGAAAGTCACGCTGCTCTTGATCTGAAAAGTTGAAAAGCGCCACAATGCGTTCATCTGTGCCGATGCGTTCCAGCGCATAGATGCAGCGCGCTTCTTGATGGCAGTCCAGCCATTGAAATCCTTCACGTGTATAGTCGTTTTCGTACAGCGCTGGATGGGCGAGATAGATCCGATTCAAGTCGGTGATAAAGCGGTGAAATGCGTCGTGGATGGGGTAGGAGAGAATCTCCCAATCCTGTTGGCGTTTTTCGTCCCACTCCCGCAGCTGGCCGATCTCATTGCCCATGAAATTGAGCTTTTTTCCGGGGTGTGCGTACATGTAGAGATAAAAAGCTCTGGCCTGGGGAAATTTGTCCTCGTATTGACCGTTCATTTTTTGCAGGATGGTGGCTTTCCCATGAACGACCTCATCGTGAGAGAGCGGCAGCAGGAAGCGGTCGTCATAGTAGTACATCATGGAAAAGGTTAGCTTGTGGTAATCACGTCTGCGGTATTCCGGGGCTGTACGGAAATAGTCGAGCGTATCGTTCATCCAGCCCATGTCCCACTTGTAGTCGAAGCCCAGACCGCCCTCCGGAACCGGTTTGGTGACGCCGGGGAAGGAGGTGGAATCCTCCGCCGAGAGGATCGCAGATGGGTGCAGCTGCTTTAAGCCCTGGTTCATGTATTTGAGAAAATCAACGGCGTTGTGGTTCACGCCTCTGGCGGGGTCTCCCTGCCAGTAGATCGCCCGGCTGATGGCGTCCATGCGCAGACCGTCGATGTGATATTCCGTCAGCCAATAGTTTGCGGCGGATTGAAGGAAGCTGCGGACTTCTCCGCGGGAATGCATAAAGTTGTGGCTGCCCCATTCGCTGACGCCGACGTCGGTGTGCGGGTATTCATACAACGGGGTACCGTCATAGTTGGCCAGCGCATAGTCGTCGATTGCAAAATGCACCGGTACAAAATCCATCAGCACGCCGATGCCGTTGCGGTGGCAGCAATCGATCAGCGCCTTTAAGCCGTCGGCGGTGCCATAGCGGGCGGTCGGAGCAAAGAAGCCGGTGCCCTGGTAGCCCCAGGATTCGTCGCAGGGATATTCGTTCAGCGGCATGAGTTCCAGATAGTTGTATCCGTGTTCTTTCAAATAGGGAATCAAATGATCGGAAAGCTCTTCATAGCGATACCAGGCGTCGGCAGCCTCTGCCGGTTTGCGAAAAGAACCAAGATGAAGCTCGTAGATGTTGAGGGGCTGATTCTGACAGTCCGTGCGGGAGCTCATCCAGTCCGAGTCGCCGAAGGTATAGCAGTTCATGTCGCGGACAATCGAAGCGGTATTCGGGCGCAGCTCCATACCGAAGCCATAAGGGTCGCAGTGATCCACAAAGGATTGCTCGTTCTGGTAGATGCGGAATTTGTACATCATGCCGGGCGCAGCCTCGGCAATATAGCATTCCCAGAAATTGCCGTCGCATACCTTCTGCATGGCAGTCTCCTGCCAGTGGTTGCATTCGCCGATCAGAGACACGCGACATGCACCTGGCGCAAAGGTGCGAAAGGTAACGCCCTGCGCTTCGGTATGAGCGCCAAGATATTGATATGTGTCAAAAATTTTTCCTGTGTAAAATCCATATAAATCCATTTGATCCCTCCAAAATAGACGAGCAGGCTGTAACCATAGCTGGACAACCGCTGTTTGATTCGCTATAATGATTTTAATGGAAAAAACAGTCGGCTGTAAACCGACAATGGAGTTGGATGGACGGAAAAACGACGGAAGAGCAAAACAGTCGGAAAAGCGACAAAATGATCGAATGGTCGGAAAAAGTACGTTCGGAAGATTTTGCAGTTAAGCGGTAGTAATAAGGAGCGGCAGGGGAGTCTATGGATCTGAGAATTGAAAAAACAGAACGCGCGATCAAGAGCGCGTTTATTGAGCTGCGGGCCAAAAAGCCTTTGGAGAAAATGACCGTAATGGAGCTGTGTCGCTGTGCCTGTATCAATAAATCGACGTTTTACGCTCATTATCAGGATATTTACGATCTTGCGGATGCGTTGGAGGAGGAGCTGGTGCAGGCCATTCTTAGCGGAATTTCCTGGGAACAGGACGCAGGAGCAGAGCATATGGAGGGGCTGATTCAGGCGCTGTGTTTGTCCTTTTTGTCGAACATTTCCCTGATTTCGATTTTGTTTTCACAAAAAGGGCAGAGCCGGCTGGGCAACCGTCTGGAGGTGGGGATCAAGGAAAAGCTTTTTGAGAAATATCCGCATTATCGCAATGACGTGGAGAAGAGCATTCTCTTCTCCTGTCTGATCCAGGGCGCCTATCATGCCTATCTCAACCACCAGGGGGAGGACCCGGAGACGATCATACGCGTGCTTTCCGAGGTGGCCAGGGCAGTCAGGGCGCTGTATTGATGGCCGGGCCGCCGTCATGTATGCAGCGCAGCAGCGCTTCGGTGTCGGATACAATCACGGCGGCCTTGTGCTCCAGCAGAAACGCACGGCTTTTGAAGCCCCAGTCTACGCTGATACAGGGAATGCCGGCATTGCGGGCCGTGGCAAGATCGACCTCGGAATCCCCGACATAAATGCATTGCTCTCTTGTGACATTCAGCTGTTTCATGGCGGCAAAGACCGTGTCCGGCGCCGGCTTGCGGGCAATGGCGGGGGATTCGCCGATCGCGGTCTCAATGTAGGGAGCAAAGTAATCCTGGCACAAGGCCTTTACGGCGGCATCGAATTTGTTGGAAACAACCGCAAGCGCGTAGCCTTCCTCCGACAGCTGCTCCAACAGAGCGAGGACTCCGGGGAAGGGGGCAGTCTCTTCCTGCATATGCGCGGCGTAATAACGCTGGAATTCTTTCAGGCAGCATTCGTAAGCCGGATTTTGCCGGCCGCCGGGCAGCGCTTTTTCAAATAAGACGTAGATGCCGTTTCCCACCATCTGCCGCACCGCTTCCTGGCTGTGGCGGGGGAATTTGTGCAGGGACATGACATGATTGACACTGGAGGTTAGGTCGGTAAGCGTGTTGAGCAGCGTGCCGTCGAGGTCAAAAATAACGGTATTCCTGGTTGTATGCATGAAGATTCATCCTTTCCTGAAGCTTTGGCAGAATCCAGTGGGAAAACAATTCGATTCCTGCCGTTTTCTGAAAATAATTCTGTTTTTTGATTATATCGTTTTGCAGTTCTAAAATCAATGACAAAAAATTTTACGAATACCCTGGCATAAAATAGTAAAAATCATTGTATCTTTGACAAAAAAGTATTATAATAGACGTGCGGTAGACTGATCCATTGATAAAAGTATGCCAGGGTGATTGAATATGAAGAAAGACGGAGGAGGAGAAATTTAAGATGTTCAATAAAGAAAGAATTGAGAAAAGACTTGTAAAATCTTTTCGTATGGTTTCGGCCATAGCAGCGGTTGCGGCGCTGGTAGGTCTGATCGCGCTACTTGTTGTATCCAATCGGTACTCCTATGCGTTGCATAATTTTGGCTTTGCCCAGGGAGATATCGGCAAGGCAATGTTTGAATTTGCGGATGCAAGATCCTCGCTGCGGGCGGCAATTGGCTATGACGATGCGGAAGCGATCACATCGGTGGTGGAACAGCACGCAGAGAATAAAAAACTTTTTACAGAGTATTTTGGCCAGGTAGAGAACAGCATCGTATCGGAAGAAGGCAGACAGACCTACGATGAGATCGAAGCGGAGCTGGTGTCATACTGGCAGCTGGATGAGCAGATCCTCGCGATTGGCGCAACGACGGACCGTGAGGCATGCAAACGGGCGCAGGACATTGCGCTGGAACAGCTTGCGCCGGCATATAATAGCATTTATGTAAAATTGGATAGCCTTTTGCAGGTGAAGGTGACAGAAGGAAACGGTCTGGCCACAACCTTGAATATATTAACCTGGATTTTGGCAGGCGTGATTATAATTGTAATTGTGATTGCAATGCTGATTTCCCTGAAGATCGGCAAGGCACTTGCACAGGGGATTGCGATGCCGATGCGGGAGCTGGGCGAACGGTTCCGGGCTTTTTCAGCCGGAGATTTGACCTCCCCCTTCCCGGAGCTGGCGGCAGAGGATGAAGTTGCAGATATGGTTAAGGAAGCAACAGATATGGCTACAAAGCTCAACGTCATCATCAACGATATCGGTGTGGTTTTAGGTGAGATGGCGAGCGGCAATTATACGGTTCGGTCTGAAATTGTTGATTCCTATACCGGTGATTTCTTACGTTTGATCAATTCGATGCGGGGCTTGCGCAACCAGATGACCGATACGTTGCGTTCAATCGGAGAAGCGTCCGACCAGGTATCAGCCGGTTCCTCGAATCTGGCGGAATCTGCACAGCATCTGGCGGAAGGCGCAACCGAACAGGCTGGTGCGGTAGAACAGCTGCAGGCAACGATCATGAGTATTGCCGAGACGATGGAGCGGAGCGCCGAACAGGCGGAAGAATCTTACATACAGGCAAAGAAATATGCAGATGAGGCCGACAACAGCCGGGCCGAGATGAATACCATGGTTGATGCCATGAAGAAGATCAATGATACCTCTATGAAGATCGGGAATATTATTTCCGAGATTGAGTCGATTGCTTCACAGACGAATCTGTTATCCCTGAACGCTTCGATTGAGGCTGCAAGAGCCGGTGAAGCGGGCCGTGGGTTTGCGGTTGTTGCAGATCAGATTCGCCAGCTTGCCGAGCAGAGCGCCAAGGCAGCTGTGGACACCAGAGATCTGATCGAAGGCTCCCTGCGTGAGATTGAAGAAGGCAATCATGCGGTGGAGAATGCATCCGAGTCGATTCAGATTGTAGTGGATGGAATCAAACAGATTGCAGATGTTTCTAAGAGCTTGAGTACCATGATGGGAGACCAGACCGTGACGATGCGTCAGGCAGAGCAGGGTGTCAACCAGATTTCCGAAGTAGTGCAGAATAACTCTGCAGCGGCTGAGGAGTCTTCTGCCACAAGCGAAGAGCTCTCAGCGCAGGCTGTTACTTTGGATGAGCTGGTGGGCCAGTTTATGCTGTTGGAGCAGAGTGAGGAGTAATTTTTTACGGCGGTTGGCAGTGAGGAAGACATGCTCCTGCTGCAAGTGAGCGCACAGAGCGCAAGAATCGCGATTTTGTAATAATGGATGGGAACTGATCCGCACATGTATGGCGCAGGTTCAGACAGGCAAAGGCGTGGCCGCAAGGTCAGGCCTTTGCTTTTTTTATAAATATGTAGTATGATATAATTTCAGCGGTGAATAAAAAGAAAGGCTCCGTTTCGCTGGACGGGGATTGAAAGGCAGATAGAGGTGGTCGAATGTGTAACAGGATGGAATTGGAAGCAAGCAAGGACGAAAAATACTCCCTGCGGCTTGTACTCCCTGAGGATGTAAGCTACATCCTGCATACGCTGCAGGAGGCAGGATTTGAGGCGTATGCAGTGGGGGGATGTGTCCGCGACAGTCTGATGGGAAAAACGCCCCAGGACTGGGATATTACCACCTCTGCCAGGCCCGATCAGGTAAAGCGGCTGTTTGGCCATACCATTGATACCGGAATTGCGCACGGCACGGTTACGGTCATGCGCAACCGGGTTGGATATGAGGTGACGACCTACCGTGTAGACGGAGCTTATGAGGATGCACGTCATCCGTCTGAGGTTACGTTTACCGGCAGCCTGTTGGAGGACTTAAAACGTCGCGATTTTACGATCAATGCGATGGCGTATAATGAGATGCACGGACTGGTGGATGCATTTGACGGGCTGGGAGATTTAAAACGGCGTCAGATTCGCTGTGTGGGAGATGCGCAGGAACGCTTTTCAGAGGATGCGCTGCGGATGCTGCGTGCCGTGCGTTTTGCGGCGCAGCTGGGATTTGAGATTGCGCGCAAGACACGGCGGTGTATTCCCAGGCTGGCCTCATCCTTAAAAAGGATCAGCGCCGAGCGGATTCAGGCAGAGTTGGTCAAGCTTTTGCTGTCGCCTTGTCCGCAGAGAGTGCGGACGCTGTATGAGACCGGTATTTCCAGAGAGATTTTCCCTTGGCTGGACGCGATGTTTCAGACGCCGCAGAACAATGCGCATCATTGCTTTTGCGTCGGCGATCATACGATGCACGCCTTAAAGCATATTCCGGCGGACCGGGTGCTGCGGCTTGCGATCCTGTTTCATGATGTGGGCAAGCCGGCCTGCATTCAGATGGATGAACGGGGGGTCTATCATTTTCCGGGTCATCACAAGGAGAGCGCTGTGCTGGCGAAACAGATTATGCGGCAGTTGAAATTTGATTGCGATACCATCGACCGGGTGACGAGTCTGGTGTATTGGCACGATGACAAGCCTTCGCTGATTTATTCTGAGATCCGAAAGGCCATGTACCGGATCGGACTGCGCCAGTATCCAAGCTTATTTTTGGTCAAGGAGGCGGACGTGATGGGCAAGAGCAGGTTTCGGCGCAAGGAAAAGCTGGCCTATATCGAAGCATATCGGGAGATTTACCAGCAAATTCTGGCAAATGGAGAATGCGTGAGCTTAAAGCAGCTGGCAGTCAACGGGCATGATTTGATCGCGGCAGGACGAAAGCCGGGAAAAGAGCTGGGAGAATTATTGGAAAGGCTGCTGCTTTTGGTGCTGAATGATCCCAAACAGAATACAAAAGAAATTTTACTGCAAAAAGCGGCAGAATGGGAATAGAAGAATAAACCTCTTCATAAGATAGAAAGAACACTTAGAATAGGTGCAAGAACATCGTATGGAGGGGTCTTCGTGTATAATCGAGTTAATCAAATCCTGGAACAATATCCGCTGGCGGTAAATCAGACCGGCAAAGGCAGAGGCGCGACCATCTGCGATACCGACCAGGGATTGAAAATTATCAAAGAATATAACGGTTCCGAGGCCAGGGCGGATTTCCTGTATAAGGTGCTTGCATTTCTTCGCGAGAACGGACAGAAGCGCGTGGATTGTATTGTCAAAACGACGCAGGGACGCACGATTGCGGTGGATGCAGATGAGACGGCGTATCTGATGCGGGACTGGTATGAGGGACGGGAATGCGATGCCAAGAGCCGGGAGGATATCCTAAGGGCGGTCTCACAGCTGGCCCAGCTACATACGATTCTGCGTCGGTATCAGGAGGAGATTCCTGATTTCCTCAAAGTTCGCCCCGACGCGCTGCTTTTGGAGAATCAAAAGCACAGCAGGGAGTTAAAAAAAGTCAAAAACTATATTCGGAACAAGAAAAAGAAAAATGATTTTGAGATGGAATTTATGCGCCGCTGCAACAGCTTTTTGACTCAGGGCGATGAAGTGATTCGGCTGCAGAATGCGGAAATCGAAAAGGCGCAAAATCAATCAGCAGCCAACAGTGTTTACGGCATTTGCCATGGAGACTTCAATCATCACAATGTACTTTTTTCCAGAGAAGGCGTGGCGATTCTCAATTTTGAACGGGCAATTTATGATGTGCAAGTCAGTGATCTGAGCAATTTTATGCGAAAAATTATGGAGAAGCACAATTGGAATCCGGGGCTGGGGATGGAGCTGCTGCAGGCTTATGAGAAAAAACGCGCGCTCAGTGACGATGAAAAAAAGCAGCTCTATATTCGTCTGGCTTATCCGGAGAAATTTTGGAAAATCTCAAATCACTATTACAACACCAGCAAAGCCTGGGTGTGTGGAAGAAATATGGAAAAATTATCACGGGTCGTGGAGCAAATGGGGGCAAAAGAGCGTTTTTTGCAGATAATTTCCTCCAATCTGATGTTTTAATTATTAGTAGAATGTGGTAAAATAGTCGCAAAAGAGAAATTGGAAGGTGATGATTTGGCGGAGAAAGGATACAAAAGACGGCCCTCATGGACTTGGACTGTTCTCTTCTTGGCGATTCTGCTGTTTGCAGGGTGCTCCGGTAAAGACGACGGCAATATGCAAAATGGGGATCAGGAGGAGGAAGCGCAGCAGCAAGAGACGGCACAGGAGACGGACCCGCAGCTGTATATCCTGCTTTACAGCAATTCGGAAACCGGCCGGGTATTTTTGCAGGGAACCGAGGATGGTCGACAGGAAGAATTTGAATATAACGGCGGGACGTATATCTATGGCAGATACAACGACAGCCTGACCATGAGTGACCTCAAGGTGGGCGAGCTTTTAAAGCTGACTTATACGGAGAAAAAGGTTCTGACAAAGGTCGAGATTGCCACCGACGCTTTTTTCTATGAAGGGGTGACGGATTTTACGATTGATGAGGAGCGGTCGATTGTCTCTGCCCGTGGCAGTAACTATTATTATGATGAAGATTTGAAGATATTTTCCGAGGACGGAATTATCTCGTTGAATGATTTGAGCAGCCAGGATGAGATCTGTATGCGCGGCATGGACAAAGAGATCTTAACAATTGTTGTCACCAGAGGCCATGGGACGCTGGTATTCAAGAATACGGCCTTGTTTGAAGGCGGGATGGCCTCGATTGGCAATGTGGCTGCAATGCCGATTACCCCGGATTTAGTGATCGAGATTCCGGAAGGGAAGCATACGCTTTCCGTGGCCAATGAAGGATACGGAGGGAGCAAGGAGATTACGATCACGCGCTTTGAAGAGCTGATTGTGGATTTGGATACGATGAAGGGAGACGGGCCGCAGTACGGCAGAGTCAAGATTGATGTGACGCCGACGGATGCCAAGGTGACAATCGACGGGGGCGCGGCGGACTGTTCGCAGGTTCTGGAGATGAAATACGGCACCTATCGGCTGAAGGCAGAAGCAGAGGGCTATCAGACATGGAGCGGCAAGATGGTTGTAAGCTCCAAGGAGGCGGCGTTTTCCATCACGTTGGACGAGCAGTTGGAGACAGAGTAGGGGCGAGCGGTCCCGCAGAGGGACCTATGCATAAATACTATTTTATACCAGGAGGAAAAAATATGGGTTATCGTGAAGTGTATCAGGAATGGCTGGACAATGCTTATTTTGATGAAGCAACCAAGGCAGAATTGAGGGGGATTGCCGATGACGAGAAGGAGATAGAAGAGCGCTTCTATACAGAGCTGGAATTCGGTACGGCCGGGCTGCGGGGCGTAATCGGAGCCGGAACGAACCGCATGAACATCTATACCGTTCGCAAGGCCACACAGGGGCTGGCCAATTATATTCTGGGGATCGGCAATCAGGCGAAGGGAGTTGCCATCGCCTACGATTCGAGAAGAATGTCGCCGGAATTTGCCGATGAAGCGGCGCTGTGTCTGGCGGCCAACGGCATTAAGGCATATGTATTTGAGTCGCTGCGACCGACGCCTGAGCTGTCCTTTGCAGTGCGCAAATTGGGCTGTACGGCCGGCATTAACATTACGGCCAGCCATAACCCGCCGGAATACAACGGCTATAAGGTATACTGGGAGGATGGCGCACAGATTACGCCGCCTCACGACGGTGGGATTATGCAGGAGGTCAAGAATGTTACGGACTTCCATACGGTAAAGACGATGGATCTGGAGGTGGCCAAGCAGCAGGGGCTCTATCAGGTGATCGGCAGTGAGCTTGACGATGCTTACATCGCGGAGCTGAAGCGCTTAGTGCTCCATCAGGATGCGATTGATGCGAAAAAGGACGAGATTAAGATCGTATACACGCCGCTGCACGGAACCGGCAATCTTCCGGTGCGCCGCGTCTTGAAGGAGCTTGGCTTTTCACAGGTGCATGTGGTGAAGGAGCAGGAGCTGCCGGACGGCGAATTCCCCACCGTCAGCTATCCGAATCCGGAAGCGGAGGAAGCGTTTGCGCTGGGCTTAAAGCTGGCCAAAGAGATTGACGCAGACTTGGTTTTGGCGACTGATCCCGATGCGGACCGGCTTGGCGTCTATGTCAAGGACAGCGAGACCGGAGCATACCACACGCTGACTGGAAACATGAGCGGCTGTTTGATCGGAGAATACGTAATCAGCCAGCGCAAGGAAAAGGAAGGACTTCCCGCTGACGGCGCTTTGGTCAAATCCATCGTGACCACCAATATGGCGGATGCGATTGCGCATCATTACGGTATCGAGCTGATTGAGGTGCTGACCGGCTTTAAGTTCATCGGACAGAAGATTTTGCAGTTTGAGAAAGAAGGCAAGGGTACTTATTTATTTGGCTTAGAAGAGAGCTACGGCTGTCTGCCTGGTACTTATGCGCGGGATAAGGACGCGGTAGTGGCTTCGATGGTATTGTGCGAGGCGGCGGCTTACTATAAGACAAAGGGCAAGACGCTGTGGGATGCGATGATCGACATGTATGAGAAATACGGCTACTACAAAGAGGACGTGAAGTCGATTACGCTCAAGGGCATCGAGGGCTTAGAGAAGATCAAGACGATCATGGAGACGCTGCGCCAGGAGCTGCCGAAGGAGATTGGCGCATATCCGGTGCAGGCGATGCGGGATTACCAGAAGGACACGATTACAAAATCGGCCGACGGTTCCGTATCTCCGACCGGCCTGCCCGCTTCCAATGTCCTTTACTACGATTTGACAGAAGACGCCTGGGTTTGCGTGCGGCCCTCAGGCACGGAGCCGAAGGTAAAGCTGTACTACGGCGTAAAGGGAAGCTCTCTGGCAGATGCCGAGGAGAAATCTCAGGCGCTGGGCAAAGCGGTTCTGGCAATGGTGGACACAATGCTTTAAAAAAGCGGATTCTGCCCGAATTGTCCTTGACAAACATGGGAAAAACAAGTATAAATATGTGTGTAGGTTATTCAGAAGAATGAAATCAATTACTATTCATTAAATTTTAGAGGAGGAATTTTTCCATGAACAAAGCAGAATTGGTTGCAGCCATCGCTGACAAGACAGACTTACCGAGAAAAGACGCCGAGAAGGCCCTCAAGGCATTTACGGATGTAATCACAGAGGAATTGAAGAAGGGCGAGAAGGTTCAACTGGTCGGCTTCGGCACATTTGAGGTTTCCGAGCGGGCAGCCAGAATCGGCAGAAATCCGCAGAGCGGAGAAGAGATGGAGATTCCGGCGTCGAAGGCTCCGAAGTTTAAGGCAGGAAAGGCATTGAAGGACTTGATCAATGCTTAAGTGGCGGCAGCAGGCAGAGGCCCGGATTGTTCGGGCTGTGCAAAAACAACGGTGACAGACAAGCTCTGGTTCGTGGTTGAGGCAGAGGGCCCTTGGGTCCTCTGTTTTTGTTTCACAGGAAAAGCAGCCGCAAAAAAGGAACAGCTGTGAAGCGTGATTGACCAAAGGTATAAGGAGGAGAGACAATGAGATTGGATAAGTTTTTGAAGGTGTCCCGTCTGATCAAGCGCAGAACGGTAGCCAATGAGGCGTGCGACGCGGGCCGGGTTTCGATCAATGGAACGGTGGCCAAGGCTTCCGCCAATGTCAAGGTGGGAGACGTAATCGAGATTGGATTTGGCACGAAGAATGTGAAGGTTGAGGTATTGGACATTCAGGATACGACAAAGAAGGAAGAGGCAAAAGAGCTGTTTCGTTATCTGTAAAGACGCCGTTCGGCTGAATCCGATGGAGCTGGGCTGACAATAGTCATAAAAAGAGCATTTCCGAATATACTTTAAAAAGGACGAACTATGAGCCAATGTTCAGGAGGTGTTTTATGGAAGAAAAATCAGCCCAGAAAGTACATAAAATTATGCTCTCCAACCGGCGGAGCGGTATTTTAAACGGAGTGATTGACGTTCTTTCCTTTGATGTGGGTGAGATCCTGCTCGAAACGGAGCAGGGGATGCTGATGATCAAGGGAAGTGAGCTGCACGTCAATCGCCTGACGCTGGAAAAGGGGGAAATCGACATTGAAGGCCGCATTGACAGTCTGGCCTATTCCGACGGAGGCAGTGCGGCAAAACAGGGAGAATCCTTCCTGGGACGCTTATTTAAGTAATGACGGTAAGCGAGACAATTTTAAAAGAAGCGGATATCCTGTTAAAGGCTCTTGCGACCGGGGTCATTCTGATGCTTGTGTATGATCTGATTCGGATTATGCGGCGGCTGATTCCGCACGGTATTGTGTGCATTGCGATCGAGGATTTCCTGTTCTGGGCCGGGAGCGCCATCGCGATTTTTGTCATGCTGTATCGGGAGAACGACGGATATCTGCGGGGATTTTCCATCGGCGGCGTGGTGGTGGGAATGATTGTTTACTCTTTGCTTTTGAGCAGATTTGTGGTCAAGGGCAGCGTCTTTATTTTGGAAAAGGTATTGTACGCCCTGCTGCGTCCGGTGGTCTGCCTGATGCGGTTTCTGATTCGCCCTTTGCGTGTCTGCGGCGGCAAATGCAAAAAAATTGGACGAATTTTCAAAAAACGATTGAAAAAGTTTTTCAGAACGGTTAAAATTGGGTTGTGTAAGCGATAGCAGTCAGAATTTCCTGTGGAAGAGAGGTAAGAGGTTGCAGTGAGTGAAGGAAAGAAGCAGCGGGCCAGGCGCGCGCGGGCCGTTCGGGCCGGAAGAAGAAGGCAGGTCAGCCGTTACCGACAGAATAAGACGGGGATGCTGTGTATTTCCTGTATTGTGTTTCTCCTTCTCATCGGGATGTCTACGCAGATTGTAAGACTTTATCAGAAGAATGAAGACCTGAAGGAAAAGGAGGCGCAGCTGTCCAGCCAGCTGGAGAGCGAGCAGGAACGGGAAGAAGAGATTCAAGCCTACGAAAGCTATGTGGCCACGCCGGAGTACATGGAACAGATTGCCAAGACAAAGCTTGGTCTGGTCTATCCGGGTGAGATCATATTTAAAGAACGGACGAAGGAACCTTAAGGTTGCTGTTCACACTTAATTTCTTAAAATGGGTGAGCTCCCTGGAATCGATTCGAAAGGGACTTCACCCGTTCTTTTTTGTCTAAAACTTTTTGAAAACCTGTCCCTGGTTTGACAAACATTTCAGCGGAAACTTTTTATAATAGCCTCTGCAATGCCGGCAGCGAGCCGGCGGAATGGGAGGTAAGTAAAATGAACAAACAGAAACTGAAACAAGTGCTGCTCTACGCACTGGCCCTGTTTGCATCCAGGGTGTCCCTGGCAGGGTGCTATCCGCTGATCCCCGGTCTGTTCGGCGTGCTGCTGTTAGAAGAAGTGAATCGAACGCTACTTTTGATTTTTACCTTGTTTGGCATGGCGCTGTTTGTGCCGGTGCAGGCGATGGCAAAGTACGGGATGGCGATTCTGGTAGCCGCAGCTTCGGTCAAGCTGGTCGAGTGGGCCTACAAAAGCTGCCGCACCTGGGTGGGCGCGGCGATATGCGCGATCGCTTCGTTTGCGCTGACGATTTCGGGGGAGGTGCTGCAGATTCGCAATCGCAACAGCATCTGGATTGGTATTTTGGAATGTGTATTTGTGTTTTCCTTTATTCTCGTAGCCGCGCCAGTGATCCACGCTTTTTTGGAAGGATGGGGTTGGAAGAGCAGGGAGGCAAGAAAGGTCGTCAAATCGCCGGAGAACGGAGAACGGCTCAAATCCTATGCGGAATCCTTCAACGGCCTTTCAAAAATGTTTTCCCAGATGAGCCGGCCCAAGGATCGTTTTGAGGCGGAAGAGGTCGGACGGATGCAGCAGGAGATCGCCGGTAAGATCTGCTTATCCTGCAGTCAGTGTGCGCTGTGCTGGGAGCAGGAGAACAGTCCGATGTTCCAGGTGTTCTATCGTCTGCTGCACTCCATCGAACGGCGGGGAACACCGGATCTGGAGGTCAATGAGGAGCTTTCACAATATTGCATGTACGCCAAGGATGTGGTGGAAGAGGCGGTAGGCGTCTTTGAGAAGGCCAGGCTGAATATGGCCTGGTACAACCGCCTGTTGGAGAATCGGGAGGTAATTGCGCAGCAATTGGACGCGATGGCCTATATCATGAAGGACTGTGCCAGAGAATATACCGACATCAGCAAAAACGAGGGACAGCTGCTTGCCAGCGTCAAATATCGTCTGAGGGAGCGGGGCGCCGTCACGCATGAGGCGCATTTGTATGAAAAGAGCAACGGCCGCAAATCGCTGCAGCTGCGTCTGTCCTCGAAATGGGGCGGCTGTATTGCCGTCAAGGATCTGGCCAAGGCTGTTTCCGTCGGGATGAAGAGAAGCATGGTTGCGGCCAAGAACAGTAAAACGTTGGTAGGGAAGGAAGAGGCGCTGATCAGCTTTGAGGAGGAACCAAAGTATAAGACGCTGCACGGCGTAGCACGATTGGCCAAGGACGGCGCGCAGATTTCCGGGGATAATTTTTCGTTTCTCGATCTGGAGGGTGGACAGAGCATTCTCACGCTTTCCGACGGTATGGGGTCGGGCATTCGCGCCTGCAAGGAGAGCGAGACGGTCATTGAGCTGATTGAAAAATTTCTGGAGACCGGCTTTCAGAAGGAGACGGCGATTCGGATGATGAATTCCGCCATGGTGATGCATGGGGAGGACGGGATGTATTCCACCGTCGATATGGCGGCGATTGATCTCTACAGCGGCAGCTGCGAATTTTTGAAAATCGGCGGGGTGACGACCTTCATCAAACGGGGAGAACAGGTCGAGACAGTTTCCTCGGCCAGCCTGCCCGCCGGGGTTTTTTCCCAGGTGGAGATTGAAAAAAGCCGCCGTCAGCTTGCGGACGGGGATTTTGTGGTACTGGTTTCGGACGGCGTTTTGGATTACCTGCATGTGCCCGACCCGGAGGAAACTGTAAAAGAGATATTAGAGACAATACAGATCAACAACCCCGGCCAGCTGGCCAAGCATATCTTAGAGCGGATACTGCTGTTTACCGGCGGCAAAGCGGAGGATGATATGACGGTGCTGACGGCCGGGGTATGGGAGCGATAAAATGATTCAAAAGGTGTTATCTTTTGCCGGACAGCATCATATGATAGAGCGGGGCAGCCATATTCTTGCGGCCGTCTCAGGCGGCGCGGATTCGGTGTGCCTGCTGCTGGTATTAAAGGAATTGGCTGGGGAGTACGGTTTCAGGCTGACAGCGGCCCATATCGAGCACGGAATTCGCGGCGAGGCCAGCCGAAGAGACGCGGCGTTTGTCCAGCGGCTGTGCCGGGTGCAGGAGGTTCCCTGTCTGGTCTATTCCTGTGACGCGCCGGCTTACGCGAAGGAGCATCGTATGTCCCTGGAGGAAGGGGCGCGGCAGCTGCGCTACGATCGGCTGGCACAGGCGGCGGCGGCAGTGGGCGCGGATAAAATTGCGGTGGCGCATCATCAGAACGACTGCGCGGAGACGCTGCTGTTCCATTTGGCCCGTGGAAGCGGACTCAAAGGGTTCTGTGCAATTTTGCCGGTACGGGACAATTTGATTCGTCCGCTGCTTGCGGTGAGCCGTGAAGAGATCGAAGCATTTCTGGCAGAACGCCGCCAGGAGTACTGCACCGATGAGACGAACCTTGAAATCGAATACAGCCGCAATAAGATTCGCCGCCAGGTGCTGCCGGTGCTGACCGAGATCAATCAACAGGCGGTGGCCCATTTGTACCGCAGCACAGAGCTCTTTGCACAGGTCAACGAGCTGGTGGAGGAGTTAGCGGCACGTGCCCGTGCGCGCTGCGTCGAAATACCGCAGACGCCAGGCGTGGTGCTGACGGATCGCATTTTGTCCGAGTCCTTGCTGATTCAGGAGACGGTCGTCTTTGGCCTGCTCAAGGAGCTGGCCGGAAGCGGTAAGAATCTGACGTCGGTGCACGTCAGACAGACACTGGAATTATTTGCAAGGCAGACCGGGCGTCGTGTGAGCTTGCCGTATGGACTGACAGCCGTCCGAACCTACGCAGGCGTTTGGCTGTGCCGCGCGGCCGTTCCAAAACAGGCGGAGGAGTTTTGCAGGGCAAGCGAGCCCCTGTATCCGGGAGAAGAATTGTGGCTAAAATACTACAATTTTACGGTGAAAAGCCGTATTTTTGACAAAAATAGACAATTTGATAAAATTCCCCAAAAAAAGTATACGAAATGGTTTGACTATGATAAAATAAAAAATACGTTGTTACTGAGAGGGCGCTGTCCGGGTGATTATTTTGTGATTGACGCATCCGGCAGGCGGCAGAAGCTGAAGAAATATTTGATCAATGAGAAGATTCCGAGGGAAGAACGGGAGGATCTCTTGCTTCTGGCGGAGCAGAATCATGTTCTGTGGGCGGTTGGGTACCGCATCAGCGATGCATACAAGGTTACGGGGGATACAAAGAGAATTTTAGAAGTACAGGTAAATGGAGGAAGGATACATGAGTGAAAGAATCCGTATATTATTAGAAGAGGAAGAAGTAAATCAGAGGATTCAGGAATTGGGTGCGGCCATCAGCAGAGACTACGAAGGGAAGCAGGTGCATTTGATCTGCGTGCTGAAGGGCGGTGTATTTTTCACCTGTGAGCTGGCAAAACGGATTACGGTTCCGGTATCTTTGGATTTTATGTCGGTGTCCAGCTACGGCGATGACACGAAATCCAGCGGTGTAGTGCGGATTGTCAAGGATTTAGATGAAAGCATTGAAAATAAGGACGTGATCGTCGTTGAAGATATTGTCGATTCCGGACGGACCTTGAGCTACCTGCTGGAGAATTTAAAGAGCAGAAAGCCCAAAAGCCTGCGGCTCTGTACCCTTTTGGACAAACCGGACCGCAGGGTTGTCCCGGTGAACGTGACTTATACGGGGTTTGAGATCCCGGATGAATTTGTAGTGGGGTATGGCCTGGATTATGCACAGCGATACCGGAATCTGCCCTACATCGGGATCGTAGAATTGGATTAAGGAGGTTTCAAGTTGAATAAGCGTAATAGGTCATTTGGGTTGTATATCATCCTGGTTGTAGCGATTGCACTTTTTCTCATTTATCGCACCGAGATGAGCGATACGCGCGAAGGATCCGGCTATACGGAGGTGGCCTTGGCAGAGGCGTTGGCGGCCGGCGAGGTGGTCAGCGTAAAGATTCTTCCCAATCGGGAGGTGCCAAGCGGGCAGGTGCGCGTGAAATTGAGCAACGGAGATGAGAAGAAGCTGCATACCATGGACGTCAGCCGGATCGTGGATATGATGAAGGAGTATCAGTTCCGTGATTACCAGATGGCGGAGGTTCCGGGGGAGAATTGGCTGATCTCCATTCTGCCGATGCTCTTAAGCTTTGGCATCGTGTTTGTATTTTATGTGATTATGAGCAGTCAGGCGCAGGCCAGCAGCGGAGGCGGCGGTGCGCGGATGATGAATTTTGGCAAGAGCCGGGCGAAGATGACAACCGATGAAAATAAGACGGTGACGTTTGGCAATGTGGCGGGACTTCGGGAGGAGAAGGAGGATCTGGAAGAGATCGTGGATTTCTTGCGTTTTCCCCGAAAATATACCAAGCTGGGGGCTCGGATTCCCAAAGGAGTTCTCCTGGTGGGTCCGCCGGGAACTGGTAAGACGCTGCTGGCGAAGGCCGTAGCCGGAGAAGCCGGCGTTCCTTTCTTCAGCATTTCCGGTTCGGACTTTGTCGAGATGTTTGTCGGCGTCGGTGCGTCCCGTGTCCGCGATTTGTTTGAGGATGCGAAGCGCAACGCCCCCTGCATCGTATTTATTGATGAGATTGACGCGGTGGCGAGAAGACGCGGTACCGGTATGGGCGGCGGCCATGATGAACGGGAACAGACGCTCAATCAGCTGCTGGTGGAGATGGACGGCTTCGGCGTCAATGAGGGCATTATCGTGATGGCGGCGACCAACCGGGTAGATATTCTCGACCCGGCGATTCTGCGGCCGGGACGCTTTGACCGCAAGGTGCATGTGGGGCGGCCGGATGTAGGCGGCAGAGAGGAGATTCTGCGCGTTCATGCCAAGAATAAGCCGTTGGCCGATACGGTCGATTTGAAGCAGGTCGCTCAGACCACGGCCGGATTTACCGGTGCGGATCTGGAGAATCTGCTCAATGAAGCGGCGATTTTTGCCGCCAAGGAGGATCGGGCCTATCTGAATCAGGAGGATATC
>CAMULB010000002.1 GCA_947089585.1 uncultured Lachnospiraceae bacterium | reverse complement strand
ACGCTTGCGGCGCAGCTTTACGGAGAATTCAAGGAGATGTTCCCTGAGAATGCAGTGGAGTATTTTGTGTCCTACTACGACTACTACCAGCCCGAAGCCTATGTCCCTTCGACCGACACCTACATTGCCAAGGATTCCGCTGTCAACGAGGAGATTGACAAGCTGCGTCTTTCGGCTACGGCGGCTCTGTCGGAGCGGGAGGATGTGATCATTATTTCCAGCGTTTCCTGTATCTATGGGCTCGGCAGCCCGGTGGATTATAAGAATATGATTCTTTCGCTGCGCCCCGGCATGGTCAAGGAGCGGGACGAGGTGCTGCGCAAGCTGATTGACATTCAGTACACCAGAAATGACATGGATTTTCACCGTGGTACGTTTCGCGTGCGCGGGGACGTGGTGGAGATTTTCCCGGCCAATTATTCGGAGACGGCTTTGCGGGTGGAATTTTTTGGCGATGAAATCGACCGCATTACGGAGATTGACGTGCTGACCGGGCAGGTGAAGAACCAGCTGGAGCATATGGCGATTTTTCCGGCTTCACATTATGTGGTGCCGCAGGAGAAAATCAATCAGTCCGCCGTTTTGATCGAGCAGGAAATGACGGAGCAGGTCAAATTTTTCAAGAGCGAGGACAAGCTGATTGAGGCGCAGCGGATTGCGGAGCGGACGAATTTTGACATTGAGATGCTGCGGGAGACGGGATTTTGCTCCGGGATTGAGAATTATTCCCGCTATCTGTCGGGACTGCCGGCCGGTGCGCCGCCGCATACGCTGATTGACTATTTTCCCGATGAATTTTTGATCATTGTCGATGAATCGCATATCACGATTCCACAGGTGCGTGGAATGTATGCGGGCGATCAGTCCCGCAAAAGCACATTGGTCGATTACGGATTTCGGCTGCCGTCGGCTAAGGATAACCGTCCCTTGAATTTTGAGGAATTTGAGGGGAAAATTGACCAGATGCTGTTTGTCTCTGCGACACCCAATGTGTACGAGCAGCAGCATGAGCTGCTGCGGGCCGAGCAGCTGATTCGTCCGACTGGCCTTTTAGATCCCAAGATTGACGTGCGCCCGGTGGAGGGACAGATTGACGACCTGATTGGTGCGGTCAATCAGGAAATTGCACAGAAAAATAAGGTCTTGATTACGACCTTGACCAAGCGGATGGCGGAGGATTTGACGGACTATATGCGGGAAGTGGGAATTCGGGTCAAATATCTTCATTCCGATATTGATACGCTGGAACGGGCGGAGATTATCCGCGATCTGCGTCTCGATGTGTTTGATGTCCTGATCGGGATCAATCTGCTGCGGGAGGGGTTGGACATCCCAGAGATTACGCTGGTGGCGATTTTGGATGCCGACAAGGAGGGCTTTTTGCGCTCGGAGACCTCGCTCATTCAGACAATTGGCCGGGCGGCGCGTAATTCCAAGGGCCATGTGATTATGTATGCGGATACAATTACCGATTCGATGCGGGTGGCGATTGACGAGACCGAACGGCGGCGCTCGATTCAGGAGGCATATAACCGGGAGCATCATATCACGCCGAAGACCATTGAAAAGTCGGTGCGGGATTTGATCAGTATTTCCAAGAAGGTGGCGAAGGAGCAGTATGAGTTCAAGAAGGATCCCGAATCCATGAGCCGCAAGGAATTAGAGAAGCTGATTGCCCAAGTGCAGAAGAAGATGCAGCAGGCAGCGGCGGATTTGAATTTTGAGGCGGCGGCGGAGCTGCGGGATCAGATGCTGGAATTAAAGACGATGCTGCGGGAACTCTAAATGAATAATAGCAATACGATTGGGTTCTTGAAAAGAAGAGCGGGCAAGAGCTGTAAGCAAAAAAACAGCAGAGCAAAGCTGCAAGAGCTGTAAGCGAAGAAAAGTAGGACAATGCGAAAAGAGCGATAGGAGAAGCCATGAAAGAAGAGAAACAGTATATCAAAATCAGAGGAGCCAATGAGCATAATTTGCAGGGGCTGGACATTGATATTCCCAGAAATGAATTTATTGTACTGACCGGATTGAGCGGTTCCGGGAAATCCTCGCTGGCGTTTGACACAATTTATGCCGAGGGACAGAGGCGTTATATGGAGTCCCTTTCCTCGTATGCCCGACAGTTCCTGGGGCAGATGGAAAAGCCCAACGTAGAGAATATAGAGGGACTGTCACCGGCGATTTCGATTGACCAGAAATCAACCAACCGCAATCCGCGTTCCACGGTGGGAACCGTGACAGAAATTTATGACTATTTTCGTCTGCTCTATGCCAGAGTTGGGATTCCACACTGTCCCAAATGCGGTCGGGAGATCAAGAAGCAAAGCGTAGATCAGATGGTAGACCAGATTATGACGATGCCGCCGAGAACCAGAATCCAGCTGTTAGCCCCGGTGGTGCGTGGGCGAAAGGGGACTCATCAGAAGATTTTTGAGCAGGCCAAGCGCAGCGGCTATGTGCGGGTGCAGGTGGACGGCAGCATGTATGAGCTGAGTGAAGAGATTTCGCTTGACAAGAATAAGAAGCATAACATTGAGATCGTTGTGGATCGTCTGGCGGTAAAGGAAGGGATTGAGAAACGCTTGACCGATTCGCTGGAGACCTGTCTGGAGCTGGCGGAGGGGCTGGTGACGGTGGATGTGGTGGATCAAGAGCCGGTGAATTTTTCACAGAGCTTCTCCTGCCCGGATTGCGGCATCAGTGTCGATGAAATTGAGCCAAGGAGCTTTTCCTTTAATAATCCGTTTGGCGCTTGTCCTACCTGCTTAGGACTGGGCTATAAGATGGAATTTGATCTGGAGCTGCTGATCCCGGATCGCAGCCTGAGTATTTCCCAGGGGGCGATACAGGCGATGGGCTGGCAGTCCTGTACCGATAAGAACAGCTTTACCTATGCGATTCTAAAGGCAATGTCGGAGGAATATCACTTTGCGCTCGATACGCCTTTTGCGGATTATCCAGAGGAGGTTCAGAATGTATTGATTCATGGAACCGGCGGCAAGGAGCTCAAGGTTCACTATAAGGGGCAGCGGGGCGAGGGCGTCTATGATGTAGCCTTTGAGGGACTGCTGAAAAATATGGAGCGTCGTTATCGGGAGACCGGCTCCGAGACGATGAAGCAGGAATATGAGAGCTTTATGCGCATTACACCCTGTAAGGACTGCGGCGGGCAGCGTTTGAAAAAGGAATCGCTGGCCGTTACGGTCTGTGACAAAAACATTTATGAAGTCACCTCGATGTCGATCCGCAATCTCTATGACTTTTTGCAGGATATGAATCTGACCCGGCAGCAGCACCTGATCGGAGATCAGATTTTGAAGGAGATTCGGGCACGGGTGGGATTCCTAAAGGATGTTGGCCTGGAATACCTGACGCTGACACGGGGAACGGCCAGCTTATCCGGCGGTGAGGCGCAGCGGATTCGGCTGGCAACGCAGATCGGCTCTGGATTGGTGGGGGTTGCCTATATTCTGGATGAGCCGAGCATCGGACTGCACCAGCGGGACAACGACAAGCTTTTGGCAACGCTCAAGCGACTGCGGGATCTGGGCAATACGTTGATTGTGGTAGAGCACGACGAGGATACGATGCTGGCGGCAGATCATGTGGTGGATATTGGGCCGGGGGCAGGCTCCCACGGCGGAAAGCTGGTGGCGCAGGGGACGGCACAGGAGATCATGGCGTGTCCTGAGTCGGTGACGGGGGCTTATCTGAGTGGAAGAATCCGCATTCCGGTGCCGGAGCAGCGAAGGAAGCCCAACGGATTTATCAAAATTAAAGGGGCAAGGGAGAATAATCTGAAAAATATTGATGTCCAGATTCCGCTGGGGGTCATGACCTGCGTCACAGGTGTGTCGGGTTCGGGAAAAAGCTCGCTTACCAACGAGATTCTCCATAAGCGTCTGGCACGGGATTTGAACCGGGCGCATGTGGTTCCAGGCAAGCACAAGGATCTCGTCGGCATCGAACAGCTGGACAAGGTGATTGACATCGACCAGTCGCCCATCGGCCGCACACCGCGTTCCAATCCAGCTACCTATACCGGGGTATTCGATCAGATTCGCGATCTGTTTGCCGCCACGCCCGATGCCAAAGCCAAGGGCTATAAGAAGGGACGCTTCAGCTTCAATGTCAAGGGCGGACGCTGTGAAGCGTGTGCCGGCGACGGAATTTTAAAGATTGAAATGCATTTTTTGCCGGACGTCTATGTGCCCTGCGAGGTTTGTCAGGGAAAACGGTATAACCGGGAGACGCTGGAGGTAAAATATAAAGGAAAGAGTATTTACGATGTACTCGATATGACGGTGGAGGAGGCATTGCCCTTCTTTGAACATGTGCCGTCCATTCGGCGCAAGATTGAGACGCTTTATGATGTGGGGCTTTCCTATATCAAGCTGGGACAGCCCTCTACGACATTGTCCGGCGGAGAAGCGCAGCGGATTAAGCTGGCGACGGAATTGAGCCGCCGAAGCACCGGGCGCACGATTTATATTCTCGATGAGCCGACGACAGGTCTGCATTTCGCGGATGTGCATAAGCTGACGGAGATTTTACAGCGGCTGGCGGAGGGCGGCAATACGGTTGTGGTGATTGAGCATAATCTTGACGTGATCAAGACGGCGGATTATATCATCGACATGGGCCCGGAGGGCGGAGACGGCGGCGGAACCGTCGTGGCGGCAGGAACACCGGAAGAAATAGCGCAGGTGGAAGGCTCTTACACCGGGCAGTACGTGAAACGGTATTTATAAAACGACAGGTAGGAGAATAAGGATAAAGGATGGTGCAGCGGAGGGCTTCTTCGCTGCATTCTGTGTTGTTTGACAATTCCATAGGACGGGTCTGGTAAATTTAAGTGGTATGTTGGAGCGAATCAGAGGACGGCAGCGTTAGGAACGGCCGCAGGCAGCGCAGATTCAGATATGGCTGCAGATACAAAAAAACTCTGCCGGGCATCTTCGCCTTGCAGAGCTACAATTCGGGGAGTACCCCGGAAGCGTAAGCTTCCGGAGCATGAGTTATGAAAAATTATATTAGCTTATCAGCTAGTACATGGTACAGTATAAAGGGCATTTGTGAAGGTTGTGTGAAATCAAAAGAAAAAATTTCAAAAAAGTATAAAATAAGTATAAAAAGTATGAAGAAGATTTTTAGAAATAATTAAATTTAAAACGAATTTCATCTTTTGAAAAAAAAGTCTTTGAAAAATGGAAGTTATTGTATATAATAGTAGGTATACTCAAAATATGTTTAAAAGCGCAGTTTATGGCTATAAATAAATTAAGAGCCGCATGCAGGCGGCAGTAGAAAACGAAAGGGGAAACAGAATGGTTTCGACAGATATAGGAATTGATTTGGGAACGGCCAGCATTTTGGTATATATCAAGGGAAAAGGCGTGGTGCTGAAGGAACCCTCCGTCGTAGCATTTGACCGTGATACCAATAAGATAAAGGCAATCGGAGAGGAAGCCAGACTGATGCTGGGGAGAACGCCGGGGAATATCGTGGCGGTGCGGCCGCTGCGTCAGGGTGTTATTTCCGATTATACTGTGACAGAGAAGATGATTAAGTATTTTATACAGAAGGCATTGGGTAAGAAGAGCTTTCGCAAGCCCCGCATCAGCGTCTGTGTACCCAGCGGTGCCACAGAGGTGGAAAAAAAGGCCGTGGAGGACGCGACCTATCAGGCGGGTGCACGGGAGGTTTCGATTATTGAGGAGCCGATTGCGGCGGCCATCGGAGCCGGCATTGATATCGGCAAGCCCTGCGGCAATATGATTGTAGACATCGGAGGCGGAACGGCGGATATCGCGGTGATCTCTCTTGGCGGAACGGTGGTGAGCACCTCGATCAAGATTGCCGGGGATGATTTTGACGAAGCAATTGTACGCTATATGCGTAAGAAGCATAACCTCTTGATCGGTGAGCGGACGGCGGAGGATATTAAGATTAAGATCGGAACGTGCTTTCCGCTGGCGCAGAATGAGACGATGGATGTACGGGGACGGAACCTTGTCACCGGACTGCCCAAGACGGTGTCTGTGTCCTCGGAGGAGACAGAAGAGGCGCTGCGGGAGGCGACGCTGCAGATTGTGGAAGCGGTGCACAGCGTATTGGAGAAGACGCCGCCTGAGCTGGCCGCCGATGTGGCGGATCGCGGCATTGTGCTGACCGGAGGCGGGGCGTTGCTGCGCGGCCTGGAGGAGCTGATTGAAGATCGAACCGGAATTAATACGATGACGGCAGAGGAGCCGATGACCTGCGTCGCAATCGGAACCGGAAAATACGTGGAATTTTTAGCGGGCAAGATGGAAGATTAAGGATGGATGTAAATATATAGACGGAATTTGCCGATTTATCATTGTGTAGGCAAATGCGAGCCAACAGGATGGTTTATCAAAGACAGGCAAATGTGAGCCAACAGAATGGCTCATCAAAAACAGGAATAAGTGAACCAACAGAATGATTGATATATCGTGTAAGTGGGAACGATCGAAGCTTTGGGCAGCGTTTAGAAAGGGGAACAACCATGGTAAAAGGACTGTATACAGCGTACACCGGGCTGGTGAATCAACAGCACCGTCTGGATGTGATGACCAATAACTTGGCGAATTCGGCCACCAATGGCTTCAAGAAGGAAGGAACGACGACCAAGACCTTTGGCGAGACGCTGGCGATTAAGATTAAGGATACTTCAGAGTACGGAATGCCCAGAGGGCTGGGGGACATTACGCCCGGCGTGGAGATCGGGGAGAATTATACCGATTATGGCCAGGGGCCGTTTCGGGTGACGGATAACATCTATGACGTGGCATTGGACGGCGACGGTTTTTTTGCCATTTCCTTTACCAATAAGGCCGGAGAGACGATGGTAAAATATACGCGCGACGGAGCGTTTACCGTAAATACGGAAGGGTATTTGATGACCAAGGACGGCGACTATGTGATGAATAAGAACGGGGCCCTCAATTCCAATCCGGGAGCCGACAGCTATATTCGGATTGATCCCAATGTAGAGCTGAAGGTGGATGAACAGGGGTATCTGTATCAGAACGAGCAGCAGATTGGCCAATTGGGGATTGTCGATGTAGCGGACTATAATTTCATTGAGAAATATGGCGAGAACCTCTACCAGCTGGCTGAGGGCGGACAGGTGCAGGACTCCCAGGCCAAGGCCGTACAGGGCACATTGGAGATGTCCAATGTGAACGTCGTTTCCGAGATGGTGGAGATGATTACGATTTCCCGGCTGTTTGAATCAAATCAGAAGATTATGCAGACGATTGATGATACGTTAGAGAAGGCCGTGAACAATTTGGGACGGCTCTGATGAAGCTGGCGCTATGGTTTTGTAAGGAGACAGCCATAAAATAGAACTAAGGAAAACAGGCGCAGAAGCCGATAAATATATCAGGATTATGTGCCGCGCTTGTGCGAGGCTTGTATTAGGAGGGAAGAACCGATGATGAGATCACTTTGGTCTGCCGCATCTGGAATGATTGCCCAGCAGACAAATGTAGATTCAATTGCAAACAATCTTGCAAATGTGAATACCACTGGCTATAAGAATGAGAAAGCAGAGTTTAAGACATTGCTGTATCAGACACTGCAGACCAGAACAACGACAGCCAATGGAGAACAGAAGCCGATTCCGGCACAGGTGGGTCTGGGAACCAGAGTGATGGCGATCACCTCCAGCTTTGAGCAGGGGCCGATGTTGGCCAGCGAGAGCAACACGGCGTTCGGAATCAACGGAAAAGGTTTTTTTGCCGTGCGCGGCGTGGACGGGAATACATACTATACCAGGAACGGAGATTTTAAATTCAGTATTGGCAACGACGGCTTGATGCTTGCGACCGCAGAAGGATATCCGGTGCTGGATTCACAGGGACAGCCGATTATTTTGCCGGAGAATGCGAATGCGAATTCCCTGGTTGTCAATGCGGATGGAACATTCGGCTATCAGAACGGAACGAATGGCTACGTTGATTTGAATGTGACGCTGGGACTGTTCCAGTTTAATAATCCGGCCGGGTTGGAGAAGATGTCAAACGGATACTTTAATGTGACGGAGGCATCCGGCGATGCGATCAATGAAGCGGGGAATCAGAATGTGGTTGCCAGTGAAGTAAAGCATAAATATTTGGAAGGCTCCAATGTGCAGGTGGCGGATGAGATGGTGAATCTGATTGTCGCTCAGCGGGCCTATGAGATGAATTCAAAAGCGATTCAAGCGACGGATGATATGCTTGGGCAGGCGAATCAGCTGAAGAGATAATGCGGCAGAGTGTGGCGGGTCTCTGATCTGAATCGAGTATCAGGCAGCAGCACGCCGAAGGAGGAGTGAGGAATCAATGAGTTTACCGATTGACGGCATGAATATGAACAATTACTATAACAATACCTATGCATCCGCAGCAGACGGCAAAGCGAATTCCTTAGAGGAGACGCTCAACTCGGATTTGTCAAAAGCCACGGATGAAGAGCTGATGAATGTCTGCAAGGATTTTGAAGCATATTTTGTTGAGCAGATGCTGAAAGCCATGCAGAAGATGATCCCGGATTCAGAGGAGACCTCTGCTTCTACAAAGCAGCTGCAGGATTACTATAAGGATGAGATGCTGCAGTCGATGGCAGAGAGCTCGACCGAGAATGGCGGAATGGGATTGGCACAGACACTGTATGAGCAGATGAAGCGCAATTATAATCTGTGAGAGGTAGAAGCAGATCAAATGCAATGATAACTTATAAGAAGAATGGACAGATGGAGTAAAATTATTATATATAGGAAGCTGTTGCATGGAGACGAAAACAGGGTTCGTGGAGCATATCATATACCGCAATGAAGAGAATGGTTATACGGTATGGAATATGGTTTGCGAAGAAGATGAGATTACATGTGTAGGAATCTTTCACGTGATCAGTGAAGGAGAAACGATCGAGGTATCCGGCAGCTACACCAGTCACCCCTCGTATGGGGAACAGTTTAAGGTGGAGCATTATCAGATCAAAGCGCCGGAGGATCTTATGTCCATAGAACGATATTTGGGGTCAGGAGCAATCAAAGGAATCGGAGTTGCCCTGGCCTCTCGAATTGTGCGCAGATTTAAGGAAGAGACCTTTCGCATCATTGAAGAAGAGCCGGAGCGCCTGGTAGAGATCAAAGGGATCAGCGAGCGGAAGGCAAGTGAGATTGCGGAACAGGTGGCCGAGAAAAAGGAACAGCGGGAGGCGATGATGTTTCTCCAGCAATACGGCATTTCCCTTACGCTGGCGGTCAAGATCTACCGCGTATACGGCGCAAAGATTTATCGCATGATTCAGGAAAATCCTTATCGCATGGCAGACGATATTCCGGGTGTGGGATTTAAGATCGCGGACGAGATTGCGGCAAAAGCGGGAATTCGGGCAGATTCTAATTTTCGTATCCGCAGCGGAATCCTGTATGTGCTGCAGCAGGCGGCCGCGGACGGGCATACCTGTCTGCCAAAGGAGACGTTGACGCAAAAGGCAGAGGAGCTTTTGGGCGTGGCAGGCGCTCTGGTGGAAGAACATTATATGGATCTGACCATTGACAAAAAGCTGGTGATGAAGGAGTCGGAGGGCCGGCTTTTTATTTATGCTGCCGCTTACTACTATATGGAAGCAAATGGAGCGTTGATGCTGCGGGAGCTGGATCTGTTCTATGAGACATCCGAGGATGAGAGCCTGCAAAAAATCGCGCGCATTGAGAAAGAGACCGGAGTGACGCTGGATCCCCTGCAGAAGGAAGCCATAAAGGAAGCAGCCCGGCGCGGTCTATTGGTGATTACCGGTGGGCCGGGTACGGGAAAGACGACGACGATCAACACGATGATTCAATATTTTGAACTGGAAGGAATGGACTTTTTGCTGGCAGCGCCTACGGGCCGGGCGGCCAAGCGCATGAGCGAGACAACCGGCTATGAGGCCAGGACGATTCACCGGCTGCTGGAGGTAAACGGAGATGTTGAGGGAGCGGCCGGATTTGAACGCAATGAGCAAAATCCTCTGGAGGCGGATGTGATTATTGTGGACGAGATGTCGATGGTGGATATCACGCTGATGAGCGCGCTGCTGAAAGCGGTGACGCCTGGAACACGGCTGATTCTGGTGGGAGATGTGAACCAGCTGCCCAGTGTGGGGCCGGGCAATGTGCTCAAGGACATCATTGATTCCGGGGTGTTTTCAGTGGTGCGGCTGACAAAGATCTTTCGGCAGGCGACCCAAAGCGATATTGTGGTCAACGCACACAAAATCAATCGTGGGGAGACGGTGACGCTCGATAACAAGAGTATGGATTTCTTTTTTTTGAAACGCTATGATGCGGATGTGATTATCCGTGTGATGATTCAATTGATTCAACAGAAGCTGCCGAAATTTGTCGAGGCAAAGCCCTATGAGATTCAAGTGTTGACGCCGATGCGCAAAGGGCTGCTGGGCGTGGAACGTTTGAATGGAATTTTACAGCACTATCTCAATCCGCCTGCACATGACAAGATGGAAAAGGAGCATGGCCAGGGATTGTTCCGTGAGGGAGATAAGGTCATGCAGATTCGCAATAATTATCAGCTGGAGTGGGAGATTCGCAGCAGATACGGGCTTGCGATCGACAAGGGAAGCGGCGTATTCAACGGCGATGTGGGCGTAGTGCGCAGCATTCAAAATGCTTCCGAGACAATGACTGTGGAATTCGACGAGGGGCGAATGGTCGAATATGAATTCAAGCAGCTGGATGAGCTGGAGCTGGCATACGCAATTACGATTCATAAATCACAGGGCAGCGAATATCCGGCGGTGGTGATTCCCCTGTTAAACGGGCCGCGGCTGTTGATGAACCGCAATCTTTTATATACGGCAGTGACCAGGGCGAGACGGTGTGTGACGCTGGTCGGAGACGAGCGTACCTTTGCGGGAATGATTGGCAATCAGAGCGAGCGGCGCAGGTATTCGGGCCTCAAGCAGCGGCTGTTGGAAGTTTCTACTTGACGTACTTTTTTCTACGGTGTATGATAGTACGGTAATGCTTTTAAGTGTTAAAGTAAAAACAGGAGGAAACAGAGAGATGAAAAGGAAGACAATCGCATTGTTGATGACGCTGGCGCTGGCCGTTTCCATGTTGGCGGGCTGCGGAAGCAAGGATGCAAAGGATACGGGAAGCGATTCCAAGGGAGCGAGCAGCGAGGATAGCAGCGGGACAGAGGACGACGGCGCAGATGCAGCGGACGATCAGTCTGACTCAGGGGAAGGTGCAGATGCAGCGGACGGTGCAGCGGAAGAAGATGGAGCGGCCGGAGACGGAGAAGCGTTTAAGATCGGCGTGATTCAGCTGGCCGAGCATCCGGCCTTGGATGAATCTTATAAAGGGTTTTTGGAAGGATTGAAGGAAGCAGGCTTTGAAGAGGGAAAGAACCTGAGCGTAGATTATCAGAATGCACAGGGCGAGCAGGCGAACTGTCTGACGATTGCAGATAAATTTGTCAATGATAATGTGGATTTGATTCTGGCAATTGCTACGCCGGCGGCACAGGCGGCGGCCAGCAAGACGACGGAGATTCCGATTTTGATTACAGCAGTGACGGATCCGGCCAGCTCAGGCCTGGTGGATGCCAATGACGCGCCTGGAGGCAATGTATCCGGTACATCCGATCTGACTCCGGTGAAGGAACAGATTGATCTGCTGCATCAGCTGCTGCCAGATGCAAAGAAGGTTGGGATTCTCTACTGTTCGGCAGAGGATAATTCCGAGTTCCAGGCCGATTTGGCAGTTGAGGCATTGGACGCACAGGGAATGAGCGGAGAGAAATTTACGTTCTCAACATTGGATGAGATTCAGTCTGTTGTAGACTCAATGAAGGGGAAGGTAGATGCCATTTACGCGCCGACTGATAACAAGGTGGCGGAAGGAATGGCAACGATTTCGATGATCGCCACAGAAGCAGGATTGGCTGTGATCGGCGGTGAGAGCGGTATGGTGGACGGCGGTGCGCTGGCAACCTATGGCTTGAGCTATTTCAATCTGGGTAAGATGACCGGAGCGCAGGCGGCTTCTATTTTAAAGGGAGAGGCCGAGACGGCTACCATGCCGATCGGATATCTGCAAGCAGAGGATTGTCAATTTTCATATAATCAGGATACTGCGGATGCATTGAAGATCACGATTGATCCGTCCCAGTATGAATAGGAACCGGAGGTAAGAGCATGGGTGTGATCACAGGAATTCTTTCCTCGTTGCCGGGTGCGCTCTCGCAAGGCGTTTTGTGGGGCATTATGGCGTTGGGGGTCTACATAACTTATAAGATTCTGGATATTGCAGATCTGACCGTGGACGGCAGTTTTGCGCTGGGCGCCAGTGTCTGCGCTGTATGTATTGTAGGCGGGATGCACCCCATGCTGGCCATCCTCCTGGCTGTGGTGTCGGGCTGCATTGCCGGCGCGGTGACGGGGATTTTGCATGCGGTATTTGATATTCCGGCAATTTTGGCAGGAATTCTGACGCAATTGGGGCTGTATTCCATCAATCTTAGGGTTATGGGGCGTTCTAATACACCGCTGTTAAAACAGGAGACGCTGGTGGACAAGCTAGCTGCATTGCTGCCAAAGATGTCCAATTCCTATACCACATTAATCATCGGCGTGCTGGCGGTTGTGATAGTGATTCTGGTGTCCTATTGGTTTTTCGGTACGGAGGTCGGCAGCGAAATCCGAGCGACCGGCAATAACGAGGCTATGGTCAAGGCGCTGGGCGGCAATACCCGTTTCATGAAGGCGCTGGGCTTAAGCATCAGCAACGGTCTGGTGGCATTGTCGGGCGCGCTTGTCTGTCAGTCGCAGGGCTATGCGGATGTCAATTCCGGACAGGGCGCGATTGTCACTGGATTGGCAGCGATTGTCATTGGCAATGTGCTGCTGGGCTGGGGAAAATCCTTTGGCATGAAGATGATTTCCGTCATTGTCGGGTCTGTGATTTACCGGATTGTGATTGCAGTTGTGATGCAGGCCGGCTGGGTCGATACCTCGGACACGAAATTGTTTTCTGCGATTTTGGTCGCGATTGCCCTTGCGGTGCCGGTGCTGATTGAGCGTTACCGCAACCGGCCGCAGGTAGAAGCATAGCGTACAATTTTGCTGATCTGAATTGTTGCAGAATAGGAGATAGCGTCATGTTGGAGCTGAAAAATGTGAAAAAGACCTTTAACCGGGGAAGCGTCAATGAGAAGCAGGCGCTGAACGGGGTAAATCTCAAGCTGGAGCCGGGAGATTTTGTTACCGTGATCGGCGGAAACGGAGCCGGGAAGTCTACCATGCTCAATATGATTGCCGGCGTTTATCCGGTTGACTCAGGAGCTGTGGTCATTGACGGAAAAAATGTAACCAGACAGCCGGATTACAAGCGGGCCGCGTATTTGGGAAGAGTTTTTCAAGATCCGATGATGGGGACGGCGGCAGATATGGAGATTGAAGAGAACCTGGCCATGGCCTACCGCAGAGGAAAACGCCGGGGACTTGGCTGGGGCATCCTAAAGCAGGAAAAAAAGACGTATCATGAGGCGTTAAAAATGCTGGATTTGGGCTTGGAGGAGCGGATGAGCTCGAAGGTAGGGCTTCTGTCCGGGGGACAGCGTCAGGCGCTGACGCTGCTGATGGCGACGCTAAGACAGCCCAAGGTGCTGCTGCTGGATGAGCATACCGCCGCGCTTGATCCGAAGACGGCAGCGAAGGTGCTTGAATTGACGCAGGAGCTGATTGAGAAGAATCATTTGACGACGCTGATGATTACACATAATATGAAGGATGCGATCCGCTTGGGCAACCGTCTGATCATGATGCATGAAGGAACGATTATTTACGATGTCAAGGGCGAGGAGAAGAAGCGTCTGAAGGTTCCTGATTTACTTGCCAAGTTTGAAGAGGCCAGTCAGGGAGAATTTGCCAACGATCGTATGCTGCTCTCCTGATGCAGAAGCGGCACACGGCTTCTGGCAGCAGAGCCGGCGGCGCGGTGTTTTTTACGGCCGCAAACGGCAATTTATCTCTATTTATTTACAAAAACTTAAGAAAAAATTACTGGTATTTCCGGGAGATTCATGATACCATGGCTGAGATGTATGGGAGAAATACACATGCGTTTTCACCGGTTGCGTCGGAGAAGCGTCTCCGATGCAGCCGGTTTTTGGTATCTTAAGACTTGGAAAGGAAGTAGATGAATTTATTTTTCCGCTACGGGAAAGAAATGCTGCATCTGCTCTACCCGGTTCGCTGTCCGTTTTGCGACGGGCTGGTGGATTCGGTGTTTGGCAGGTGGGAATATCCCATTTGTCCGCAGTGCAGGGAGACAATTGAATATGTGACAGAACCGTCCTGCAAGAAATGCGGCAAGCCCCTGGAGGATGAACGAACGGAATATTGCGGGGATTGTACCCGTAAGGAGCATCTGTTTGATCAGGGGAAAGCGCTGTGGATTTACAAAGGAGCGGTCAGGCAGTCCATATACCGGCTGAAATACGGCAACCGGCGGGAATATGGAATCGCTTATGGCCAGGAGCTGTCCCACAGATACGGCGACTGGATTCGCAGCCGGGACATACAGCTGGTTGTGCCGATTCCGCTGCACAAAAAGCGGCAGCGGCAGAGAGGGTTTAACCAGGCAGAGCTCGTGGCAAGGGAGCTTGGGGAGCGGCTGCATCTGCCGGTTTGCAGCGATTTGCTGATTCGATGGCGCCATACACGTCCGCAAAAGGAATTAAATGACAAAGAAAGAAAAAATAATCTGAAAAAAGCTTTTAAAATTGCCCGAAATCATGTACAATTAGAGCATATCCTGTTGGTAGACGATATTTATACGACGGGAAGTACCATGGATGGGGCGGCAGAGGTTTTGCGCGAAGCAGGAGCTTCAAGGATCTACTGCATGAACGTCAGCATCGGGAGAGGATATTAGGAGGTAGAGTCATGGATGTGAGAAATTGCAGGTCGTGCGGCAGGCTCTTTAATTATTTGACGGGGATACAGCTGTGTGACGGCTGTAAAGCGGCTTTGGAGCAGAAATTCCAGGAGGTTAAGGAATATGTGCGGGATAATCGGGATGCGCCGATCAATGCGGTGGCAGAAGCCTGCGATGTGAGCGTCAAGCAGCTGCGGCAATGGGTAAGGGAGGAACGCTTGATTTTTTCAGAGAGCTCCGGTGTATTTCTGGAGTGTGAGAAATGCGGAGCGGCGATTCGGATGGGCCGTTTTTGTGAGAGCTGCAAGAGCAAGCTTCAGGGAGATCTGAGAAGCGCTTATGTTGCGCCGCAGCAGGCGGAGGCTCCTGGAAAGAAGAACCGGGATAAGGATAAAATGCGTTTCCTCGATAAATGAGTCATCTGCGACGTGAATGCTGCGGTGAATCGTAGTTCCATAGCTTTAAAACTGCCGTAAATTACGGCAGTTTTTTTACTTCCCTAAATATTGATAGTGTGATATACTATATGGAACGGTGCAGGAGAGCCGACAGGAGGGAGGAGCCATGCTGAATACGGAAAGAATCAGACTTATGACCAGACTTGCCGCCTATGAACAGGGGGAAGGCAAGGAATATGGGAGGATCGGCCGTTATTACCGCCACGATTATGTGGGGTTACAGATGATCAAAGTGTTTTTTTGCTCCACTGCTGCATTTTTGATTTTGCTTGTGCTGTCCGTGCTGTATCAGATGGAGGATCTGGAGCGGTTTCTCTATCAAATGGATTATGAGAAATTTGCGTCTGGTCTTTTAACACGCTATATTTTATTTGTCGTATTTTATCAGGCTGCGGCATGGATTGTTTACAGCCTGCGCTATCGTAAAGGCAGCAAGGAGCAGAAGCTGTACCACAGCAGACTGAAAAAGGTGGAAAAACTCTATGAACGGGAAGAGCGGCAGTTTCCCGGAGATGATTAGGAGGACGAAAGGCTGATATGACGAAGCTGTTGGAAATGAGAGAGGTGCTGCAGGGATTTTATGGAAAATACGATTTGTATATCCGTCCGGCTCTGCGGTTTGTGACAGCGCTGGCGGCGTTTTTGCTGATCAATGGAAGTATTGGCTATATGGTGCGGTTGAAGAACCCGGTGGTTGCGATTGTTCTCGCGGCAGTCTGTACCTTTTTGCCAATTGGTGCGGCGGCCGTACTCGGTGCGCTGATGATTTTGGTTCATCTGTATGCACTCTCGCTGGAAGTATGCGCTGTTTGCCTGCTTTTGATGCTTTTGATGTTTTTTATGTATTATAAGCTGGCGCCGGGGAACGGGTATGGTACGATTTGGACACCGGTGCTGTGCCACTTTCAGATTCCGGAGATTATGCCTACCGTTTTGGGGCTTTCCAAAGAGCCGTACTCGGTGCTATCGATGGTTTGCGGGATGATTCTGTATTATTTCCTCAAGGGCGTAAGGGCGAATGAAGCTTTGCTGAGCGTGACCGATGAGGAGAACCGCCTGTCGAAGCTGACGCTGGTTTTAAATTCGATTGTCGGCAATCAGGAGCTGTACGTGACAGCGGCGGCCTTGGTGTTGAGCGCGCTGCTGGTGTATGTGATCCGCAGGCAGTCGGTGAAGCACGCCTGGTCGATTGCCATCGGCGTGGGGAACGGATGTAATTTGGCGCTGCTGCTTGCAGGAAGCTTTTTGTTGGGAAAAAGCGAGCGGATTTTAGGAATTATTTTGGGAACAGCGGCTGCGGTCTTGATCGGATTGGGGATGGAATTTTTCCTGTTCCATCTTGATTATACCAGGACGGAACGAGTGCAGTTTGAGGATGACGAGTATTATTACTATGTAAAAGCCGTGCCCAAGGTACTGCTTCCGACGAAGAAGAAGCGTGTGAAACAGATCAATAAGCGCAAGAATAGCGGGATCAGCAAAAAATCTCTGCAGGAAGAGTTTGAAATTGATGAAGATTTGCTGGATGATTAGAAGCGAAAGGGAGTGATAAGGATGATACAGAATCTGCTGGGGCTGATGAATACCTTTGTTGAGAAATATTTGTACTGGTTTGAGATTCCGAAATTTAATCGGATTGATTTTGTGGAAATCATTATCATTGCTCTGCTTGTATATAACATCCTGGTGTGGGTAAAGAACACAAGAGCTTGGGTGCTGCTGCGCGGAATTATCATCATTATTGTGTTTTGTATGATTGCGGCAGTTTTCCAGATGAATACGATTCTTTGGATTGTGGCCCGCGTGATTGATATAGCGGTGATAGCGGTCGTGATTGTCTTTCAGCCTGAGCTGCGCCGGGCGTTGGAGTCCCTGGGGCGGAAGAATTTTCTTACCTCAATCTTCAACTTTGATACGCAAAAAGGGCAGACGCGCTTCAGCGATAAGACGGTGGCAGAGATTACCAAAGCAGCCTTTGAGATGGGGAAGGTAAAGACCGGAGCGCTGATTGTGGTGGAACAGGACATGGTGCTGGCAGAATACGAACGGACGGGAATTATGCTGGACTCCCTTGTTTCCAGTCAGCTTTTGATCAATATATTTGAACATAATACGCCGCTGCATGACGGTGCGATTATCATACGCGGAGACCGGATTGTATCCGCTACTTGTTACCTGCCGCTGTCGGATAACATGGGGCTGAGTAAGGACTTGGGCACCAGGCATCGGGCGGCGGTAGGAGTCAGTGAGGTCACGGACGCGCTGGTGATTGTGGTATCCGAGGAGACAGGGAATGTTTCTGCCGCGATCGGCGGGAATCTGTTCCGTAATCTGGATGCCGAGAATCTGAGACGGAAGCTGGGATTTATCCAGAATCAGTCTGTCGATACCGATCGATTCAGATTATGGAGAAGGAGGCAGAAGCATGTTAAAAAAACTAATGAAGCATCTGACAAATAATCTGGGTCTGAAGGTTCTTTCGGTCTTTGTTGCGGTTATTTTGTGGATGGTTGTGGTCAACTACGACAATCCGGAGATGACCAAGACCTATACGATTCCGGTGACGGTAACAAACGACCGGATTTTGGAGGAACGGGGAAAGGTGTACGAGGTGGTCGGCCAGAGCAATACAGTGACCATCTATGTAAAAGGAAAGCGACGTTTTCTGGACAGCCTGACGGGGGCGGATTTTACGGCCACGGCTGATTTAAGCCAGATCATTGATCTGAATGAAAGCAGCAACGAGAAGCTGGTTCCGATCAATGTGACAGCCAGGCGCTATGAGAAGGATATCAACATTACCCAGAAAAATGTCAATATGCAGATTATGTTGGAGGATTTATCGTCGGAGCAGTTTTATATTTCGTGCGATACACCGGGGACACCGGCTGAGGGCTACGCCATCGGAGATACCTCGGTCAGCCCCAATTTAATTAAGATTTCAGGGCCAAAATCCATTGTTTCGCGCGTTAACCGCGTGGCGGCCAGCGTCAATGTGGAAGGCCTAACCGGAGATATTACCGATAACGTAATACCGATTTTGTATGATGAGAATGGCAAGGCAATTGAATCGACACAGCTGCGCTTGAGCCAGGAAAAGGTGTCAGTACGTGTGCAGATCTTAGGTACCAAGACGGTGCCAGTGCGCTGTGAGGCGAGCGGGAAGCCGGCAGAAGGGTATGAATTCCGCGGCCTGGAGTATGCGCCTGAGTCGATACAGATTAAGGGAGAACCTTCGGTATTGAATCGGATTCAGGAGATTTTGATTCCGGGAGAGGCGATCAGTCTGGAGGGAGCTACCAGCGATGTAGAAAACAGCATTGATATTACCCCCTACTTGGGAGAGGGCATTTCGCTGGTGAATCCAGAGGAGAACAAGGTTGCAGTTAAGGCGACCATTGAGCGGCTGGAGATCAAGAATCTGGATCTTTTGGTCAAATCCCTGCAGGTTTTGAATCCGCCGGACGAGGACAAGTATGAGGTTACTTATGGCGATACAAAGGTTACGGTCTCGGTGCGCGGCAGGAGTGAAGATATTGCGGAGCTGACGGCCGAGCAAATGGAAGCCAGTATAGATTTAGCCGATTTGGGGCCGGGCAATCATGCGGTAGAAGTCAACGTGAAGGTCGATGCGAAGTTCCAGCTGGTCGGAACGGTTATGCTGCGGGTTCATATTATGGAGATAGAGGAACAGATTGAACAGGGAGAAGGCAGCGGCGGAATTTCAACCGACGAAGATTCTGGCAATGCCGGAGGCAATGGCAGCGGAACCGGTGGGACGACGGGCGGCGGAAATAGCGGTGGGAACAGTGAGACGAACGGCGGAAGCGGCGGAAATAACGGCGGAAGTGGGAATAACGGCGGAAGCGGCGCAACGAACAGCAACGGTGAAAGCGGAACCGGCGGCGGAAATAACAGCGGAAGCGGCGGAAATGATAACAGCGGTGGAAATAGCGGTGAAAGCGACAAAGAAGAATGATAACGGGTTTTCTGGTAGAGAAGAATGACAACGGGTTTTCCGGTAGAGAGGAACGACCAAGCGGCTTCCAACCGGAGAAGAATGACAACGGAATTTCCAGTGGTAATTGTAATGCCAGCGGCAAAACAGGCCGCTGCGACGACTTAGAATATGAACAGAGATGAGGGAAAGAAAAATGGCTAGAATGTTTGGAACAGACGGAGTCCGCGGTGTGGCCGGGACAGAACTGACAATTGATTTGGCGATGAAGCTTGGACAGGCGGGCGCTTATGTCCTGACAAAGGAAAAGGCGCATCAGCCGACGATCCTGGTAGGCTGTGATACGAGAATTTCCGGCGGAATGCTGGCAAACGCGCTGATCGCGGGGATCTGTTCGGTAGGAGCCAATGCAGTCTATATGGGTGTGGTGCCGACGCCGGCCATTGCATATTTGACGCAGAAGCACAAGGCGGACGCCGGAGTTGTGATTTCCGCTTCGCACAATCCGATGGAATTTAACGGAATCAAGTTCTTTAACGGTGATGGCTATAAGCTGTCCGACCAGCTGGAGGATGAGATTGAGGCGCTGATTCGAGACGGCTTTGGCGAAGTGCAGATGCCGGTGGGAGCCGAGATCGGAAAGGTAAGCTATGAGATGACGGACGCCCGCCGGGAATATGTGGCCTTTATGAAGGAGACGGTTCCCGTGGATTTGCACGGACTGCGGATTGTGATTGACTGTGCGGAAGGAGCGTCTTACTTCACGGCGGTTGAGACGTTGAAAGAGCTGGGAGCTGATTTGATCGCAATTCATGTCAGCCCGGACGGCACCAATATCAACGCTGGCTGCGGTTCCACCCATATGGAAGAGCTGCAGAAACGGGTGATAGCGGAAGGTGCGGATGTCGGTCTGGCCTTTGACGGCGACGCGGATCGTATGCTGGCGGTAGACGAGCTGGGCAATATTGTGGATGGAGATCAGATCATGGCGATCATCGGCAATTACATGAAGGAAAAGGGCACCTTGAAGCAAAATACGATCGTAGCTACGGTTATGAGCAACCTCGGTTTTACCCTGATGGGGGAGAAATGCGGAATTCAGATCGAACGTACCAGCGTAGGGGATCGCTATGTATTGGAGCATATGCTGGCGCATGGCTATAACATCGGCGGCGAGCAGTCAGGCCATATTATTTTTCTGGATGAAAATACCACCGGAGACGGACTGTTAAGCGGACTTCATCTGCTGGAGGTTCTGGTGGCAAGCAGGAAGAAGCTCTCGCAGCTGACAGGTATTATGGAAGTGCTGCCGCAGGCGCTTGTCAATGCCAAGGTGGCCAATGACAAGAAGGAGAAGTATCTGGAATACCCCCAAGTGGCCCAGGCGATTGAGGCATTAGAGAAAAAGTTCGCCGGGGAGGGCAGAGTGCTGATTCGTCCGTCCGGAACTGAGCCGCTGGTACGTGTGATGATTGAGGGAAAGAATCAGGAAGAGATTGAAGGAGAAGCAAAAGCATTGGCCGAGATAATTGTAAAAAATATGCTGTAGCGGAAAAACAAATGGGAGGCAGAAGATATGGTGAGTCAGAAGGTCGTGATCAAGAACCCGACCGGTTTGCATTTAAGGCCGGCCGGCATTTTGTGCAAGGAGGCAATGCAGTTTAAATCTCTGATTACGTTCCAGTTCAAAGACAGCACGGTCAACGCCAAAAGTGTGTTGAGTGTGCTGGGGGCTTGTATTAAGTCAGGAGACGAAGTGGAGTTCTTCTGCGACGGTGAGGATGAGGAGCTTGCCCTAAGCACGATCATCGGGGCAATCGAAAGTGGTCTCGGAGAATAGAGACGGTGTCTGACATGGTACAGCTTGCATTTGCCGATCCTGTGCCGAGATGAAATGATACGGGAGAAACGGATCAGGGAGAATACGTATGAAAGAATTATTGATTGTGATTCCGGCTTATAATGAGGCGCCAAACATTGTACGGGTGGTAGAGAATCTGATTGAGCATTATCCGCAGTACGATTACGTGGTAGTGAATGACGGTTCGGTGGACAAAACGGCTGCGATCTGTAAGGAAAAGGGATATCATTTGCTGGATTTGCCGATCAATTTGGGCTTGGCGGGAGCGTTTCAGGCTGGACTCAAGTATGCCTACCGCAGGGGATATCGGTATGTGGTACAGTACGACGGGGACGGGCAGCACCGGGCGGAGTACATTGAGGTGATGCTGAAGACGGCAAAAGAGGGGTATGACGTTGTGATCGGCTCCAGATTTGCTCAGAAGAAAAAGCCGTTTTCACCACGCATGCTGGGGAGCCGGGTGATTTCTTCCATGGTGCGCCTTGCATCCGGCACCAGGATTCAGGATGTTACCTCAGGCATGCGTCTGTTCGGCGCCAGAATGATTCGGATTCTGGCTTTGAATATGAATTATGGGCCGGAACCGGATACCATCTCCTACTTGATCAAGTGTGGGGCGAAGGTAAAGGAGGTACAGGTGGAGATGGACGAGCGGACGGCGGGGGAGAGCTATCTCAATTTTGCCCGTTCGATGGTCTATATGGTACAGATGATCGTTTCCATTTTATTCATACAGGCGTTTCGGAAAAAAGATCTGGATTTTTAAAAAGAGGATAAGGCTATGAGTGTAGTATTACGAGTGGTACTGATTGCGGCTTCGCTGTTTACAACGTTGTATATCATGAAACGGATTCGCAACTCCAAGGCCCAAATTGAAGATTCGATTTTTTGGATTCTGTTGGCGCTGATGCTGATTGTGATTAGTATTTTTCCGGGCATACCGGTGGCGATTACCGGTTTGCTGGGCATTATGGCGCCGGTGAATTTTCTCTTTTTATTTATGATCTTTGTTCTTCTGGTAAAAATATTCAGTATGAGCCTTAAGGTCTCCGCGCTGGAAACCAGGCTCAAGAATCTGACCCAGGAGATCGCGATTCGCAATAAAGAAGAGGATGAGCATGAGGAGAACAATGAAAAATGACCATGTTTTTGTAGTATTGGCCTATCGGGAATCCCCTTATCTGGAAGCGTGTATTCGCTCTCTGGAAAATCAAACGGTGCGTTCGCGTATGATCATTGCCACTTCTACAGATAATGAATATATCCGACGAATTGCAGCAGAGCATGGTCTCAAGGTGATTGTCAATCATAATAGCACCGGGATTGCAGGGGATTTTGATTTTGGCCTGCGGGTGGGGAAAGCGCGATTTGTGACGGTAGCGCATCAGGACGATTGCTATGAGCCGGGGTATTTAGAGGCTGTCTTAAAGCATGTGAGCAAAAACACAATTATCGCTTTTACGGATTATTATGAGGAGCATCCGATCGGCAGACAAGAGCACAACCGGAATCTAAAAATCAAACGGATGCTGCTGTCTCCCTTGAAGCTGCGTCCCCTGCAGCGAAGCAGATGGGTGCGCAGAAGAATCCTGTCGCTTGGCAATCCGATCTGCTGTCCTTCCGTCACCTTTCACAAAGCGTTGATTCAGGGCAATATTTTTCAGAGTGATTTTCGCAGTAATATGGATTGGAAAGCGTGGGAGCAGTTGTCCAGAAAACGGGGCGGCTTTGTCTACGTTCCGAAGCCCTTGATGATGCATCGGATTCATCCGCAGTCAACTACGACGGAAATGATTGAGGCCGGAAAAAGGACGGATGAGGATTTTCGTATGATGTGCTTGTTCTGGCCCATTTGTGTCGCACGGCCGCTGTCAAGGATTTATGCGGGTTCGGAAAAAAATAATCGTTAGAAGATTGGAGCAGGATTATGAAGAGGATTTTGGTAACAGGCTGTAACGGGCAGCTGGGCAGGGCGATCGTAAAGGAATATCAGAACGAGGCAGTGGAATTCATCCGCACCGATGTGACAAAGGACGGCGGCGCTGTTGCGCTTGATATTACCGATTTGCAGCAGGTGCTTGCTTTGGCGGAGCAGACACGGCCAGATGTAATGATCAACTGCGCGGCGCACACCGGGGTGGATGCCTGTCAGGAGCAGTGGGACAGCGCATACCGCATCAACGCACTGGGAGCCAGAAATATGGCGATTGCAGCCGCCAAGGTGGGAGCCAAGCTGCTGCATATTTCTACGGATTATGTATTTTCCGGTGAACAGGATACACCTTATACCGAGTTTGACGTTGTGGGGCCGACCGGCGCCTACGGGAAGACGAAGCTGGAGGGAGAACGCTTTGTGGAACGGTTTTGCAGCCATTCTTTTATCCTGCGCACTGCCTGGCTGTACGGCGAGGGTAAGAATTTTGTCAAGACGATGCTGCGCCTTGCCGGGGAGCGGGAGCTGGTGACGGTCGTCGATGATCAGTATGGTACGCCGACCAGCGCATCCGAGCTGGCGAAGGTGATTCACTTTTTAGAGCCGACCGAGCACTATGGAACCTATCACGCCACCTGTCAGGGGAGCTGCAGCTGGGCCGAATTTGCGGAAGAGATTTTTCGCCTGGCCGCAAAGGAGACAAAGGTCAAGCATGTGACGACCAAGGAATATGCGCAGATTTGTCCGACGACGGCGCCGCGCCCGGCCTATTCCGTGCTCGACAATTATATGCTGCGGTTGATCGGCGGCTATGAGATGGCGGACTGGAGGGACGCAATTGCAGAATATATGGCAGGAGCGAGCGCATGAGCAAGATATCAGTGATTGTTCCTATCTATAACGTGGAAGCGTATATTCGCAGGTGTCTGGAGAGCATTTTGGCACAGACGTGGAAGGATTTTGAGCTTCTCTGCGTCAATGACTGTACGCCGGACGGCAGCATGGCGGTTGTCGATGAATTGATCGAGCGGTATCCGGGAAAGGTCAGACGGATTGACAATGAGAAGAATCTTGGGCTTGGCGCTTCCCGCGACCGCGGGATGGCGGAGGCCAGAGGCGAATATCTGGTATTTTTTGACAGTGACGATTATGTCAAGGCAGATTTTTTAGAGACTTACGAGCGCGAGATGGAGCACAGCGGGGCCGATTTGGTGGTTGGCGGCTACATTCGTGTCACGGAGGGCAAAGAACAGATTTTTCCCATACAGGACAATGAGATGACGCCCTGGCTGTACCCGGCGGTCTGGATGCGCATGTATCGCCGCAGCTTTTTAGAGGAGCATCAGCTGGATTTTCGCGGAATTCGCACCTATGAGGATAATCCCTTTAACTGCCGCTGTATGCTGCATGGCGCTAAGACCTCCGTCATCCCATACTGCGGTTATTATTATGTCTGTAATCCGACCTCGATCACGCGCACGAAAAACGGCGTGCAAAAGTATCGCAGCTTTTCAAAGAATTATTGGGATTTGTTTGAGGAATACGGGGAGAGCGAGGCCTTTCGGCAGCGTTGGGAGCAGATGGAATATCTGTTTTTCACCGCGATCTTAAGCTGCCTATTGCTGCAGTGCCATCATGCGGGCAGGGAAGCGGCCTTTGAGATGTATGAAGATTACAAACGCGAGATGCAGGCGAGGTTTCCGCGATTCTGGAAAAATAAACGGGTCGGTCTGTTCAAGCCAAAGGGCGAGCAGCGAAAGGTGCGTCTGGCGTCGTCCGTTTACAAGGCGGCGGAGAAGCTGGGACTGGGGCGGTGTCTGATCTGGCTGCTCTCCCATTGATAAGGAATCTATTTACAAGCGGGACGCCGAAAGCAATTTGGATGATAGCGCGGCTGCGTCAGGAGGAGAATGAATGAAATACGATTATTTGATTGTGGGGGCTGGTTTGTTTGGAGCCGTATTCGCCCATGAAGCCCAAAAGAAGGGAAAACGCTGTCTGGTGATTGACAAGAGAAGCCATATCGGCGGCAATGTCTATACGGAGGAACAGGACGGAATCCAGGTGCACAAATATGGCGCCCATATTTTTCATACCTCGGATCGTGCGATTTGGGACTATGTCAATCAATTTGCAGAATTTAACAATTACATCAACGCGCCGGTGGCTGTGTATCGGGATGAGCTGTATAATCTTCCCTTTAATATGAATACGTTCAGCAAAATGTGGAACATCAAGACACCGCAGGAGGCCAAGGACAAGATCACAGAGCAGATTGAGAGTCTGCAGCTTGGTGAGCCGAAAAATTTAGAGGAGCAGGCTCTATCGCTGGTGGGGCGGGATGTGTATGAGAAGCTGATTAAGGGCTATACCGAGAAGCAGTGGGGACGGGACTGCAAGGATTTACCCTCCTTCATTATCCGCCGTCTGCCGCTTCGCTTTACCTATGACAACAATTATTTCAATGACCGCTATCAGGGAATTCCCGTGGGCGGCTATACACAGCTGGTACAACGGCTGCTGACGGGGATTGAGGTGCAGCTGAATACGGACTACTTTACCTTCAAGGGTGCGGACTATGATCGCGTGGTCTTTACCGGGCAGATCGACGAATACTATCAGTATCGCTTTGGGCCGCTGCAGTATCGTTCGGTGCGCTTTGAGACCGAGCGGCTTGCGTGTGACAATTACCAGGGCAACGCGGTTGTCAATTATACCGAGCGGGAGGTTCCTTACACCCGCGTGATTGAGCACAAGCATTTTGAGTTCGGCACACAGCCGGTGACGATTATTTCCAGAGAATACAGTATGGAGTGGGAGCCGGGCGTGGAGCCGTATTATCCGGTCAACAATGAGGAGAATAATCAGCTGTATGAGCAATATCGCGCGTTGGCCGCGCAGGAGGACAAGGTGCTGTTTGGCGGCCGATTGGGGCAGTATCGGTATTACGATATGGATCAGGTGATTGCGGCGGCGCTTGCGGCGGCGGATGCGATCTGCTAAGGAGAAAACATGGGCAGACATGCATATTTGATTATGGCTCACAACCAATTTGAGCAGCTGGGGCAGCTGCTGAGTCTATTGGATGATCAAGAAAATGATATTTACCTGCATATAGACCGCAGGGTGACAGGCTTTCCCAGGGAAGAGCTTGCGCGGCAGGTCAGAAAATCGGGACTCCTTTACTTGCCCAGGGTCAAAGTCAATTGGGGCGCGTACAGTCAAATCGCCTGTGAGATGCAGATTTTTCGTCACATGACCGAGCAGGTGCAGGAGCAGTATCAATACTATCATTTGCTGTCAGGCGTGGATTTGCCGCTCAAATCGCAGCAGGAGATCCATACATTTTTTGATCGGCACGACGGGCGGGAATTTGTGACGTTCAACCCTTATCAGGCAGATGAGAAGCGTTATCTGTTCCGCGCCAAATACTATTTTCCCTTTCAGGAGCGAATTGGAGCGGCGCGACATAAGGGAAGGCGGGCGCGGCTGCTGCATGCGCTTGCCGCGGCCTGTCTGTTCGGTCAAAAAAGATTGCATATCAACCGCTGCAGAGGAAAAAAAGTCTACATGGGCGCAAATTGGATTAATATTACCCGTCCTTGTATGGAATATTTGGTATCGAAGGAAGAAGAAATCCGCAGACAGTATCGGATGACGCTGTGTGCGGATGAGCTTTTTGTACAGAATATCCTGTTGGATTCGCCGTTTCGGGAGAAGCTGTGGACGGAACCGATTCGTTGTATCGACTGGAAGCGAGGGGAGCCATATGTATTTCGCAAGGAGGATTTTGGCATGCTGATGGATTCCGAATTTCTGTGGGCGCGGAAATTTGATTCCAGAGTGGATTCGGAAATTATCCGCATGATCGCAGAGCAATTGCTTGCGGCGTCTAAGGCCGAAGGGAAAGAACCGTTGCAATGAGCCGAAGGACGTTTTTATTTTAGCTGTAACAGAATCTCTGCCATCTGTGCGCGAATCTGTTCATAGGAAAAGTCCTGTAAGCGTTTTTGACCCTGCTCTTGGTAGTGTTGATAGAGTGCGGGATCGTTCAGCATGCGCAGAATTTTCTGCGCCAGATCCGCAGGGTTGCCGACCTGGCAGATCAGTCCGTATTCGTCGTGCCCCAGAACCTCGCGGACACCGGGCGGGCTGTCGGTGGCCACGACCGGCAGGCGGTATTTCATCGCTTCGATCAGCACCAGGCCCAGTCCTTCTGCCGGGCTGGAGTGGATCGCAAGCGTTGCGGCAGAATAAAAATTGGCCACATCCTGCCGGGTGCCGAAAAAGGTAATCTGTTCATCCAAGCCCAGTGAATGAACCAGCGCACGGCATTCCTCCAGGGTGCTGCCGCCGCCGACAAACAGCAGCCGGTTTTGGAGCCGGTGTTCTGTTACCAGCTTCTGATAAGCATAGATCACGGTTTTCTGATCCTTGTCTGGATCAAAGCGTCCTACCATCAGCAGGAAATCCCCGTAAGTATTTTTTAACTCCGCAATAAAATCATCATCCGTCTCATCCGGCTCTAAATGGATGGGGTTGTAAATTTTGTGAATCGAAAGGCCGCGCAGCGCGATGTTGCGCAGAAGTACGGTGGCGTCGCCATAAGAGGTCAGAGTGCAAATATTTTTTAGCTTGCGGTAAATGTCGCCGTAAGCGCTGGAAGCAACCATGTTGTCCATCAGCGAACCGCCGTGCAGCCAGGCGAGCTTTTTTTTACTTTTGATAAAGCTGCGGGAGACGAAGGTCAGATCGCGGAAATGGCCGGAAAAAGCGATCGCCAGGTCATAGTGCGGCCGCCGGCCCATCGTCAGCCGGAAGAGGTACAGCAGGGCGGAGGTAATCAGATACAGCAGCGGATACACATACTTGCCCCACCACCAGCGTTTGACCCCGTTAAAATATCGGTCGGGCAGCAGAACCTCCGGTAGATATTTGTGATAAATACGGCATTGATCGGGAAAGCGGGGTTCCATTTCATTGGCGTTGGGGGTCAGATTGTAAAGCTCTACCTCATGGCCAAGCTCCTGAAAAATATGAGCGTAATCTACGCCGGTTCTTTCTATGCCGCCGATTCCCAGGCTCTCAAATACAAGCGCTATCTTCATAATCCATGAAATCTCCTGTTTGAATTTTTTCTTTCATCTTACGGGTTCGGTGCAGGCGTGTCAAGGTTTTTGTCGGGAAAAGCATTGCACAATCCGCTAAATTTGTATATAATGGCAGAAAAGCCCGCCGGCCGTGACAGAGGAGTGCACAGAAGGACAAGCTTTGTCATGGGCCGACGTCGTCCGTGGCTGCGGACACGGTGTGTGTGAACGGCGGTCAGGCGTTGTTTTGAGAGGAGAAGATATGGCAGAGGAATTGATTTCGGTAATCATGAGTGTCTATAACGAAAAAGAAGAGTGGCTGCGGGAAAGCATCGAATCAGTTCTTGGCCAGACCTACCAAAACCTGGAATTCATCATTGTGCTTGACCATCCGCAGAACGAGCGGCTGCGGAACGTGATTCTTGACTATCAGGCAAAGGACGCGCGGATCCGCTTTTTGCCCAATGAGAAAAACATCGGGCTGGTGGCCAGCTTAAACCGTGCGCTGAAAGCAGTGCACGGGGATTATACGGCCCGAATGGATGCGGATGACATCTGCATGCCGGACCGGCTAAAGAAGCAGATGGAGACGATGAAGCGGGAACAGGCAGAGTTTGTGATATCGTCCAATGATTTTCTCCATGAAGACGGGACGCTGGTGATTGGAGCCTCCGATGAGACATTTAAGCCGCGGGCGTTTGCAGAGATTATGAAATACGGCAATGTGGCTTATCACGATACCTGGCTTCTGAAAACAGCAGTATACGAACGGCTGGGGGGCTATCGGGAGGTGCGCTACTGCGAAGATCTTGATTTTGCCCTGCGGGCATTGCAGGAGGGCGTGAAGATTGTAAAGACCGGTCTTCATGCGGTGCAGTACCGGCTGCGGGAAAGCTCCGTTTCCAGAAGCTATACGATGGAGCAGACGATGAAGGCCCGTGCGATTCGCAGCTGTTATAAAAAGGGAGTGCGCATTGCTGCGATGGACGAGACGGCGCTCAATGCGCGTTTTGACGGCTACAGCGAAGCGGAGAAGAAACGCTTTATGCTCGCAGACCGGATCCTTGGAAGCTTTGGGCAGCATATGGCACAGGGCAAATGGGGGGCCTGCATGAAGGACTTCTGCTGCGGATTTTTTTCAGGCAGATATTTCTGGATGCTGTTCTGGGAATATCTGGTCAGCTGGGTCATGCGTAAAAGGCTGAAGGAAAAAGGGGCGGCAGAGGAAACGGTATGAGATCGGTGAAATCATTAAAAAATGTCGTATTTGGCTGGGGAATGCAGCTTTTGATCATTTTGCTTGGCTTTGTCTGCCGGACGGTTTTTATTCAGGAGCTGGGCGAAAGCTATCTGGGGTTAAGCGGGCTGTTTGCCAATGTTTTGACCATGCTTTCTCTGGCCGAGCTTGGAATCGGAACCGCGATTATTTTCAGCCTCTATAAGCCCATTGCGGAAAACAATCAGCAGCAGATTATCGCTTTGATGCGTTTTTACCAGAAATTTTACCGCGCGGTAGGATGCTTTGTCCTGGTGATCGGGACGGCGCTGGCGCCGCTTTTGCCCCATCTGATCAAGGAGATGCCGGATATCCCCTATCTCTATGTGATTTATCTGATGCATGTCGTCAATACAGGGATTTCCTATTTCTACTCTTATAAGACGGCCTTTGTCAATGCCAATCAGGAGAATTTTCTCGTATCCTTGAATCATGGCATTTGCTATACGGTGATGGTGGGAATTCAGATCGGTGTGCTGCTGCTGACGCACAATTTTATGGTTTATTTTGCGGTTCAGATGGCGGCTACGCTGGCGGAGAATGTCATTATTTCTCATATTGCCGATCGGCGTTATCCGTTTTTAAGATCGAAGGAATCGTACAAAATCGACCCGACGATCGCGCGGCAGATCAAGACCAACACGCTGGCGATGATCGGGCATAATGTGGGAACGATTGTGATGGGCTCGACCGATAATCTGATTATTTCCAAATTTGTCGGGATTGTTGAGGTGGGGTTATATTCAAATTATCAGATGATCATCAATTCTGTGCATACCATTTTGAACCAGGCGTTTTCTGCGATTACTTCGAGCGTGGGCAATTTGCTGGTTCTTGGCGAGGATAAACAGAAGGAAGAAACGTTCTATATGATCTTTTTTGTCGATTTTTGGCTCTATGGGTTTTGCGCGACGGCGCTGTTTTGCCTTTCCAATCCGTTTATCGAGCTTTGGGTAGGAGAACAATATCTCTACAGCGTGCCGATTGTCGCAGTGCTGGCGGCGAAATTTTACTGTACCGGCATCCGCCAGGCGTGCAATACGTTTAAAGGGGCGGCGGGCCTGTATATGCAGGATGTGTACAAGCCTTATATGGAGGTTGTGGTCAATCTGGTGATCTCCCTTGTGCTGGTGAAGCGAATTGGGATTCTCGGCGTGTTTCTCGGAACGCTGATCACGACGCTGGTGGTCGCTACCTGGATTGAACCGATGGTGCTGTTCCGTTATGAATTTGGCAAAGGCCCATGGCGTTATTTTGGCAAATACCTTCAATATGGCGCAGTGATGACGGCGACGGCCGCGCTGACTTACAGGCTTTGTGCTGCGGTAGCCGCAGGCGGAATCGGTGGATTTGTTTTAAGACTGATGCTTGTGGCCGTTGTACCAAATCTGGCTTATCTGCTTTTGTTCTTCTGGTCGCGGGAGTTTCGGCTCCTGCTGCAGACACTGAAGGGCGCGGTGGGGAAGAAGGGATTATAAGCATTCCGTCAAAGAAAGTCAAATTTTTTTTCTTCGGCAGAATTTATTGCAACTTTTCTTATGGTTGTATATAATATAGGGGAATTATGGAAAAATAGTAAAAGAGAATGAAAATCATCAGCAGGAGGAAAAACAATGAGAACCTATCTGGTAACAGGAGGCGCCGGGTTTATTGGCTCGAATTATATTCATTATATGTTCCGCAAGTACAAGGATACGATCCATATCATCAATGTGGACAAGCTGACCTATGCGGGGAATCTGGAGAATCTGAAGGAAGTGGAGGAGCTTGACAATTATACCTTTGTCAAGGCGGATATTTGCGACAAGGAAGCGATTCGTAAGATTTTTGCAGAACATGACATTGACCGCGTGGTGCACTTTGCGGCGGAGAGCCATGTAGACCGCAGCATCAAGGATCCAGAAGTATTTATCCGCACCAATGTGCTGGGAACGGCCGTGATGCTCAACTGCGCCAGAGAGGCATGGGAGCTGCCCGACGGAAGCTATCGGGAGGGAAAGAAATTCTTACATGTTTCCACCGATGAGGTCTACGGTTCTCTGCCGGATGATCCGCATGCATTTTTCTATGAGACGTCTCCGTATGATCCGCACAGTCCCTATTCCGCCAGCAAGGCCAGCTCGGATTTTTTGGTTAAAGCGTACATCGATACCTACAAATTTCCGGCCAATATTACCAATTGCTCTAACAATTACGGCCCCTATCAATTTCCGGAGAAGCTGATTCCGCTGATCATCAACAACGCGCTGCAGGGCAAGAAGCTTCCGGTCTATGGAGACGGCAAGAACGTCCGCGACTGGCTGTATGTAGACGACCATGCCAAGGGCATTGACATGGTACAGGAGCAGGGACGTCTGGGAGAGACCTACAACATTGGCGGGCACAACGAGAAACAGAATATCGAGATCATTCATATTATTTTGGAGACGCTTCTGGAAATGCTGCCGCAGGGAGATCCGCGCCGGGAGCTGGTCAGCGAGAACCTGATTACGTATGTTGAGGATCGCAAAGGCCATGATCGCCGCTATGCGATTGCTCCAGATAAGATCCGCGCCGAGATTGGCTGGGAGCCGGAGACCATGTTCAAGGAGGGCATTCGCAAGACGATCGCATGGTTCTTTGAACATGAGGAATGGATGAAGAACGTGACCAGCGGCGCGTATCAGAAGTATTATCAGGAGATGTATCAGGAGTAGCAGGAAGCGCGGCGGCAGTATGATGCAAGCGATCAGCATGTTGTAATGTGAAGTGGCTGCAAGCAATCAGCGTGCTGTAATGTGGAGCGGCCGCAGAAGATAGGAGAAGAAGGATGAAAGGGATTATTTTAGCCGGGGGGTCCGGAACCAGATTGTATCCGCTGACCAAGGCGATCTCCAAGCAGATTATGCCGGTTTATGACAAACCGATGATTTATTACCCGCTGTCCACCTTGATGCTGGCGGGTATCCGTGAGATTTTGATTATTTCCACGCCCAGAGATCTGCCGGTGTTTGAGGCGCTGCTGGGGGACGGAAGCCAGCTGGGCATGGCGTTTTCTTATGCGGAGCAGACCGAGCCGCGGGGCCTGGCAGATGCATTTTTGGTGGGCGCTGAGTTTATTGGTAAGGACGCGGTAGCCTTGGTGCTGGGAGATAATATTTTCTACGGTCAGAGCTTTTCCAGAGTGCTGGAGCAGGCGGCCGTCCGCACCCAGAGCCAGCCGGGAGCAACGATTTTCGGATATTATGTCAAGGATCCGACCGAATATGGCGTCGTCGAATTCGATGAAGACGGAATCGCGATTTCGATTGAGGAGAAGCCTCAAAAGCCGAAGTCCAATTACGCGGTGCCGGGCCTGTACTTTTATGACAACGATGTGGTGGAGATTGCCAGAAATGTCAAGCCTTCCGCGCGGGGCGAGATCGAGATTACCAGTGTAAACAACGCGTATTTGGAGCGCGGCAATTTAAAGGTGGAGCGGCTGGGACGCGGCTTCGCCTGGCTGGATACCGGCAATCACGACATGCTGCTGGCGGCGGCCGATTTTGTTGCGGCTTTCCAGAAGCGGCAGGGGCTGTATATTTCCTGTATTGAAGAGATTGCCTATAAACGAGGATTTATTGATGTTGAGCAGCTGCAGCGGCTGGCGCAGCCGTTATTAAAGACGGAATACGGGCAGTATCTGATGGATGTGGCCGCAGGGCTGTAGCATTGGAGCACCAGGCAGGACATCCCCGGAGGATTCCACGAAAAGAGAGGTAAGAAAATGGGAGAGATCAAGGTAAACACGGATTGTAATGGCATTGCGGGCTTAAAGGTGATTGAGCCGAAGGTATTCGGTGATGCCAGGGGCTATTTCATGGAGACATATAATTACAATGATTTCAAGGCGGCAGGCATTGACTGTGAATTTGTGCAGGATAACCAGTCCGCTTCCAAGAAGGGGGTACTGCGGGGGCTGCATTTTCAGATCAATCATCCGCAGGCCAAGCTGGTGCGGGTCATTTGCGGAGAAGTGTTCGATGTGGCGGTAGACTTGAGGAAGGGCTCGCAGACGTATGGCAAATGGTTCGGAGTGGTGCTATCCGCCGAGAATAAGAAGCAGTTTTTTGTGCCCCAGGGCTTTGCGCATGGATTTTTGGTGCTGTCGGATTATGCGGAATTCTGTTATAAGGTGACGGATTTTTATCATCCGGGCGACGAGGGCGGTCTGGCATGGAACGACCCCAAGATTGGGGTGCAGTGGCCGATGCCGGAAGGGATGACCGAAGCAGATTTGATCCTTTCGGAGCGTGATACCAAGTGGGGCGGCATTGAGGCATACACGAGTGAAAATCGTTAAAAAGGGGCAGCAGTCCGGCCGCGGCTGCTGTAAAATAGAAGGGCCTAGAGCGTGTTGAAGATCACTTTTACGGGAAAATGTACAGTCATGAACCGAAAAGAATCCATAGACACGCTCTATGTGCTAAAGCGTGTCTGCGGCTGGTGGGGCAAAATCGAGGCAGAGACAGAGGATTGAAACGAGATTATGAGATATATTTTTGAAAGATTGAAACAGACCACGTTTGGAAAAAAATATTTGACGGACGGAGCCTTGATCAGCTTTTTGAAACGCGTCAAGCATGTTTTGGAGCGTGTGCGCAATAAGATCCGATCAAAGCTTCCGATCAAGGAGCATTATGACAAGCTGCTTTCGCTGTTTGAGGAATACCTGACACAAGAATCGGAGATAGCGGTGTTGGATGGAGGAACGGTTGATGTGATCGTTCCGATTTACAATGGTTATGAATATTTGCTGCGTCTGTTTGAAGATCTTCCGAAGACAGCGCTTTCCTGTCGCTATATTCTGGTCGACGACAAGAGCCCCGATGCGCGGGTGCAGGAGCTGGAGCAAGCGTTTGTCAAACAGCATCCGGGCTCCGTACTTCTGCAAAATTCGCAGAATCTGGGATTTGTCAAAAGCGTCAACCGGGGCCTGGCTGAATCGAGGAATCATGTAGCCCTGATCAATACCGATACAGAGCTGCCGAACGGCTGGCTGGAGCGGCTGATGCAGCCGATTTTCGCGGAGGAAAAGGTGGCTTCCGCTACCCCGTATACCAACAGTGCGACGATTTTCAGCTTTCCGGATTTTTGCTATAATAATCCAATTTATCTGGAACGGGATGTGGAGACGCTGGATTCCTATTTTCGCAAGGTGCGGCCGCGTTACGCTCCGGCGCCTACCGGCGTGGGCTTTTGTATGGGGATGAACCGCGCCGCGTTGGATGAGATCGGCGTGCTGGATGAGGAAACGTTTGGACGGGGCTTCGGCGAGGAGAATGACTGGTGCCAGCGGGCGATCAAAAAGGGATATCGCAATGTTCAGGTGGAGAATCTGTTTGTTTATCACAAGCATGGCGGTTCCTTCCAGAGCGAGGAAAAGAAGCGGCTGATTGAGGAGCACATGGAGCTCTTGACCAAACGTTTTCCCAATTATAATTATCAGGTGTCGAATTTTATCCGCAGGGATCCCAACCAAAAGGTACGTCAGCTGATGGAGCTTTTGATTGATACACATGAGAAGCATTCGATTCTGTATTTTGACCACAGCCTTGGCGGCGGCGCGACCAGCTACCTCAATACAAAGAAGCGGACGCATTTGCAGGAGGGAAGCTGTGTCAGCGTGGTTCGCTATAGCTGGAAACGGAACAATTATCAATTCTTTTTTGAAAATGACCGCGGACAGCAGGTGTATGAGTTTGACGCGTTGCGTGATCTGTTTGCAATTGGAGATTGGCTGCATTTTGACGAAATTTATATCAACGAATTGGTGACGTATCCACGGCTGTGGGAGGCGCAGGAGTGTATTCTCTCTTTTGCCAAAGAGCAGGACGCCAGTCTGATCATGCTGTTTCACGATTTTTTTGCGCTCTGTCCGACCATCAATTTGATGAATGATTACCAGCAGTATTGCGGGATGCCGCCGGAGGAGGAATGCGAGACCTGTTATCTCAAAAAGGGGTTTGGCGGTCAGTACGAGTGTAAGACGAGAAAGGAGTGGCTGGCGCACTGGAAGAAGTTCCTCTCTGCCTGCAGTGAGGTGCGGACATTTTCCGAGGATACAAGAAAAAGGGTAGAACAGGCGTTTGGCGACGGACTGAAGCTTACGATGATCAGTCATCAGGTTGATTATGTATTTCCGATTGAGAAGGACACAAAGACAAGCGATACGATCAATGTCGGACTGCTCGGAGTACTGGCAATTCATAAAGGCAGTGATTTTATCAAGGCGCTGTTAAAGGAGCTGGAGGCCAGAGACAGCAGGATCCGCATCAAACTGATCGGGCGGGTGGAAGACGGTGTCAACATGGGCAGCAGCGCGTATTTTGAGGCGACCGGAGGCTATCAGCTGGGCGAGCTGCCGAGGCTGATCTATGAAAACGATGTCGATCTGTTTTTGCTTTCCTCGGTATGGCCGGAGACATTTTCCTATACCGCGGAGGAAGTGATCAAAATGGGAATGCCGATTGCGGCCTTTGATTTGGGGGCGCCGGCGGAACGGATTCGCCGCTATGAGAAGGGCCTGATTTTACAGCGGCGCGACCCGGCATTTGTTGTCGATGCGCTGGAGCGTTTTGCCGTGGAACGGCTGCAGCTGTCCAAGCAGAGAGTTCATTACAAAAAGATCGTCTATGTCGTGGAATACGTCTCCTTCTCGTCCCGCTATCGGATCGAGCATATGCAGGAGGAGCTGCTGTATCTCGGCGTGCCGGGTGAATTGTGGGAGACTGCTTCTCTGCCAAAAGAGATTGACTGGAGCGAAATCGGGGCGCTGGTCATCTACCGCTGTCGGCTGCGGGCTCCGCTTGACCGGCTGATTGGAGAGGCAAAAAAGCACGGAGTGCCCTTGTTCTACGACATCGACGATTATATTTTTGATTACGACGCGATTCGCGAGCTGCCGTTTTTAAGGGGCAGGGAGTATCGGGATTTTGAGACGTATTCCGCGCTGATTCGCCGCTGCATGGAGGAGTGCGACGCGCTGCTGGTATCCACGGAGCATCTAAAGCAGGCTGCGCAGCAGACCTTTGCGGATAAGCCGGTTTTTGTCAATCGCAACCGGGCCAGCGCCGAGATGCTGATGCTGTCCGCATTGGCTTTGAATCAGAACATACGCAAAAAAGAGCGTCTTGTCCTGGGCTATTTCAGTGGTTCAAACACGCATGGACGTGATTTTGAGATTATTTCCCAGGTATTGCTGGAATTCATGAAAGAGAATCCGCAGGTTTATTTGAAAATTGTCGGATGCCTTGCGCTGCCGCCGTCCTTTGATTCGGTCAAGGAGCGGGTCCTGGAGGTAGGCTTTCTGGATTGGCACGAGCTGCCGGCGGTGATTGCTTCGGTGGATGTGAATTTGATGCCGTTGGAGGAAAGCTTCTTCCATGCGTGCAAATCAGAAAATAAGTGGATGGAGGCGGCGCTGGTGAAGGTGCCGACGATTGGAAGCTACAATCAAGAGGTTGCAAATGCGACGGCTCCCGGTGAGAATATCCTGCTGTGCCAGAACGAAGAGGAGTGGCGATCGGGTCTGCAGCGTCTGCTTGACGCGGCGTTCCGGCAGCGGCTGGGACAGCGTGCATACGAGGACGCGTTGGCGCAAAAGATCACACTGAAGAAAAACTGGGCTTTATTGGAATTTATCATGGAGGAGAGCAGTGAGAGAACAAGGAAAGCGGATCATAGATAGCAGCTTCGCGCTGCGCACCGGCTTGCTGCTGCTGTTGATATGGGGCGTGCTGATGAGCTTCTTGCTGCCGCCTTGGCAGACGCCGGATGAGTATACGCATTTGCGGATGATCGGGCGAAGCCTCGGCAATGAGAAGCTGGCGGAGTGCATGATGAACGATATAGAGCTGGGGCAGAAACGAATGCGCGGACAGTATGCGCAGAAGGTGGAACGCGGCGAGTGGCTGGAAGCGATGACGAAAGTGCCGGATTACAGCCGGGAGGATTGCTTGCCGCGGGCTCTTTCGGTGTCTGTGATCAAGCATTTGCCAGCGGCCTTGGGAATCCTTGCGGGGGTGATGTTTCATTTGCCCTCGTTTTGGGTGCTGGAGCTGGGAGAGCTGTGCTCTCTGCTGTTCTATCTTGCGGTCTGTGGACTCGCGCTGCGGCTGATGCCGCTGAAAAAGGAAGTGTTGCTGCTGTTTATGGGGTTTCCGATGGCCATGCAGCAGGCGTCGTCGATCAATTACGATGCGGTCATGCTTCCTTTGTGCTATCTGTTTCTCGCTTATCTGTTCTATCTCCGCTGTGAAAAGGAACGGCTGGGGTGGAAGGAAGCCGCGATTACGCTGGTGCTTCTGGCCTGGATTGTGTATATTAAGCTGCCTTATCTGTTTATGGGGCTGTTGGTGTTGATACTGCCGATTGATAAGATACATTTGAAGCTGCCGCGGGGAGAAATTGACGGACCGCTGATCCGAACGTGGAGAATTCCGGTGGGGATTACGTTGCTGTTACTGGTCGGTGTAGGCCTGTATCTGGCCCGCGGGAATTTTTGGATTCAGCTGGTCTGCGTGATGGCGCAGGAGTGGAAGCAGTCTGCGTTTTTAATCTGGGCGACGCTGGTCAACTTTAAAAAGATGCTTTTCGCTTCCAGTGTCGGTGGATTTGGCTGGCTTGATTCGCAGCTGCCGCTCTGGTTTGCGGCGCTGACGTATCTGTATGTACTGTTTTTATCCGTCAGCGGCTCCAAGGAGGAGACGAATACGGCGATCAGAAAGAGAACGATGCTGTATCTGTGGCTTATAGCTGTAGTTTTATCGTTGTTTGTCATGCTGTCGATGGTGAATCATACGATCAAGGTTGCGATGCTGGGCGGAGAGCATGTCGCTGCAGACTATGACATACGTGAAATGATCTATTGTCTTCCGTACATCGGCGGATTGCAGGGAAGATATTTTTTGCCGTTTTTGCCATTGATTTTTTTATCATTTCCGCAGAAGATCAGGCTGAACGAGAATATAAGAAGCTGGATGGCGGTATTTTACCTTGCGGTGCTGATGATTGTTTCATTTTTTGTGCTTTATCAGAGATATTGGGTATAATAAAGGAGAGACGATGAAGGAGAGGATAAGAGCCGTTCGCATGGCGGTACTGATTCTGGCGGTGCTCAATCTGCTGGTGCTGGATATCGGTCAGGTGCGGCAAATCCATAGCAATCCGGAAGAGGGCTATTGGCGGCAGCACGGCTTAGAAGAGAAACGCGAAATTCAAAACGAGACCTTGAGAACACCATTTGAGGCTGTCAGTGATACATTGACCTGTCTGCAGCTGTGGGGACCGCAGGTACAGGCGCCGGAGGGAGCTCTGCTGTGGTGGATCGAGGATGAAGCGGGGAATTTACTGTGCGAGGAGCAGCAGGAGGAGCTTCAAGGTATTTGGCATGACCGAAATCAGTGTACCGAGCTCGATGTTTCCGCGATCGCTTTTTCGCCGTCCGAGACCTATGTGCTGGTGGTGCAGTTTCAATTGAAGCGTCCGGTGGAGCTGACGGTGGACGGCAAAGGGCTGATGCTGACTCAGCGCTATCGGAGAACGGATCAGGGGATGCGCTATCTTGTTTTGCTGATCTTAAATCTGCTGATCGTTGCCGGACTGGCTGCGGTCTGGCGTTTTGGGCTCACCCATCAGGTCTTTTTGGGGCTGGCGGCAGGTACCGGAGTTGCAGCCGCACTTTTGCTCGCGCCTTTTTCCCGCGACGATGAATTTCGCCATTTTGTCCGCGCCTACGATTTAAGCTGCGGCGGGCAGGAAGGCTATTACGCGGTGCCGGGAGAGGACGTGGTGGGAAATGTGTCGATGGATGCGCAGGGGCGGGCACAGCTGATTCGCATTCCAAAGGAGATCAGTGAGATGCGGACGATTGCGCATGAGGGGAATTACGACAGAATCACTTATTTTGCAGAGACAAACCTGGATGTATGTGCGCCGAGGCTGCTGTCGCTGTTTCGGAGACCGGAAGCAGAAGGAACCCAGGAGGTATCCGAGCTGGCTGTGGTGGAGAAAGGCTGGGAGAGCTATTGGCCGCAGGCGATTTTGATTGCACTGGGGCGTTTGCTCGGCGTAAGAAGCGGATTGTGGTGTTATCTGGCATCAATCGGGCAGGCGCTGGCCTGTGCTCTGCTGCTGTGGACGGCCTTTCGCCTGACGAAGCAAAAAGCGTTGGTTGCACTCTGCGGACTGATTCCAACGGTGGCATTTTTTCGCGGCTCATCCAATCCGGACGGATTGATGATGGCAGAGATTGTGCTTGCGCTGGCCCTGATTTTGCGTCTGCGGGAACAGGGAATGTCCCTGCTGAAAAAACAGGGGATTTTGCTGCTTGTACTGTATTTTGTCCTCGTCCTGCAAGTCCTTCGGATGAAACTGCCCTATGCGCTCTTGTGCCTTGGATTTTTGCTGTTGTTGAAGAAAGAAAATTTTTCCTTTCTGCCCTGGAGTCTGCTCAACGCGCATCGCGTTTGGCTGATTGCGGCGGGAGCCGCACTTTGCGGGGCGGCGGCGCTGTATTTGATTGGAATCCGAAAAGGGGATTTGCTGCTGCAGGTGGTTTATCAGTTTGTGCCCAAGGAACATGCCGAATACTTTTGCGCGCATTTTTGGAGCTATACCCATATGTTCCTCGGCAGGGGAAAGGGCCTTTTGGTCGAGACTTATCATGCAATGCACGGCAGCTGTCTGGTATCCTATGCTTTATTTGCAGCTGTAGTTCTCTTGCTGTGCGAAAGGACCTGCAATCTGTGGTGTAGGTGTTACCAGGTATTCCTCTTTCTTTGCATGTTAGGGATGGTCGTGCTGGTGGGATATACCTTTATGCCGCCCGACTATGGGGCGATCTGGGGCGTGACATACCGCTATATCCTGCCGTCGCTGCCGATTCTGGCCCTGGCGCTGCCTTTTGGCACACAGAAGACACAGGAAGCAGTCGAGCAGATCTATCCGCTGCCGCTGGTGGTTCTTGCGTCTGCGCCCTGTCTGACGTGGATCTGGTGAATGAAACGACGGTAAACGGTACATGAGGAGAATATTTGGAATGAAAAGCGAAAAAATAAATTTTAATTTAATAAAAAGTCTGGCAAAAAACGATTTCAAGGCGAAGTTTGCAGGCTCCTATCTGGGCGTGGCCTGGGCGTTTATTCAGCCGGTGGTGACGGTGCTGGTGTACTGGTTCGTCTTTGAAAAGGGAATGAAGTCCAGTGCACTCAATCTGCATGAGGGGATCAAGGTACCCTATGTGCTGTGGCTGGTGGCCGGCATTGTTCCCTGGTTCTTCTTCCAGGAGGCGTTGATGAGCGGGACAAATACGCTGATTGAATACAGCTATCTCGTAAAAAAGGTGGTGTTTCAGATCGAAGTGCTGCCGTTGGTGAAGATCATTTCCGCCTTTTTTGTCCATGTGTTTTTTATCCTCATTACGCTGCTGATCTTCTGCTTCTATGGGATGCTGCCGGATTTGTATACGCTGCAGATTTTTTACTATGGGTTGGCCACGGTTTGTTTTACGGTCGGTCTGATCTATATTACCAGTGCGGTGGTCGTGTTTTTCCGCGATCTGAGTCAGGCTGTGGGCATTGCGCTGCAGGTGGGGATGTGGATGACGCCGATCATGTGGAATGTGGATACGATTGAGCTTTCCCCGGTTTTGATCGGCATTCTCAAGCTCAATCCGCTGTATTACATTGTTACCGGATATCGGGATGCGCTGATCTACAAGCAGTGGTTTTGGCAAAATCTGGGCATGACGGTCTATTTCTGGGCGGTTGTCCTCGTATTTTGGGGGCTGGGAAAGCTGATCTTTGGCCGGCTGCGCCCGCATTTTGCGGATGTACTGTAAAAGGAGGAAACGGTTATGGCGCAAACAGCGATTGAAGTGGAACAGGTAACGAAGATTTATAAGCTGTACGACAAGCCCAGCCAGCGGCTGCGGGAGTCGCTGGGACTGACACGCAAAAAGCTGTATACGGAGCACTATGCCCTGCAAAATCTCAATTTTACCGTTGGAGAAGGGGAGACAGTGGGCATTATCGGCACCAACGGTTCAGGGAAATCGACCATCTTAAAGATCATCACCGGCGTTTTGTCCCCGACGGGGGGCAAGGTGAAGGTGCGGGGACGAATTTCTGCCCTGCTGGAGCTGGGCGCAGGCTTCAATATGGAATACACAGGGATTGAAAATGTGTATCTCAACGGCACGATGATGGGATTTTCGCGGGAAGAAATCGACGGCAAGATGGAGGCGATTCTCGATTTTGCCGATATCGGAGATTTTGTTTATCAGCCGGTGAAAACGTATTCCAGTGGTATGTTTGTGCGTCTGGCCTTTGCGGTGGCGATCAACATCGAGCCGGAGATTTTGATTGTGGATGAGGCTCTGTCAGTCGGGGATGTTTTTTTTCAGAATAAATGCTACCATAAATTTGAGGAATTCAAGCAGATGGGAAAGACGATTCTCTTTGTCAGCCATGACTTGAACAGCATCAGCCGCTATTGTGACCGCGTAATTCTGCTCAACAAGGGGGAAAAGCTGGCGGAGGGCATCCCCAAGGAGATGGTCGATCTGTATAAAAAGGTGCTCGTGCGGCAGAACGACAAGACCTATCAGGAGCAGGGAACGAGAAAAGAGGAGCCGGGGCGTTTGTGGAAGGAGTCGATGACGATCAACCCCCAGAAGGATGAATATGGCTCCGGCAAGGCGGAGATAGCGGATTTTGCCATTCTCGACAAGGAGGGAAATTATACCAATATCGTAGAAAAGGGCAAAGAATTCACGATCCGCATGCGCGCGAAATTCTATCAGCGTCTGGACTATCCGATCATCGCCTTTGCCATTAAGGACATTCATGGAACGACGATCACGGGCACCAATACGATGTATGAGAATATAAATACAGGCTGTCCAGAGGCGGGAGAGAGCTTCATCCTGGAATTCCGTCAGCAGATGGATTTGCAGGGCGGAGAATACCTGCTGTCTCTCGGCTGTACGGGCTATGAAAACGGAGAGCTGACGGTGTATCATCGTCTATATGACGTTTGCAGTATTACGGTGGTAGCCGATAAGGTCGCGGACGGATTTTTCGATATGAATTCTAAGGTGGAGCTTCGCTATTGCCGCGATTAAGGGAAAGCGGAGCGCAGGATTGTAAAGAGGAGCAAATCAGGATGGCAAAATTCAATGAAACATTCTATCATGGAGTGGATCAATATTCGGATGGAGAAGTGGAGGAGGAGATTCTGCGCCTGGTCAGACAGGGAATGGGACTTGACGACATTTTGCAGGAGGAATTGTCCTATCCCATTCTCTATCACCTTTCAAAGGTGCGGGAAAATATTTTCTTGTGGTATCCGTTTGCACCGGAGGCCAGAATCCTGGAGGTGGGTGCGGGCTGCGGCGCCGTGACCGGCATCCTCTGTGAAAAGGCGAAGGAGGTTGTGGCCGTAGAGCTGTCCAAACGGCGGGCGACGATCAATTTTGAACGGAACCGGCAGCGGGCCAATCTGGAGATTGTGGTCGGCAATCTCAACGAGATTCCGCTGCGGGAGGAATTTGACTACATTATTTTAAACGGTGTCTTTGAATATGCGGGCAGTTTTACCGAAGGGGAGCAGCCCTACGAGGAGTTTCTGAAACAGATTGCCCGCCGCTTAAAGCCGGAGGGAACGATTCTCATCGCCATCGAAAACCGCCTGGGCGCAAAATATTTTGCCGGAGCGCCGGAGGATCATACGGATCGCTATTTTCTGGGGCTGGATCGCTACGACGGCGTGAAGTCGGTCCGAACGTTCAGCAAGACCGAGCTGGAGGACTTGTGCGCCAGGACGGGACTGATTTGCAACCGCTTTTATTATCCGTATCCCGACTATAAGTTTCCCTATGAGATTTTTACGGACGAAAGTGTCAATACGCCGCTTTACGGCCGGCCGATGTTCCAGTTCAGCTAGGGCAAATTGGCTCTGTTTTACGAAGCGGGCCTGTGTCAGACGCTGGCGAAGGAGGGTGTGGCCGACAAATTTGCCAACTCCTTTTTGGTGGAGGTCAAACAGAAGCACAGCCGCAGCGAACGGGAAATTCAATATGTCAAGCTAAGCTGCGACCGCAATCCGGGCTTTCGCATTTATACTGCGATCTGGGAGGAAGCGGGGAAAAGGTATGTCGGCAAATATCCGGTGGGGCCGAAGGCGGCGGAGCATTTGCTGCGGATGAACCAAAGGGATTGTGCGCCGGGCCGCTGGTCCTATCTTGGGGGCCGGCAGGAAAATGGCGCGATCATTTACGACTATCTGGAGGAAGCCACGCTTGACGATCTGGTCAGCGTGCTGATGACGCGCCGTGAGGGCGAACGGATTGAAGCGCTGATCGCAGATTTTTACCAGGTATTTCTCGCGGACAGCAGGCTGCGGGAGGATTACGGTCAGGATCCGCGTTTTATCGAGGTGTTCGGCGAGGCGCGCTGTGCAGGTGCAAAAAAATGTGCCGAAAACCTGGATATTGACTTGATCTTTGATAATATATTCTGCCTTGGCAAAACGTATGCGGTGATTGATGCAGAATGGGTGTTTCCGTTTGCGATTCCGGTGGAGTATGTGATGTGGCGCGTGCTCAACGAGCTGTTTTATAAGCATCCGGGTTTGTCACAGATCGTAGATCATCGTCAATTGGAGGAAAAATACGGTATCAGGAAAGAGGATGCTGCCGTATTCAAGCGCTGGGAAATTCATTTTGCCTATCAGTATGTGGGCAGCTATAGCTTGCAGAAATATGAAAGGGAGCCGCTGCGGCTGGAGCTTGAGAAGATCGCAAGGTATTACAGCCGGGCGCGATCCTTGGTCAGCAAATTCTATATTAATACAGGAAATGGGTATAATGAGAATGAGACGGTAACGGTGCAGGTGCCGTTGACAGACGGAAGGTTTCGCATTCGGGTGCAGCTTCCCACAGAGGCGGAGCTTTTGAATCTGCGCTGGGATCCGGGAGCGTATCCGTGCCGCTGTCGTGTGGAGCGGGCGGAATCGCTGGGAAAAGAGCTTGTCTGTGTGCCGGATGGCTGTGAGGCGGAGTGGCGGGTGCAGGAGTCGGAGGAGACTGCGGCGGATGAACCGAAGCAAGCGATGGATTTGTTTTTGACGCCCGATCCCCGGTATGAGATTTCAAAAAGGAAGGGCAGGCTGGGGAAGCTGTCCGAGGTGACGCTGGAGGGCGAGATTTGCTATCTGAGCTGGGAGGAGCTGATGCGGGAGCTAGATAAGGCGCAGCAGAGGAAACAGGAGCAGATTGCGGCGGGGGTTGCCAGGGCATTAGAGGCGCGTGGAAGCTTGAAAACGCGCGTGGTGAGGAAGGTGAGCGGGAAGTGAGCGGTGTGAATCGAACCGGAATGGAAAAGCAGCACTGTTTGCGTCAGCCTTGTGGGAAGTGAGTGGTGCGAACGATAAAGGAGAGGAAGCACTGTTTGCGGCAACCTTGTGGAAAAGATTGCCATTTTTCGGCAAAGATGGTAGAATAAGGACATCCAAAAGGAAAGGAAAAGCGTATGGAGCAGCTGATCGCATGTGGGGCAGTCATTTTATTACAATTGATATTGTATCTGATCATCGGCAATGATTTATGCAGATGGGCGGGGTTCAAGGACAAGGGGCTGCTGATTCTGGTGGTTGGTTTTTTTGGCTATTTTGGTCTGTTCCAGCTGGTAGCGCTGCCATTGATTTTTTTAAAAATCTCGTTTCATGTGCTGGTCATCGTATGGGCAGTCGTCTGCGTGTTGATTCTGCTGAAAGGTGTGATCTGGAACCGGAAGCAGCTTTGGCAGAGATTTGGCATGATCAAGCAGGAGCTGTCGGTCAGGCAATGGTATCTTGCACTTGCTGCGCTGACGCTGCTGTTGGTTCTGATTTTTTATCAGTGTATTCATTATTATATGGGATTTGATACGGCGTTTTATGTGGGAACGATCAATACAACGCTTTATACGGATCAGATGTATGTGTATGACGGAGAGACGGGTTTGATCGAGAAGTATCTCGATATGCGGTATGCACTGTCTGGGTTTTATATGAGCACGACCTTTTGGTGCAAGATTTTTGGAGTGGCTCCGATCATTGCCCAAAACTACGGGATGGGCAGCATTTGTATGCTGATGGCTGTTTTGCTGATGTTTCTGATTGGAAAACAAATATTTAAAGACGATTCAAGAAAAGCGTATCTCTATACCGGCATCGTAATTGGTTTGAACTGCCTCTTTGTATCGGGTTACACGACGGCAGATTTTCTGCTTTACCGCAACAGTGAATCAAAGGGATTTTGTGCGAATGTGGTCATTGCGGCTGTGTTTTACGCGATCGCAGCCTTGTGGAGCAATATAGAAAAACGGGAGAACTGGAGATTACTGTTTATAATTGCAGCAGCAAGTGTTCCGGTTTCGATGTCGGCGATTCTGATTGTCCCGGCGATAATTGGAATTGTTGCCCTTACAGAATGTCTGATTCAAAAAAAGGTTCGCTATCTGTGGTATGGGATCCTCTGTGTGCTGCCGAATGTTGTCTACCTGCTTTTGTATTTTCTGTATACCAGAAAAATTTGGCTGATTATGGTGGAGTGAGGGATTGCAATGAAGAATGTAGAGAACGTTTATCAGACTTTGATCACATATTTGAACAGTAATGGAACGGCGCTGGTTCTGTTTCTGATTGCACTGTATGTCGTAATCAACCAGGAAAAGGAGATGCGCAAGCGTTATGTTCTGATTTGTTTTTTTTCAGTACTCTTGATTTTTAATGACGCAGTCCGCTGGGCTTTGGGGCATGTCACGGAGATCAGCACCTACTATCGGTTTTTTTGGGCCGTTCCATTTTTATTTGTAGCCGCCAAAGCGCTGCTCGATGTCGGAGAGCGGGCGAAAGGAACGGGCTGGAAGCTTCTGACGATTGTGATGCTTGCAGTGTGCGTGCTTTTTGGCAGAGTAGGTGTGGTCTCATTGCAGCCTGGAATGATGCCGAAAAATGTGTACAACCTTTCGCAGGATGTGTTTGGGATTTGCGAATTGATCAAGGAGGACAAGGAACAGGAACAGCCGCGGGTGGTGGCGGATCTGCAGCTGCTGATGGAGCTGCGCTGCTATGATCCGACGCTGATTTGGGGCGTGGGAAGGAAGCCGTATCTTCTGGCAACGGCCGGAGACTGGTATCCTGAAGGCAGTCATGAGCGGGATATGAGTATTGTGCGGATGGTATGCAGCGGCGCACAGGAGGATGCGGAGTATTTAAAAAAAGCATTAAAAAAGAGAAAGGTTGATTATATTGTCACCTACTCAGAATTTGGCCTGGATGAATACCTGGCGGGAATTGGCTATGAGGTAGTTGGAAAATCAGATACAAGAACCTTGTATGGGAAGCATTGAGTGCGTGACCGCTTGTTTGGCGTTGGGATCGCAGGAGTCTAGTGTACCTTAAAACAGAATTGAGAATCATGCTTATGAGACGAAAAGAACAGTACAAACATTTATTGAACTATACGGCGGATATATTGGTCATTGCTTTTGAAGCATTGTGCTTTGCCGTTTTGTGGCATCAGATTTACAGTCCGTTGATGGATAATCCCTTTCATGAGAGAGGACATTGGGCAGTTATAAGCCTGTATGTGCTAGTGATTTTCTTTTTCACTAAGGTGTTTGGCGGATTTCAAATTGCCTATTTGCGCGTGACGGACATCTATCTGGCACATGTACTGGCGATTGGCTTTAGCAGCGTTGTGGCTTATCCGATTCTGGTGCTGGCATGTCAGAAATACGTCCCGATTCAGCCGCTGGCAGCACTGACAATAGCAGATTGTGTGGCGGTCTTTGTCTGGATTTGCCTTGTCAGGATCGCCTATAAGCGGTTGTATCCGCCCCGGCAGGTTCTGGTTGTATACGGAGATTATCCGCCGGATGAATTGATTGCTAAGATTAATTCCAGAAGAGATAAATACAATATTTGTGCTTCGGTAAGCTATAAGATCGGGCATGAGAAATTATATCTTATGGCCAAGGATTATGGCGCTGTTGTGTTGTGTGATCTGCCCTCCCAGGTTCGGAACCAGATTGCAAAATATTGCTTTCAGGAGTCGATTCGTGTTTATGTGACACCGAAGATTTCCGATATTCTGGTCAGTGCAGCCGACGACATTCATCTGTTTGATACGCCGCTGCTCTTGATGCGCAATCAGGGTCTGACGATTGAACAGCGTTTTTTTAAACGGATTGAGGACTTGATCATTTCGATTCTGGGAATTGTTGTTACCGCTCCTCTGCTGCTGGTGATTGCGGCGGCAATCAAGCTCTATGACGGCGGGCCGGTTTTTTACAAACAGAAACGCTATACCAGGGATGAAGCGGTATTTGATATTCTGAAATTTCGCAGCATGGCAGTGCACGAGGAGAGCCGGGAGACAACAACGATCACTCAGAAGAAGGACAAGCGTGTGACGCCGGTGGGAAAAGTGCTGCGGGCGACCCACTTGGACGA
>CAMULB010000001.1 GCA_947089585.1 uncultured Lachnospiraceae bacterium | reverse complement strand
TGATGCAAAACTACATTTTTTCATTAGGACTAAATTCGGTGGAAACCCTTGATTTTTCAATGATTTCTTCAACCTGTCATTATTATAACTCAAAGCCCCGCCGGCGTCGCCGCCCATCCCAGGCCAAATATATTGGCAATCATGTTCGTTGCTATGTATTCATTTGCCGGATGCTCCGTGGGAAGATCAGGAAACAAAAAGCGTAAAAATGGTTTCAGCTTTCTGGTTGCGGCGGCAATAATTCCGGCCTGTTCGGCAATGCGCATCAATCCTACCCAGAATGCCATCACGCCTGTCATTGTAATGCATAAGGTGACAGCTTCCTTGGCGGAATCGAGTGCAGCGTCTGTGACAAGCGGAAGATTTCCGGTAATCGCTGCGTAAACGACACCAATCAACAACATAAACCCCCATAAATAGTTTAACATGAAATTCACCTGAAAAATATTGTTATACCATCCTATGCAAAATGAAAAGAAACGTGACAGAATTGATTGAAATAAATAATGCGATATGCTACACTGAAAAAAGGCGTTTTTTGATAATCAATTCCAAAAATAGAGGAAATTAAAATATGAAGATAAATATAAAAAAAGGAATATGCATTTTGATGACCGCGTGCTGTACGCTTTTTGTTGCTGCAGAGACAGTGACGGCAGCTTCTTCCTGGCCCAAAGGGCCTAAGATTGAGGGAGAATACGCAATTGTGATGGAGCTGGAATCGGGAACCGTTTTGTATGAGAAAAATGCGCATACACAGTTGTATCCGGCCAGTATTACCAAGATTATGACGGCGCTGCTTGCACTTGAAAACAGCAAAATGGAGGAAAAGGTTACATTTTCCTATGACAGTGTCCATAAGACGGAGGGATCTGGAATTTGGCGGGATGTGGACGAGGTTATGACAATGGAGCAATGTCTCTATGCTCTGATGCTCAATTCTGCCAATGAATGTGCGTATGCGATTGCTGAGCATGTAGGAGAGAGCCTGGAAGATTTTGTTGCGATGATGAATGAACGTGCGGCCGCACTTGGCTGTAAAAATACGCATTTTAATAATCCGCATGGTCTGACAGATGAACAGCATTACACCAGCTGCTATGATATGGCGCTGATTTCAAGGGAAGCGTTCAAAAATGATGCTTTTCGCCAGCTGACCGCCACAAAACGCTATGAGATTCCGCCCACAAATAAACATCCCAATGAGATTACCTATTTAAAAAATCATCAGAAAATGCTTTTTTCCGATGAAACGTATTATTACGAATATTGTGTCGGCGGAAAACCAGGTTATACCGAAGCGGCAGATCATACATTGGTTACGTATGCAGAGAAGGATGGTATGACACTGGTCTGCGTGGTAATGAAGGAAGATAAATCCAATGATTTTGAAGATTCGATTAAGCTTTTGAATGAATGCTTTGCAAAATTCAGTATTTATAATATAGAAGAAAGCTTAGGAGAGGATTTGCAGCCCAAGTTGCCGAAAAGTGATTTTTTGTCTGTTCAGTCCTTTGTTGATCTTGATAAGGAAAATAAGATTGTACTTCCGATCAAAGCCGATTTTGCTGATGTAGAGCGCAAACTGATCATCAATGAAGATCCGGCTGACAAGGATACAGTTGGGTATTTGCAGTACAGCTATGCAGATCATATCGTCGGTACGGTTGACATCAGACGAACCGGCGCAGTGATTCAGCAATATCCGTTTGGAAAGCAGCAGCCGATTCCCGTAGAAGAGCAGGAGCCGAAGAAAGTGGTTCGTGTCAGTATGCTGACAGTGGTGCTGATTATTTTGGGTGTACTTCTCGTGGCAGCAGCAGGATTTGGCATTTATAAATTCAGCGATAATTTCTATTTGATTCGCTATAAATTCAAAACGCGCAGAGGCAGAAACGCAGGAGAGGGAATTATCAGCCAAAAACGATGGAAGAGAAGACGTAGAAGATGAGCGCTTTGATACAGGAGGAGGAAAATCAATGATTCGGCAGCATATGAAGATATTTGGACGTGTGCAGGGCGTTGGTTTTCGCTATCGGGCAAGCTATGTGGCCAACGGCTTAGGACTGACTGGCTGGGTACGCAACGATTGGGACGGAAGCGTGGAGCTTGAGGTTCAGGGAACAATAGAACAAATCAATCGAATGCTGTCGCTGGTCAATCAGGGGACGTATATTATGATTGAGGATATAAAAAGAAAAGAGCTTCCATGCATGGAGCATGAAAGCGGTTTTCATGTCAGATCTTAAAGATCTGCTGTATTTCTGATCCGGCAAATGGTTGAAAGAATTTCTGATTCTCACAGGTTATTCTATGGTGATTTTTCGGAAATTCTTTTTTCCACGTTTAAGGATCAGTCCTTCGCCTGCAAATTGTGTTGTCTCAAAGACTGTCTTGATATCTGTTACTTTTTCGCCATCTGCAGCGACGCCGCCTTGTTCCACGGCCCGGCGGGCTTCTGATTTGGAGGGGACAAGTCCGGATTTCACCAGAAGTGTCAAAATGTCGATGCTTCCATCGCTGAAATCAGCTTGTTGTAAAATGGCAGCAGGCATATTGGCGGCATTTCCACTGGAAAACAGAGAACGTGCGCTCTCCTGTGCACGGTTGGCCTCCTCCTCGCCATGTACCAGCTTGGTCAACTCAAAAGCAAGAATTTCTTTTGCGGTATTCAACTGTGCGCCTTGCCAATGTTCCATTTGGTCGATTTCTTCCAGCGGAAGGAAGGTCAGCATACGGATACATTTTAAAACATCTGCGTCGTTGACGTTGCGCCAGTATTGGTAGAATTCAAAGGGAGAGGTCTTATTGGGGTCAAGCCAGACTGCGCCGGACTGTGTTTTGCCCATTTTCTTTCCTTCAGAATTCAGCAGCAGGGTAATGGTCATGGCATAAGCGTTTTTACCGAGCTTACGACGAATTAATTCCGTGCCGCCCAACATATTACTCCACTGATCGTCGCCGCCAAACTGCATGTTGCAGCCGTATTTCTGAAATAATTCGTAGAAATCATAGCTTTGCATAATCATGTAGTTGAATTCAAGGAAGCTTAACCCCTTTTCCATCCGCTGCTTGTAGCATTCTGCGGTCAGCATTCGATTGACGGAAAAATGCGGCCCTACCTCCCGCAGTACGTCAATGTAATTCAAATTCATCAGCCAGTCGGCATTGTTAATCAACAGCGCTTTTCCATCGGAAAAATCAATAAAACGGCTCATTTGCTGCTTGAAGCAGTCGCAGTTATGCTGAATTGTCTCTACCGTCATCATCTGGCGCATATCGCTGCGGCCTGAGGGGTCGCCAATCATGCCGGTGCCTCCGCCTAAAAGTGCAATCGGTTTGTTTCCGGCCATCTGCAGCCGTTTCATCAGACACAAGGCCATAAAGTGTCCGACATGAAGGCTGTCTGCGGTGGGGTCAAAGCCAATGTAAAAAATGGCTTTTCCATGGTTAATCAATTCCTTGATCTCTTCCTCGTCCGTGACCTGGGCAATCAGCCCTCTGGCCACAAGTTCATCATAAATTGTCATCGTTTCCTCCTTCTGATGCGGTTTTTTGCATCTGCTCGATCCTGTTTGAAACAGCGATATGTTTTCCATACGAGTGCACAAAAAAACTCCCGTCCTCAAAAAGGACGAGAGTCAGCTCCCGTGTTACCACCTTCATTCACAAACCATTCGCATGATTTGTCTCTGTAAGTATCATCTAATACTCCTGCATCATAACGGCTGCATTCCGTCACAGCCTACTGCTCACAGAAATAAGGATCCTGTACTTGACTTTTTCGCGTAAGTAAGTCGTTGTCCAAATTGACTTTTTCGCGTAAATTCGTCTTTGATCAAATGAGCGTTTCGCGTAAGTAAGTCGTTGTCCAATTGGAAAATACTTAGGATCATCGTCTTCTGTCAGTTTCGGTGTGAAGCTCCGGGATGTATTCACAAAATGAACGATAAGACACGCTTTGATACTCGGATTCTTATTTGCTAATCTTACAAGGCATGAATCATCAAGTAAATAGCACTTCATGCGAACACAGCTTGTCACTGTGATCACGATGGGAATTGTCTTAAGATCATATGCAGGTGTCTTAGGTGCACCTCTCATCAACCGGTTGCTTTCTGTACCATTCACCTGCAGCTACTTGTTCCCTTCGTTGCTTTTGGTTTATGAAATTATCCACATTATATGCACCCATTTCATTCTTGTCAAGAGATTTTTCAAAAATATGTTTTCAGGCACATTTCCTGCGTTGAGAGTAATCATTTTTTCATGTAATATTTTCTTTGCAATAATCAAAGAAAAACGGTATAATGGAGCAAAAATAGGTCAAGGAGAAGCTGCTAATGGAATTAAATAAACACAATATGAAAAAAATTCTTGCACTGATTACTTTTACAGTCGTTCTCTGTGCGCTGCTGATTAATTTTTCTGCATTTTTGAAATGGCTGGGTTTTATTTTTGGGGTCTTTTATCCATTCATTTTGGGCGGAGCGATCGCGTTCTGTCTCAATATTCCCATGCGTTTCTTTGAACGCAAGCTGTTTTTAGAGCGAAAAAATCAACAAAACGGACAGAAGCTGCAAAAAGCTGCCAGACCGGTCAGCTTGGTGCTGACACTATTGTGTCTGGTCGGAGTGCTTGCGCTGGTGGTGGGCGTCGTGGTTCCGCAATTGGTTACTACCTTTGCCAGCATCGCCGAAGCGATGAAAACATTTCTGCCAGAAGCGCAGCTTTGGCTGGAAAATGTATTTTCCGGCAGAAAGGAAATTGTCGATCTAATCGGCTCTATTCGTCTTGACACGTTGGATTTGGAAAAATGGCTGGGCATGATCAAGGATTTTGCTGTCAGCGGGGCGGGGAGCGTGCTTTCTTATACGCTGAACACAACTGTGACGGTGGTCAATTCGGCGGTCAATTTCTTTATTGCGTTTGTTTTTTCGATCTATGTATTGACACAAAAGGAAAAACTGTCTCGCTCCTTTACAAAGCTGGCAAAAGCCATGTTCAAGAAAACTATGTTTGAGAAAATCCTTCATGTATGCAGCTTGTCGCACACGACGTTTTCCAAATTTATTACGGGTCAGTGCGTGGAAGCGCTGATCCTCGGAACGATGTTTTTTGTCAGTATGAGTATTTTCCGCTTTCCATATGCATTGTTGGTGGGAATCGTGATTTCGGTTACGGCTTTGATTCCGATTGTAGGCGCTTTCATTGGCTGCTTGATCGGGGGATTTTTAATTTTGATTGTCAATCCCATGCAGGCGCTGGCATTTATTGTTTTGTTTTTGATTTTGCAACAGATCGAGGGAAATCTGATTTATCCGCATGTAGTAGGAAATTCCGTAGGACTTCCGTCTATTTGGGTATTGCTTGCATCTATGGTGGGTGGGAGCCTGATGGGAATTGCGGGAATGATTATTTTTATTCCGTTGGTATCGGTGTTCTACAGCTTATTGCGCGAATGGGTAAATCATCGTCTGGCAGAAGAAAAATCAGGTCACTCACAAAATACGTAAGTGTTATCAGCTCATGGACCATTTGCAAAAGGTTCAGGTATTGCCGGAGTATGGTCTGTTTGCAAAATGCTTAAGCTATGTCCGGCAATGGAACAATTATAAAATTCGCAGCGGACAGGCTGCTTTGCAGGCCAAAGACTGACACTGGCCGCAGGAAACCGGCTGATAAAAGACGGGATGCTGTGCGTCGTTGGTCTGCTTTTCCAGTACTTTCATTCTGCCATGCGGGCAGGCGGCGACGCAGGCTAAGCACCCACTGCATGAACTGTCGGTGTAGTCGTAAAAGGACGATCTTTTGTGAGAAAAAATGCAGCTGCTGTCTGCTTTTTTTACTTCTACCAGATTCGTATGCTGTGCATTTGCCTTGGCAATCGGAGTGGGCCTTAAGGACGTCAATGTATTGATACAGCCGCGGCGGTCGATGTTGTTTTGATCTGGTGTATACCATGCGCCTTGTGGGATAGCGGTGACGCCGGGACGGATTCGTTCGGTTACTTTTGCCGCAAGGCAGATCGTACCGCGGCTGTTAAACACCTGCACCAGGTCGCCATGCGTAATGCCGCGCGCGTCTGCGTCCAGAGGGTTGATCCAGATTCTCTGCGGTTCAAGGGACTGCAAGGTTTTGTTGTTGTCGTGGACGGAATGCGTGCGGACTTTTGTGTGGAAGCCGATGCATTGCAGGGGGTAGGTATGGATGAGAGGGTCAGAAGGCCCTTCCCAGGCGGGCATATAGCCGGGCAGGGGATTTAGCTTCCGGTTGTTTTGTTCATAAAGAGAACGAACAAATAGTTCGATTTTTCCTGAAGGCGTGGGGAACGGTACATGCTGCGGATCTTTGATTTGTTCATAAAATGCGACAGAATGTGAGGTCGGATTCCGTTTGTACACGCCTGTTTTCGTAAAAGTATCAAAATCTGGAAAATCCGGCAGTTGATTTTTGAGATCTGCCGCACACTCTGCGAGCCAGTCGTGCAGCGTTTTATGCTCTGAAAAAACTTCTTTCAGGCCGATTTCTTCGGCGACGTCACAAATCCAATCATAATCAAAGCGCGCTTCTCCGACTGGTTGAATGACCGGATTGATTTTGAAAAATTCGTCAAAACGAGCGGGGGAAGCAGTTATATTTTCTGTCTCCAGCATGGAGGTTCCAGGCAGCAGGAGATCGGCGTAGCGTGCACTGGGCGTGAGAAACAGATCGCTGCAGACAATCATTTCCACCTTGGAGGTATCCGACAGCAAGTCGGCGGTATGTCCGCAATTGCCATGCTGATTGATCAGGCAGTTTCCGGCCAGATTGAAAATCATTTTGATATCGCTGGTGAGACGATTGACTTGGCGCAGACCCTGTTCGGGGGTAAAATATTCGGCCCGGTCGATGACATCGGTCCACAAAAAACAGGGGATTTTTCCAGGATAAGGGTTTGGAATGAGCGCGGGCTTTTCCGGGAGAAAATTCACGCCGTTTGCAACCATTCCCAGTCCGGCTGCCGAGCCGCCTGGAATTCCGACGTTGCCGGTCATACATGCAAGAGTAATCAGACCGCGGGAAAATTGCTCGCCGTAAGCATGACGGCCCGGCCCATATCCCTCTAAGATGGCAGCCGGCTTGGCGGATGCATATTCAATGGCCAGAGCTTCGATTACTTCTGCACGGATGCCTGTAATCTGGTATGCCCAGTCAGGTGTCTTTGCAATCTGGTCTTTGGTTCCCAGTAGATAATCGAGATAGGATTCTCCGGCGGGTATATCGTTTGGCATCGTGGAGGAATCAAAGCCAAGACAATAGGTATGCAAGAAATCAGCATTGTGCAGCCGCTTGTGGTAGATCACATAAGCCATGGCATCGGACAAAGCATTGTCCGTTGTCGGTTTTGGCGCAATCCACTGGTCAGCCAGAGCGGCGGCCGTATCGGAAAAGCGGGAATCAATGACAATGATTTTTGCGCCTGCTCGTTTGGCCTGTAAGAGACAGTACATGGTATTTCCTCCGCCGCAGGTTTCCGCCGGATTAAAGCCCCATAAAAGGATTAACTTGGAATTCACATAATCGTTCCGGCTGTTTCCAGTAAAAATCGTACCATACATAAGATTGGCAGATGTCATGGAAGGAGAACAGCTATAATTATTGTAATAGCCCAAATATCCGCCGTCCAACGCTAACAGCCGGCGAATCATCACGGAAGGAGAAGCAGCACACATTTCATATCCGGTTGCGTAATTGCAGTAGCGTGCCTGCGGCCCGTATGTCTCTTTGATTCGTGTCATTTCCCTGGCAATCGTCTGAATGGCTTCGACCCAGGAAATGCGCGTAAATCTGCCCTCTCCCCGTTTTCCAACGCGCTTCATCGGATATAAAATCCGTTCCGGGCTTAAAAAAGTATCCAGATAGGAGTGCCCCTTGACACAGGAGCGGATTTGTGGATTTTCCTGGCTGTCTGTACCGCAGTCTGTGGATAAACCGCTGATTTTTCCATTCTGAATATGCAGCTTGATCACGCAGCGGCTTCCGCAATTGTTGTGGGAAGCCGTGGGTACGGTAATCATTCCATATTCGTCGCAGCCAAATATTTCTTTGAGATTGGCTTCGTCTAATAGTTGATAGGAAATATGATTCATTCTTTTTTCTCCTGATCGTGTTGAAGGATAATGGTCTGTGGTTTTGAAAAGCACATAAGACCAGTATATCATTTGAAAAAAAGTGTGACAATCTTAAGATCGTTCGCTTTTTTATTATTTTACACAGATTTTACTCAAAATAGCTATTGACTTTACTTATTGGGTATACTATAACACTATTGAAATGCAAGGAGGTAATGAGCATGGATCTTTTTGGTTTGCTGTCCCTGATCGGAGGACTGTCACTTTTTTTATATGGTATGAATGTGATGGGCGGGGGATTGGAGCGTTTGAGCGGAGGAAAGCTGGAGCGAATTTTGGAAAAGCTAACTTCCAATCCGTTGAAAGCGGTGCTGCTGGGCGCAGGGGTAACAGCTGTAATTCAATCTTCTTCAGCAACAACTGTGATGCTGGTGGGCTTTGTCAATTCCGGCATTATGAAGCTGTCGCAGGCAATTGGCATTATTATGGGCGCCAATGTCGGAACCACAATTACATCCTGGATTCTGAGTCTTTCTGGATTGGAAGGAGATAATTTTTTCATTCGTATGTTGAAGCCAACTTCCTTCTCCCCAATTTTGGCTTTGATCGGTATTATTTTTCTGATGAGTGGGAAGGAAGACCGGAAAAAAGATATTGGCAGTATTTTTCTTGGCTTTGCAGTGCTGATGTTTGGAATGGACGCCATGAGTGCAGCCGTAAAGCCCTTGGCCGATGTACCTGAGTTTACCGGAATTCTGACGAAATTTTCCAATCCAATTCTCGGCGTTCTTGTCGGCGCGCTGCTGACGGCGGTGATTCAGAGTTCTTCAGCCTCTGTCGGTATTTTGCAGGCGTTGTCCGTGACAGGCGCTTTTACCTTTGGCTCTGTGATTCCGATTATTATGGGCCAAAATATCGGTACTTGTGTAACGGCTATGGTCTCTTCTGTGGGTGCAAACCAGGGCGCAAAGCGGACGGCATTTGTGCATCTGTATTTTAACATCATCGGTGCATTTGTGTTTTTGATTCTATATTATATTTTAAACGCATTGTTTGATTTTTCATTTGTAGATCAGCAGGTCGGAGTGGCAGGTATTGCCTTGGTGCACAGCATTTTTAATATTTTTGCCACAATCGTACTGCTTCCATTTACAAAATTGTTGGAAAAGCTGGCTTATCTCACTCTGCCGGTTACAGAAGAAGAACGGGAAGCACAGTCAGAACAGGATGAATTCGTTCTGCTGGACAGTCGTTTTTTGGCAACACCGGGATTTGCAATTGAACAATGCCGCAGCTTGACCTATAAAATGGCAAGGATTTCGCGCGAAGCAATGGTTGCATCCATGCAATTATTTGAAAATTACTCTGACCAGGCGGCGGCGCAGGTCGAGAAAATGGAAAATCTGGTGGATAAATATGACGACAAATTGAGCGCATATCTGGTGCAGCTCAACAGCCGGGATTTGAATTATGCAGAGAGCCAGCATGTTTCCACGCTGCTGCATGGAATTGGAGATCTGGAGCGAATTGCCGATCATGCGGTCAATACGATGGAACTCGCCCAGGAATTGCACAGGAAGAATCTTCAATTTTCCGACAAGGCGAAAAAGGAGCTTCGCATATACGGCGGCGCGGTGGAAGAAATTTTAAATCGTTCTATTGAATCGTTTATCAACCAGGACCATCAGCTGGCATTGAGCGTGGAGCCGTTGGAAGAAGTGGTGGATGAGTTAAATAAAGATGTGAAAAAGCGCCATATTAAGCGTCTGAAAAATGGAAAGTGTACGATTGAGCTGGGACTTTTGCTTTCGGATCTTGCAACCAACTATGAGAGAGTATCCGATCATTGCTCGAATCTGGCGGTTTATCTCATTCAGATTGAGGACAGCAGCTTTGAGGCACATGAATATATGAATCAATTGAAGAACGAATCCAAGAAGCGGTTTGACCGTATGTTAGAGCAGTATCGGCACCAATATATCTTGCCCTGATGCTTCATGGAGAATAGGAGAAAAAGATGCCTTTGATCTATATTGTAGAAGATGATGTGAATATCCGGGAAATACAGCGTTATGCACTCAAAAACAGCGGATTTGAAACAGAAGAATTCAGCTGTAAAGAACAGCTGTGTCAGGCATTGGAGCAGCAGATTCCGAATCTGATTTTGTTGGATATCATGCTTCCCGGAGAGGACGGGCTGTCTGTTTTGAAAATGCTTCGGCACGATCCTGCCACCCGTTCCATTCCGGTGATTATGGTTACGGCTAAAGCCTTGGAGATGGATAAGGTAAAAGGGCTGGATTTGGGAGCGGACGATTATATGACCAAGCCCTTTGGTATAATGGAACTTATCTCCAGGGTAAAAGCTTTGCTGCGCCGCACCAAAGAGGTTGAAGAGGAGACGATATTGACCAATGGACGTATTGCATTGGACAGTAAAAAGCGCATTGTTTCGGTAGATCAGGCGGTATGCGAATTGACCTACAAGGAATTTGAACTATTGAAAATGCTGCTTTTGAACCGGGGAATCGTGCTGACACGCGATCAGATAATGGATCAGGTATGGGGTTTTGAATATCAAGGAGAAAGCCGAACGGTCGATATGCATATCAAAACACTCCGGCAGAAGCTGGGGGAGGCCGGCGGCGCGATCAAAACCGTGCGCAACGTAGGTTATTCCATGAAGGAGTAAATGGATGAAAGTAAATCAGGCCCCCAAGGGGCGGGCGAACTACGTTCGGAAAGGTATACCCAAAGGGTATACCGAAAAGCAAGCCCCCAAGGGGCGGGCGAACTACGTTCGACGAGGTATGAAAACGCGGATTAATTTTCAATTTTTGCTGGTTGCGGCAATTGCAATCTTGGTGACGGCTGCAGGTCTGACGCTTTTATTTTTTTCGATCTTTAAAAATCAGGTTTACGACGATCTCAAATCTTACGCTCATATGATTTGTGAGCTACAGGATTTGCGAATGACGGATGAGAGCTCTCATGCAAAAGCGAATGGCGTGCAGATGATAGAGGATGAATATGATCCAAAGAAGGATGGTTTGCGTATCACTCTGGTTGCGCCTTCCGGCAAGGTCATTTTTGACAGCATTGCCGATCAAAACAACATGGAAAATCATAAGATGCGGCCTGAGATTTTGCAGGCTATGGAAGCGGGCGAGGGAATGGCAGTGCGAACCTCCCATACGGTGTCCATGCACACCTTGTATTATGCGTTTCGTCTGACGGACGGAAGAATTCTGAGGGTGGGGAAGGATTCTGCCAGTATTTATTATATCTTAAAAAATACCGTACTTTTGATAGCCTTTTTGTCCGTGATTACGCTGGGAGCCTGCGCGTTGCTGTCCCATTTTCTGACCAAACGGCTTCTTTTTCCCATTGAGCGTATGGCGGATCATTTAGACGGTGCTCAGGAAGAAGAGATTTATCAGGAGATTCGGCCCTTTATTCAGACAATCAAGGAACAGCACAGGAATTTGCTTGATCACGCCAGGATGCGTCAGGAATTTACGGCTAATGTGTCACACGAGCTAAAAACGCCCTTGACGGCGATTTCTGGTTATGCAGAATTAATTGGCAGCGGGATGGCGGGGGAAGAGGATGCGGCCCATTTTGCCAAGGAGATTTGTCAGAGCTCAGGGCGCCTTTTGACTTTAATCAACGACATTATCAAGCTTTCAGAGCTGGATGAGCTGGAACAGGATTATGCTTCAAGAGGCAATATGCAAAAGGAGCATGGATATGAGAAGGAAGCGATGGATCTGTATCAGGCCGCGCAGGGCTGCTTGGATATGATGGAGCTGCAGGCAAGAAAACAGGAGATATCGCTGATTTTAAAGGGAGAAGCTTGTGTGATTGCAGCCAATAAAAGTCTGATCGACGAGTTATTATATAATCTTTGCAGCAATGCGGTACGTTACAATAATCGGGGCGGGAGTGTGACACTTTCTGTCTGTCGGGAAGCAGAGAAGGTGCTGCTGTCAGTCAAGGATACTGGAATCGGAATTCCAAAAGAGCATCAAAAAAGGATCTTTGAACGATTTTATCGTGTGGATAAGAGCCGTTCCAAGCTGAGCGGCGGCACCGGGCTGGGGCTTGCGATTGTAAAGCATATTGTGACCCAGCACGATGCCGAGATGGAGCTGATCAGCGAGGAAGGAAAAGGTACGGAAATAAAAATCTGGTTTTCACCTCTAAAGGTGTAAAGCGCATACTCATGCGCCGCGGTCGTAGCGTTCTTTGAGTCGTTGGAAGGCCGGGAGGCTGGCTTTGGCCAGTTCAGAAGGCACACAATAGGAGATTCGTACCCATCCTGGCCCATAAAAGGCAGAACCGGGAGCCATGATGATTCTTTCCTTCTTTGCTTCATTGCAGAAGCTGGTATCATCCTCTTCCAAAGCCTTGACAAACAGATAGAATGCGCCGTCCGGATGAATGCATTCGTAGCCCATTGCCGTCAATCCGTCGTAAAGGATATCTCTTGTCTTTTCATAAATGCTGATATCGACCGATGCATCAACACATTTTTTCAACATTTTCTGTTGGAGAGAAGGAGCGTTTACATAGCCGAGATAGCGGATAGAGGCGGTAGCAGTAGCAATGATCTCTGCAAAATCGTCTACACAGCTTTCGATGGCGATATAACCGATACGCTCGCCGGGAATGGACAAGGCCTTGCTGTAGGAATATACAACAATCGTATTTCTATAATAGTGTGTTAAATAGGGCACCGGAATGTTATTGTAGGCCAGATTTCGGTATGGTTCATCGGAAATAAGATAAATTGGATGGCCGTATTCCAGCTCTTTTTGCTGCATCACTTTTGCCACCATGCGGATGGAGGCTTCTGTATAGACAGCGCCGGTCGGATTGTTCGGTGTGTTGATCAGGACGAATTTGGTACGGGGGGAAAAAGCTTTTTCAAACGTTTTTTCGTCCGGCTGCAGGGTCTTTTGATCACAGAGCGCTGGAACGAGTTTTCCGTAGAAGGACTCGACGTAGCTTTTGTACTCCCAGAAATAGGGGGCAAAGGTGATTACTTCGTCTTCTGGATCGAGGAATGTATTACACAAAATAGCAATGGCAGAAGCGGCTCCGCTGGTCATAATGATGTTGTCCAGCGTGTAGCTGGTCTCAAAATTCTTGTTTAAATGCTTTGCTACAGCTTGGCGCACATCCGGATGACCGACATTTGCCGGATATCCGTGCAGCGTCAGAGCATCTTCCGAATCGAGCACTTCTTTCATGGCCGCATTGACAATGGCAGGGGGTTCTACGCTGGGATTGCCAATACTAAAGTTAAAAATATTTTCTTTTCCATAGATGGCAGCTAATTTTTTTCCTTCTTCAAAAATATCCCGGATGCAAATGGAACCTTCCAAAGAAGCCTGCATACGTTTTGATACCATAATTATTTATCCTCCTTGGCAGTTTCGTATTGGTTTAATACTTGGAATTCATACTCCATTCAGGCAGAAATTTGCGTACTGGAACCGTTTCTGCTTGAGATTTGGTTACTTTATAACGTTAAAGCCGTGAATTATTATAGCATAGGCTGTCTGTTTTTGCAAAATAAAAATATATTCAGGAAGGAGCAGAAAATGGATTATTTATTCTTAATTGCAGGATTTTTGTTACTGATTAAAGGGGCGGACTGGTTTGTAGACGGAAGCGCCGGCGTGGCCAGGCGGCTTAGAGTACCAACTTTGATTATCGGGATGACGATAGTAGCCATGGGCACCAGTGCGCCGGAGCTGGCGGTGAGTACGGCGGCGTCCTTTAAAGGAAATAATTCGATTGCCATCAGTAATGTGATTGGATCGAATATTTTTAATCTGATGGTGGTCTGTGGGGCCTGTGCCTTATTTCAGCCGCTGTCAATTAAAACCTCTACGTTAAAGATAGAATTTCCAGTCTCTATTTTGGCAGCAGGAATTTTTCTGGTTCTGTGCTGGATGGGGATGTCGCTCAATCGGGTCGAGGGTGCGATCTTGATGCTTCTTTTTCTTTGCTTTCTTCTCTGGATGGTGCGTTCAGCAAAAAAATCAAGGGAGGAGACAGAGGAGGAAGAAGTGGAAAAATCCATGCCAATCTTCAAATGTGTGCTCTATATTCCGATTGGAATTGCCGCGATCGTGCTTGGCGGCGATCTGGTTGTAGACTCAGCTTCGGCGATTGCCACATCCTTTGGCTTAAGCCAGACCTTAATTGGGCTGACGATTGTCGCTTTTGGAACATCGCTGCCGGAGCTGGTGACGTCGCTGGTGGCTGCGAAAAAAGGTGATGCGGATATGGCATTGGGAAATGTAATTGGTTCTAATATTTTTAATGTACTGCTCATTCTGGGAGTGGCAGGGCTGGTGAGCCCGATGGCGGTTCTGACAGAAAATATCATCGACGGTGTGCTGCTGATGGCAATGAGTCTGGTCACATTTCTCTTCGCCTGGATTCGCAGCAATATCAGCCGCGGAGAGGGAATTGTCATGCTTTTGATGTATGCGGCTTATATCTTCTACATTTGTTTGCGATAATAGTTGAAAAGACGCATGGAAACACCTATAATAGAGAAATACGAATTTAAAAACAGGAAGGTGGAACATTCATGTGTGATAAATGCAGGAAGAAATTCTACATGACGACGGCAATTGCTTATACATCGGGAAAGCCGCATATCGGCAATACGTATGAGATCGTTTTGGCTGACAGCATTGCCCGTTACAAACGGCTGGAAGGCTATGATGTATTTTTTCAGACCGGGACGGATGAGCACGGTCAGAAGATTGAATTAAAAGCCTCAGATGTCGGCGTCAGTCCCAAGGAGTATGTCGATCGGGTTGCAGGTCAGGTGCAGAAGATCTGGGATATGATGAATACAACGTATGACAAATTTATCCGCACGACCGATACAGATCATGAGGCGCAGGTACAGAAGATCTTTCGCAAGCTCTATGATCAAGGAGATATCTATAAAGGACATTATGAAGGAATGTATTGTACCCCTTGCGAGTCCTTTTTTACGGAATCTCAGTTAGTGAATGGAAAATGTCCAGACTGCGGGCGTGAGGTAGTTCCGGCCAAGGAGGAGGCATATTTCTTTAAAATGAGCAAATATGCGGATCGGCTGATTGAGCATATACAGACGCATCCAGAATTTATCCAGCCGGTTTCCCGCAAAAATGAGATGATGAATAACTTTTTGCTGCCGGGGCTTCAGGATCTGTGCGTGTCCCGCACTTCTTTTTCCTGGGGCATTCCGGTAGACTTTGATCCGAAGCATGTGGTATATGTCTGGCTAGATGCACTGACAAACTATATCACCGGCATCGGATACGATTGCGGCGGCACATCCTCAGCGCAGTTTGAGAAAAACTGGCCGGCGGATCTGCATCTGATCGGCAAGGATATCATCCGCTTTCATACAATCTATTGGCCGATCTTTTTAATGGCGCTGGATTTGCCGCTGCCGAAGCAGATCTTTGGACATCCCTGGCTGCTGCAGGGAGACGGCAAGATGAGCAAATCGAAAGGCAATGTGCTCTACGCGGACGAGCTGGTGGAATTCTTTGGCGTGGATGCCGTGCGTTACTTTGTGCTGCATGAGATGCCGTTTGATAATGACGGGGTGATTTCCTGGGAGCTTTTGGTGGAGCGTTTGAATTCCGATCTGGCCAATACTTTGGGAAATCTGGTCAACCGCACGATCTCCATGAGCAACAAATATTTTGGCGGTGTGGTAAGCAATGCGGGTGTCGCGGAAGCAGTCGATGACGAATTGAAGCAATTAGCGATCGGTACGGCGCAAAAAGTCAGCGATAAAATGGCTCAGCTTCGAGTCGCAGATGGGATTACTGAGATCTTTACACTGTTCAAGCGGTGCAACAAATATATTGACGAAACAATGCCCTGGGCGCTGGCAAAGGATGAAGCAAAGCAAGAGCGTCTGGCTACGGTGCTTTATAATCTGGTAGAAAGTATCTGCATCGGTACAACTTTGTTGGAAAGCTTTATGCCGGAAACTGCGGACAAGATTTTTGCTCAGCTCAATACGACAAGACGTACTTATGACCAGCTTACGACCTTTGGACTCTATGAGAATGGGACAAAAGTAACCGACAAGCCACAGATTCTCTTTGCCCGTCTCGATGTGGAGGAAGTATTAAAAAAGGTTGAGGAGCTTCATCCGCCTGTGCAGGAGGAGGAAGCAAAGCAGCCTGAGACGATGGAAGAGCAGGGAATTGACGTTGAACCGAAGGCGGAAATTACATTCGATGATTTCAGTAGGATGCAATTTCAGGTGGGAGAGATCATTGCCTGTGAAGAGGTTCCAAAGTCAAAGAAGCTTCTCTGTTCGCAGGTGCGGATTGGCAGCCAGATCAAACAGATTGTCTCCGGCATCAAGGCACATTACAGTGCAAAGGAGATGGTGGGAAAGAAGGTTATGGTGCTGGTGAACTTAAAACCGGCCAAGCTGGCGGGTGTTTTGTCAGAAGGAATGCTGTTGTGTGCCGAGGATGCAGAAGGTAACCTGGCTTTGCTTACTCCGGAGAAAACGATGCCCTCCGGTGCGGAGATTTCTTAATTATGATTTTTGATAGCCATGCGCATTATGATGACAAGCAATTTGATCAAGATCGAGATCAGCTGCTTTCTTCCATGAAGAGCAACCAAATTACCAAAATTGTCAATATTGGGGCAAGTATTGACACGACGAGAAAGACGCTTTCGTTGGCGGACGCTTATGATTTTATCTATGCCGCCGTAGGGGTTCATCCCAGTGAGGTGGACTGTCTGAACGAAGAGAGCTTTGGATGGCTCAAGGTACAAACTGGCCATCCAAAAGCTGTGGCAGTGGGAGAGATCGGACTTGACTATTACTGGGAGAAAGATCCGGCCCGGCAGGAGCAGCAGAAGTATTGGTTCCTGCGCCAGCTTTCGCTGGCCAGGGAGACGAAGCTTCCGGTCATTATTCATTCACGGGATGCAGCTGAGGATACGATGGAGCTTCTAAAACAAGAGCATGGGATCCACGGCGTGATTCATTGCTTCTCTTACTCGAAAGAATTGGCTCAGGAATATGTAAAAATGGGGTATTATATTGGGGTCGGCGGCGTTGTCACCTTTAAAAATGCCAAAAAATTAAAAGAGACGGTGAAAGCAATTCCTTTGGAACGGATTGTGATTGAAACAGACTGCCCCTATTTGGCTCCTGAGCCGTATCGGGGAAAGCGCAATCAATCGCTCTATCTTCCGTATGTAATTGAAGCGATTGCACAGATCAAGGATTGTACGCTTCAGGAGGTAGAAGCGGTCACATTCCGTAATGCAGAAGAATTGTACGGTTTCTGACAGGAAGGAAACAAATGGCAGATTTGGGAAATCCACAGCAGACGATTGCTGTGCTGCAAAAATATCAGTTCAACTTTCAAAAAAAGTATGGACAAAATTTTTTAATTGATCCGCGTGTATTGGAGAAGATCATTCAGTCTGCTCAGATAGGCAAAGACGATCTCGTTCTGGAAATCGGGCCGGGCATTGGTACGATGACGCAGATGCTGTGTGAACATGCCCGTCAGGTGATTGCCGTAGAGATTGATTCTGCGCTGATTCCGATCCTGCATGATACGTTAAAGGAATATCAGAACATTGAAGTGATTCATAAAGATATCTTAAAACTGGATATTTTGGAATTGATTCGTGTAAAGAATCATGGCAGACCGATTCAGGTTGTCGCCAATCTTCCATATTATATTACTACGCCGATCATTATGGGGCTGCTGGAAAGCCATGCGCCGGTTGAGAGTATCACGGTGATGGTACAAAAGGAAGTCGCGCAGCGGATGCAGGTAGGCCCAGGGACGAAGGATTACGGCGCATTGTCTCTGGCTGTACAGTATTATGCCAGTCCGCAGATTGTGGCGCATGTGCCGCCGAACTGCTTTATGCCCCGGCCGAAGGTAGGGAGCGCCGTCATTCGTCTCACGCGTCATCCGAAGCCGCCGGTAGAGGTCGCGGATGAGAAGCTGCTGTTTCAAATTATTCGCGCTTCCTTCAATCAGCGGCGAAAGACGTTGGCCAACGGATTGTCGAATTCCGGTACAATCCCGTGCTCCAAGGAGGAAATCGAACAGGCGATTGAGGATCTGGGTCTTACGTCCAATGTCCGCGGAGAGGTATTGACGCTGGAACAATTTGCGTCACTCAGTAATCGTTTGAGTCAATTCAAATAAAGGAAGTTGGGGGTTGGAATCATTCTGGCCTTCGCGATTACAATTACAATTTAAGGCTGGCCGGATGATCGGAACTGTCGCTATGAAATTCCACCATATCCGGCCGAAAGCGCTTGGGCAGATTCTGGCCTTGAAGGTGTAGATTCTTGCGTGCTTCCACTGCGATGCTGTGGAAAAATGCAAGCCAGAGCCGGCGGTATTCCAATTCCTGATCGGAATAGTGCTTTGCATAATCGTCTGCTCCGTTGGGAACCTCCGCGAGCATATAATTGCTGCCGCTCTTATGAACGGCGGCGATTTTCCGAACTTGATCGTAGATGATGAAATTCTCCAGCGGCAGGCGGTCGGTAAAATGATCTGCCAAAAGTGCAAGAACATCATTCTTAGGGTGAATTCTGGCAAAGAGAATGCCGTTTTCTAATTCGCTGAAACGGAGAAATCCGAGTAAATGGTGCGCTTCGTTAAACGTACTGCGGCTTAACTGAAAAACACGATTTACATAGGGATTGCCCAATTGGTCAAGAATCTTGCTGCCGTCAGCAAGCGAAAGTCCTAAGACCACCGTCTTATAGACTGCTTCCGCCTTATCAATGCTTCTGCGGCGTGCGCTGGGGGACTCGTAGGCGCTGATGGCTTCGCAGAGGTGTGAATATACTTCGCTGCCGAAACGGGCCCGCAGCGTGTTGGAAACCTTGCGGCTCTTTGCTTCCGCGACCGGTATCTCTTCATATTCGCAGAACAGCTGATAGCTGTTCAAGTTGCAGGAAAGGGCAAGCTCCGTGTTGCGATGGCCGTAACGCCTGGCATAGGCCTCATAAATGCCGGAAAAGATCCCGTCAATGCTGTGTTCACAAATTAGGATATGCATACTCGTTGCTCCTGTATGGGTGATATTCTGCGGTACAGTGGGGGCATTTTTTAAACATGCCCAAGATCAAACAGGCTGAGCTGCTGATAACTGCTCTGTCGGATCTCACGGGGAATCTGTGACCGATCGCCAATTAAGTTGCGGCAGATGTAGTCCTCCTCCAGCTTGGTGCGGTACATCATCTTCCCGCCGCAGGTAATAAAATACAAGGCACGCTTCAGTACAACGCCAATCTTCTTCAAATCCGCAAAGGTTAAGGCAGTATGCTTCCTGGCCTGCAAAATGCGCTGCGCCGACTTGTAGCCAATCCCAGGAACGCGAAGCAGGGTTCGATATTCGGCTTGATTGATCTCGACCGGAAAGCATTCCAGATGACGGAGCGCCCAGTCGCATTTGGGATCCAGATAGATGTTGAAATCCGGCCGTTCCTCGGACAAAAGCTCAGAAACCTGGAAATGATAATAGCGCAGCAGCCAGTCTGCCTGATAGAGCCGATGCTCTCTTAAAAGCGGCGGGCCTTGCGGCAGCATTGGTAGATTGGTATTGTTGGTGACATTGACAAAAGCGGAGTAAAAGACGCGTTTCAGTCCGAAATTCTGATACAGCCCCTCCGCCACGCTCATGACCTGAAAATCGTTCTCCGGCGTTGCGCCTATGATCATCTGCGTACTCTGTCCAGCCGGAACAAAACGGGGAGCTTGCGGATTCCTTGCAGAGCTTACCTCTCCCGTCTCATGTCCCACAGTGCGGCAAAGTGTTCCCCGATTCTGTTCTAAAAGTGCATATTTGTTCTGTTGAATCCGGTTCTGAATCTGACGCATTGGCTTCAAAATGGTCTTGCGGGACTTGTAAGGCGCAAGCCGATGAAGGCTCTCAGAGGTTGGGAGCTCCAGATTGATGCTCATGCGGTCTGCCAGAAAACCGGTCTGTTCCACTAAAACCGGATCTGCGCCGGGAATTGCTTTCACATGAATGTAGCCGTTGAAATGATGCACATGCCGTAACCGGTACAAGGTCTGATAGATCAAATCCATCGTATAATTCGGGCTGATCAGAATGCCTGAGCTGAGAAACAGCCCTTCAATGTAATTGCGGCGATAGAATTCCATCGTCAATGTGCAGATCTCCTCAGGGGTAAAGGAGGCTCGCTTGACATCATTGTTGCAATTGTTAAGACAATAAGAACAATTAAAGATACATTCGTTCGTAAAAAGGATCTTCAACAGGGAGATACAGCGTCCGTCGGAGGAAAAGGAGTGGCAGACGCCGGGGGCCAGACAATTGCCCATACTCTTGCCGTTGCCGCCCCGGTCTACCCCGCTGGAGGTGCAGGCTACATCGTACTTGGCAGCGTCGGTTAGGATGTGAAGTTTCTCAATCAGGCTCATCTCCTGAGTAATCTGCATGATCTCACCGCCTTACAATAAAATGAACATCTGTTCTAAAATTTACTATAACACAAATATTTGTAAAATGCAAGCGAAAAAACGAAAATATGTTCCGAAAATATTTTCGTAAAGAAAGGTCAATTGGATGAAGCTGTTATATGGAACTACCAACGAAGGAAAATTGCAGCTGATGCGCCGTTATCTGTCACGGCTGCCGGAGGTTGAGCTGATCGGCTTACAGGATTTAGAAAAATCTCCGCCGGTTTTGGAGGAGTGCGGGCAGACCCCGTTGGAAAATGCCCGGATCAAAGCATGGGCCTATTATCAGTTTTTTCAGATGCCGGTTTTTTCCTGCGACAGCGGCTTATATTTTGAAGGGCTGAAAGAATCTTTGCAGCCCGGCGTTCATGTCCGCCGGGTGGGGGGAAAGGAGCTGAGTGACGAAGAGATGACGGATTATTATGCCGGTCTGGCACGGACATACGGCGATCTCACCGCCAGATACAAAAATGCTGTCTGTCTCGTGCTTGACCAGACGCACAGCTATGAGAGTATGGACGACGCGTTAAGCGGAGAACCGTTTCTGCTGACCTCAGTGCCCCATCCCAGACGACAAAAAGGATTTCCTTTGGATTGTTTGTCAAAAAATATTGCAAATGGAGCTTACTATTACGATCTTGGAGGTACATGCCAGGACGATGTGGCATTAGACGACGGATTTTTAACTTTTTTTCAAAACAGCTTGCAAAAGTATTTGCAGATTATATGAAAAATATCCAAATCTTTTACAAAAAATATAGCTTTTTTTGCCAGAAGATCTAAAATAATTCCTCTATACTAAAAACAGTTCAAATACGCATGTTCAATTTATGGAGGAGAAGAATATGAAGAGAAATATGAAGCAGTGGGTTGCAGATACGCTGGCAGCATCCAGCAAAAAGCCAATGCCGGTATTGTCCTTCCCGGCCATTCAGATGATGGACATTACGGTAAAAGAGCTGATTTCCAGCAGTGATCTGCAGGCAAAAGGCATGAAGCTGGTAGCAGACCGCGTAGACGCCGCCGCCTCCGTCAGCCTGATGGATTTGTCGCTGGAAGCAGAATGCTTCGGCTCTACGATTCGTTTTTCTGACGATGAGGTTCCCACAGTAATCGGCAGCGTAGTTTCTACCGAAGAAGAAGCGGATGCGCTTGAGATTCCCGAAATCGGTGCGGGACGGACAGCAATCTACATCGAAGCAATTGAAAAGGCGGTCAAGATGATTGAGGACAGACCGGTATTTGCCGGTGTGATCGGCCCGTTTTCTCTTGCCGGAAGACTGATGGACGTGTCCGAAGCGATGGTTTACTGCTATGATGAACCAGATATGGTACATACGGTGCTGGAAAAGGTGACGCAATTCATCATCAAATATTGTCTTGAATATAAGCGGGTAGGAGCGAACGGCGTAGTCATTGCCGAACCGTTAGCCGGCCTGCTCTCCCCCAGCCTGGCAGAAGAATTTTCCTCTGATTATATGAAGAAGATTGTCGATGCCGTGCAGGATGATGAATTTATTGTGGTATACCATAACTGCGGCAATTCGGTGGTTCAGCAGATTGATTCCATCCTCAAAATCGGCGCGCCGGTGCTTCATTTTGGCAATGCAATTGACATGGCAGATATGATGCCGCTGATTCCGGCCGATGTTTTGGCAGCAGGAAATGTAGATCCCGCTTCCCAGTTCCGCAACGGTACGGTAGATTCGATCAAGAAAGAAACAAAGGATCTGATGGAAAAATGCTGCAAGTATCCCAATTTTGTCATCTCTTCCGGCTGCGATATTCCGCCGATGTCCAAATGGGAAAATATTGACGCATTCTTTGAAGCAGTGAAGGAATATTACGCCGGCTAATTTTTTACAGAACAAACCGCTGATTCCCGTGAGCATCGTATGTGCTGCGGGAATCGTTGTCTGAGAAAGAAGAACATTTAGAAAAAGGTCTATCTCTTTTTTCAAAATCATATACTGCAAGGACAAGAAAAATGATTGTCCGAACGCAATCGTTTGACAGATTTGCAGGTTCGGACTGTACCGTCCGAAACAGGACGTCAGATCATCGGGATCAGGAGCAGCATATGAGAGAAAAGATTAAGACCTTTTTTTGCATCCTTTTTTTGGCCTGTGCCCTTCCATATATTATCACATTATGCTTTCAGGGAAAGGAGGGAAAAGAAGCATTTTTACCGATGGATGAATCCGGTTCGTCAGCCGATGCGTCGAGTAAAGGAAAGGAGGAAAAGGAAGAAGAGAAAGAGCCGGATGGGCAGGAAGAGGAGAAAGAACCAGATGCGCAGGAAGAAGAGGATGCAGAAATGCAGGAATATTTAGCGGGCGTAGTTGCATCACAGATGCCGCTCAATTATGAAATGGAGGCGCTTAAAGCTCAGGCCGTGATTGCCAGAACGATGCTGCGGGCAGCAAAGGAAGAGGGGACAGAACTGCCGGTGTCGTCGAGCAAGGAGGAATTGCTGCAGCTGTGGGGCGAAGATGGCTATCTGGAAAATTACCAAAAAGCGATGGAAGCTGTGGAGGCAACCAGAGAGATTGTCATTACCTACGAGGGAGCCTGCCCCTATGCTGCGTTCCATGCGGTCAGCGCCGGACAGACACGCAGTGCGAAAGAAGCTTTGGGCAGCGATCAAATGCCCTGGCTGGCAGGGACGGACAGCATGCAGGATATACCGGCGGAGGATTATTTGAAGGTAACGTTTTTCGAGAAACAGGATTTTGCGAGAAGATTGATTACCATATTTGGCGATATTTCCGTTTCCGATGAAAATCCCTTGCAGGATTTAGAGCTGACCGCGCGTGATCATGCAGAATATGTGACAAAAGTGACTTGCCAGGGACAGGAGGTGACAGGAGAAGCATTTCGCAGCGCCTTAGAGCTTCCTTCCGCCTGCCTCTATCTCAAAGAGGTAGAAGGGAAAATCCGCATTGTCACCAAGGGACTGGGCCACGGATTAGGCATGAGCCAATACGGAGCCAATGTGATGGCGAAACAGGGGAGCGGATACCAGGAAATTTTGAAAACTTATTTTAAAAATATTGAGATTTCTGATTAAAATTGCAAAATGAGGAAATGCTATTATCAAATCATAGAAAATGGATGGTGATAGCATGAAAAAGGATAAGAAAACAGTTACGTTTTTTAAGCAGAAATCTTATTTGCTGGCAGCAGCTTTGATGCTGGCGGCTGTTCTGGGAATGACCGGCGTCTATGTGGCCCAGCAAAATGAGGAAAAGAAGCAGCAGGAGGATCTGGCAGAAAAGCAGCAGGCAAAATTGGCGCAGCAAGAAAAGACAAAACAGGAAAAAGCGGAGCAAGGGAAACAGGAAGAGAAGGAAACGCCGAAAACTGCGGCGGTAGACCAGATGATTGAGGCGGAAAACGATGATTTTATGGATGAACCCGATGTGATTTCATCCAGCAATCAGGCTGTGTCTCAGAAGGAAGATGCAGACGACGAGAATGCAAAAGAGGACGAGAACGAAGAGACAGAAGGAGAGACAACGGCTCAAAGCGAGGAGACAGGGGAAGAAGAGACAACTGAGACATCGGCGGTTCCCAGCCAGCCTGAGCTTCATTTTGACGCTGCTTCCGAGATGGGATGGCCGCTTTCCGGGAACGTGATTCTCAATTTCAGCAAGGATCAAACGATTTATTTTGCAACGTTGGATCAGTATAAAACAAATGAAGCCCTTGTGATTCAGGGCAATGTCAACGATCGCGTGAGCTCGGTCGCGGACGGAGTCGTTACCAACATTGAATACGACCGGCCGGAAACCGGATGTACGGTGACGGTGGATTTGGGAGACGGTTACAGCGCCGTTTACGGACAACTGAAGGAGGTTCCGCTCAACGCCGGAGATTATGTTGAAGCCGGGGATGTGATCGGCTATGTGAGCGAACCGACCAAATACTATTCCGTAGAAGGCCCAAATCTTTATTTCCAGATTATCAAGGACAATGAGGCAATTGACCCGATGGGATTTTTGCAGTAAAAGCAATGGATTCTGATCCGTGATTTACAAAATCGGATTCAGTCAATGATGCAGGTACAGTATCACAGGTGATGCGATGCTGTACCTGTAATCGTGTAATCCAGTATAAAATTCGACAAAGTACTTTGAATTTGAAGCTCAAATCCTGTATAATGAAGAAATCAAAGGCCGGCAAAATTTTTCGGAGGACGCGGCGCTGCGGACAGGCACAAAAGGATCGTTTTTGCTTATACTATAGAAAGAAAAAAATCCGCAATCGTCTTTTTTTACTGCACCTGTGCTGTCTCTGATGGAAAGATACCGTTTTGCCGATTGCTTCACATAAATGAGGCCGCTGGCCTCGTACATAGGTGGGAAACAAATGAATGTGACGTATATTTTAAAATGCAGCGACGGTACGCTTTATACTGGTTGGACGAACGACATCGAAAAGAGATTGAAGGCGCACAATGAAGGAAAAGGAGCGAAATATACCAAAAGCAGAAGGCCCGTAAAGCTGGTTTATTTTGAGACGTTTGAGACAAGACAGGAAGCGATGAAGCGGGAAGCAGCGATCAAGCGAATGAAAAAAGAGGACAAGCTGCGATTGATTTTACAAAAAAGGCCCCTGCCGTAAAATTACGGCAAAGGCATATTGGCGACGAAAAAGTACATCATAATAAAGTGACAGGCGCTTCCGGCCATAACAAACAGATGAAAAATCTCATGAGAACCGAAATTTTTGTGTTTGGAATTGAAAATCGGCAGCTTTAACGCATAGATCACACCGCCCACCGTATAAATAATACCGCCTGCCAGCAGCCAGCGAAACGCCTGTGCCGGAAGGGAATTCAGCAGCTGTGTAAATGCCAGCACGCATACCCAGCCCATCGCGATATACAGAATCGAAGAAAACCACTTGGGACAGGTAATCCACAGAGCTTTGATCAGGATACCGGCCAGAGCGATGCCCCAGACCAGAGCCAAAAGCGCATAGCCGATTCTCGGTGGGAGAACAATCAGACAGACCGGCGTATAAGTCCCGGCAATCAATACAAAAATCATCATGTGGTCGATTTTTCGTAAAATCTGATTGGTTCGTTCCGATAGATCCAGCGCGTGATACGTTGCGCTTGCGCCATAGAGAAGAATCATGCTGAGAATAAAGATTCCCAGAGATACGACGTGTATCCGATCTGGATTTGTGGAAGCCTTGATCAGCAGCGGCGTTGCGGAAAATACAGCCATCAGCATACCGATAAAATGGGTAATCGAGCTTCCGGGATCCTTCAAATGAAATTTCATAAAATCATCTCCTAACAATAGATATTATATGATAAAAACGAAAAAAAGATACCACATAGTTTTAAAAACTACTTATAACTTAATTGCATACTACCATATTAAGCATGAGAAGTCAAGATATAATTGTTGACTTTGCAGGGGTGGTCTGTTATGATGAAAAACGGTTCATTTTTTCAGAATCGTTGCTATAACAGGGCAGAATGCCGGAACTGTTACTTATTGTTGAAAGATGGAACAAAAAATGCGTGATCGGACGGTTGACAAGGATGTAACGGAATGATACACCAGGACTGAGAAAGGAATTATATTATATATGGAAACAATCAGATTTGACGAAATGGATTTGTACCCGCAGATTTTGAGGGGCATCAAAGAGATGGGCTTTGAAGAGACGACCCCGATTCAGGCGCGGGCCATTCCCGTGGTGATGGAGGGCGGCGACGTGATCGGCCAGGCCCAGACCGGAACCGGTAAGACGGCGGCATTTGGCATTCCCCTTTTGCAAAAGGTAGACAGTCAGAATAAAAAAACGCAGGCGATGGTGCTCTGCCCGACCAGAGAATTGGCCATTCAGGTGGCGGAAGAGATTCGCTGTCTGGGAAAATATATGCACGGAATCAAAATACTGCCGGTATACGGCGGGCAGGATATCGGCAAGCAGATTCGCTCCTTAAAAGGCGGAGCACAGATTATCATCGGAACGCCCGGACGTGTGATGGATCATCTGCGCCGCAAGACGATTCGCTGCGAGCATGTGACTACAATTGTGCTCGACGAGGCAGACGAGATGCTGAATATGGGATTTCGTGAAGATATAGAGACGGTGCTGGAATATCTCCCCAAGGAGCGACAGACGATTCTCTTTTCCGCAACGATGCCCAAACCAATTCTGGAAATCACCAAGAAATATCAGAAAAATGCTGTTACAATCAAGGTTGTAAAAAAAGAACTGACCGTTCCCAATATTGAACAATATTATTATGATGTAAAACGCAAGGATAAGGTAGAGATCTTAAGCCGCCTTTTGGATGTGTATGATCCAAAGCTTTCCCTTGTATTCTGCAACACCAAACGAATGGTGGATGAAGTCACCCAGGCGCTCCAGGGCAGAGGCTACTTTGCAGAAGGGCTCCATGGAGACATGAAGCAGACCCAGCGTGACCGTGTGATGAACGGTTTCCGCAATGGAAAAACAGAGATTTTGGTAGCTACCGACGTAGCGGCACGGGGCATTGATGTAGATGATGTAGAAGCTGTTTTTAATTATGATCTTCCTCAGGACGATGAATATTACGTGCACCGCATTGGCAGAACCGGACGTGCCGGCCGCCTGGGCCAAGCCTTTACCTTTGTCAAGGGAAAGGAAGTCTATAAGCTGAAAGACATTCAACGTTATTGCAAGACTAAGATTTTAGCCCGTCCCATTCCCAGCATGGATGATGTAGAGCAAATGCGTCTGGAAAAAATCATGCAGAACATTGATTCCGTGATTGAAGAAGAAGATCTTGACAAGACGATTGACATGATCGAGCAGTTTGTCAATGACTCCGATCATACGGCGATGGATATTGCCGCTGCTTTTTTAAAGCTTGCACTGGGAACGCAGGAGGCAGCAGGCGTATCGGCCAGAGAGATTGATTTTGGGGACACCGGAGCAGAAGAGGGGATGGTGCGCCTTTTCATCAACATCGGCAAAAAGCAGAAGGTAAAACCGGGAGATGTCCTCGGCGCAATTGCCGGAGAGAGCGGCATGCCGGGTAAGCTGGTGGGTGCGATTGATATGTATGATCGCTATACCTTTGTCGAAGTGCCCAGAGAATATGGAAGAGAAGTGCTTCACGCCATGGCGAACGCCAAGATTAAGGGGCAGATTATCAACATTGAGCCGGCGAATCAGAAGTAGGGAGATCATCCCACATATACGAATTGTCTCAAGGCTCCTATGCAGGATTGTAAACGCGATAGGAGCCTGTATCTTTTAAAAAAGTCTAAAATTACCCTGTATTGAAGGAACTTCATATGATATAATGAAAGCCAGAAGCGCACGGAGAGCTGGGCTATTACCTGGAAAACAGAATTCTCTATTACCTGTCCCGGATGGTATCCGCGCAAAAGCAGGTAGAGTTTTACCATAGCAATTATGACGATCTAAAAAAAGTGCGAAGCATTTGGATTCTGATGGATCAGGAAGAAAAGCAGGATTCGATCGCAGAGATTTCGCTGACCGGAAGAAGCTTGTATGGGGAAGCGCCGGAATTTCGGAATCTGGATTTGATTAAAGCATACGTGATCCGTCTGCGAGGAAAAGCGGCAGTCTGCGAGTCAAGGAATCAGCTGATTGCAATGCTGGAAACGCTGCTGTCGGATGAAGAGCCGCTTGGAAAAAAGAGAAAGCTGGAACGGGATTATGGGATCAAAATGAGCGTAGCGCTGGAGAGGAGGATCGAAAGTATGTGCAACTTAAGTGAGATGCTGGCTGAGAAATGGCTGGAGCGGGGACTGGAGCAAGGGTTGAAACAAGGGCACGAACAAGGAAGAATCGAAGAAAGAATAAAATTAATCAGACGAATGATATCCTCTGGAATTGGTCAAGAGCAGATCATTGGTCTGGGATTTACAAAAGAAGAACTTCGTGCAGCCGAAGACGATGAATAGAAAGAAGCAGGGAAACAAGAAATGATTTGCTTGTTTTCTTGCTTTTTATCATGATGTATTCAAATATACGACAAAAAGAGATCGACAATGATTTACGATAGTAAGAGACATGATTCAACAGCATTCGACAATCGAATGGTGGTATGATGAAATCACTCCAAAACGTACTAATTGTCTCAAGGCTCCCATGCAGGATTGTAAACCGCATGGGGGCTCGTACTTTATTCTGGAAAATTACGGGATCTGTAAAATGGAAAATGCTTCCGCAACGCGATCGGATTCTTTCAGGCAATGGCGCAAATTAGATAGCTTCAAGATCCCATCTGGATCATGTAAAAAAATTTTTATATCATAAATATTATTTTTAGACATAAGAGACATGATTCAACAGCATTCGACAATCGAATGGTGGTATGATGAAATCACTCCAAACGTACTAATTGTCTCAAGGCTCCTGTGCAGTATCGTAAACTGCACGGGGGCCTGTACCTTTTTATGAGAAGATCTCAATGTCATAGGACGGAATGGAGATTATAAAGTATCTTAGACCATGAAATTCGACAGCTTTCGACAAAATGACTGTGGTAAGATATAATTACTCTATACGCATCAATTGTCTCAAGGCCCTTTGTTACAGCACGAACTGTGCAAGGGCCTGTACCTTTTTCATGGTATATTGCAATTGGAGATGATTTCGTGATAGAAGAAATATAAAAATATTAGCAATAAACGGCTTAATATTTCGCTCGAAAAAACCGATATATAGATCAGAGTATGTGTACACTTCGGCGGGGAATGAGAAATGGAACGGGTGTGCACTTTTGCTGACTTTTGCAAAGGGTATAGCATAGTTGAGTTCGACAGGAGGTTGTTGCTATGTATAAGGATGTAGGGAAGAGGATATTGGCAGTTTTTATGAGCGTATGTATGCTGCTGGGAATCGCGGATTTCTCGGCGTTGTCGGTGCGGGCGGCAGATCCAGTGACTAGTTTGGCAAATGTTTCCTTAATTCTAGTATCAAACGGGGAACAAATAGAGAATCCGGCTAAAGGGTTTGAATATAATGGAAAAGAATATGATTATGATATTAAGAATGAGAACGGAGAGTCGGTTAAAGATCAAATAGATGTAGAAGTTAAAAAGGGTACTACAGTTATTGAATCGGGAAAAATTAAAAATCAAGGTACGTATAGTTACGTGATGACGTTAAAATCAAATAATAAGATGAAAAGAACTGTTACTGTAACTATTAAAGCAATAAGATTGCAAAGTACAGATTTTAAATTATCCAAAACAGAGGCGACAGTTGGCGATATCAATGATCTTCCAAATTTAGAGTTAGCTGACAATTCTAATAAGGATTTCTTAAAAAGTGTAAAAGTAGGTGAAGAAGCAGAGGGTGAAGAATATGATTATACATGGGAATATGGTAATTATACAACGGTAGGAGAAAAGCAAGGAAAAATTATTGTAAGGCCAGGGAGTACGGGAAATTGTACAATATCGAATTCTTCGATGACTATTACTTTTGATGTTTTGGCAAGAGAAATGGAAGTTGCGGGGCTACAACCAGGTTTAACATATTGGTTGGATGATTCGGCCCAAAGTCACTCCTTACAAGACCTACTAAAAAGAGGAGATTTGTCTATTATTGATTCTTATACAGGAGAGGAATTAAACGAAAAGGATCATTTTACAATCAGATCAATGTCTTCTTCTGGTATCCCAACCAGACCGGGTCAAATGAGCTATAAAGTGGAAGGAAAAGGTGAATATAAAGGAAGAGAGTTAGATATTGTTTACTCTATTAAAAAAGAGATAACGGATGAAGAACAACTAAAAATTTCTGGTTTTAAAGAGGAGATAACTTATACTGGTGTAGATATTATACAGTATATAACAATTGTAGATGGGGATTATACTCTTCGAGGAGGTACGGATTTTATATCTGAGTATGTAGGGGATCGTAAAAATGTTAGTAAGAATGGTGATGTAGAATTTGTAATTAAGTTTAATGATGATAGTTTACCAAACAGTTATTATGAAGGAAGCATAACAAAAAAATATAGAATTGTGCCAGAAGATCTGGGAAAAGTTAATGTCATTTTGCCAACTGTTGAATATGATGGTTCAAATTTATTAGATAATCCTGAGTTGAAAAATCAGATAAAAGTCATGTTAAATCAAGAACCAATTTCACAAGATGACTATGAATTGGCGATAGTAGAAGATGATAAAAATGGAGCAGGTAGCAAAAATCTTATGATCACGCCTTCTTCGAACGGAAATTTCAAAAACTCAAAGCAAGTACCTTTTAATGTAAATAGACAAGAATTGTTGGAGGAAAACATTGACGTAGAGGAAACTACTTTTGAAGCCGGACTTGATAGCAAAGGGGGGATAAAAACAACAGTAGTAGTAAAAGACAAGGATAAGAATACGGTTTTACAGGAGGGTAGAGATTATACTTTAAGTTATTCGAATAATAATAAAGCGGGAACCGGTAAGGTAACAATAACGGGTATAGGTAATTATTCAGGTACAGTTCCTAAAGAGTTCGTAATAAAACCTCTGGATATCGACAATATTAATTTTACATTTACTAATTTCGATAGCAGCCCAACTTATACTGGATTACCTATTGGGCAAGAAGCCATGGTAATTAGTTATGAAAAGCAAAATGGAGAGAAGATAACATTAGTTAATAATAAAGATTATAAGATTGAGTATGATGGAGAGCGTATATCGGCGTCAAATACTGTTACTGTTAAAATTACAGGTCTTGGAAATTATGATAAGACAAAGGTGATATCTACTTTTGAGATTCAACCTCAAAGTATTGATGTGAGTGATACTGCAACTGCTGCTAAGATTCGAGTAAGATTAGATTTGCCTAAAAATTCCGATGGGAATTACACAACAACATATACAACTCAGGAGATTCAACCAGCTATTATATTAGAACACCTTCAAAACAACAGTTGGGTAAAAATTCCAAAAGAAAGTCAGAATGAAACTAGTGGTGATGTTGTAAATTACAACTTGGACTGGTATCAGAACGTTGATAAGACTACTGGTAAAACAGAGGAAAATCTTGCAAAGGTTACAATTACTGGTAATAAAAATTATAAAGATAATACCGTTTTGTATTTTGAAATAACGGAAATGGATCTGGCACAGAAAATAAATTCGGATCATATTCAAATCAAATTAACAGATGCTTCGACTGATCATAATGGAAAAGAATTTGTCCCACTGCTTAATACTGCTGTAAAACCTGCTTTTTCTTTGACATATCTGAGAGAAGATGGTTCAGAGTATAAAATGGAGGAAAATGTAAATTATACTATAAAAGAAAAAGATGGTTATGTCAACAATACCGAGCCTGGGATAGGGGTAATCCAATTACAAGGAATAGGTAATTTTAAAGGAGCATTTACACAGGAATTTATAATCAAGGGAAACTTGCAGGATATGACTGTAACTGCCAATCCTAAAGTATATACTGGCGATGAAATTGAATTAGTTGATGGTGATTTAGAAGCAATTTATACGGCGGAGGTAGATCAAAAAAAGGTAACTAAAGAACTACATCTGGGGTCAGATTTTCGGCTAGAATATAAGGAGGATAAAAATAATATAAACGTAGGAACAGCGAAAGCATATGTAGCTACTTTAGAAAAAGATGGTGAAGATGTATATTATTATATGCCGGAAACTGGGCAAAAGAATGTAGTAGAATTTCAGATTGTTCCAAAAAACATTGCGGAAGAAGACATAATCCCAGAATATGAGAAAGATCAGGTCTATACTGCTCAGCCAATTTATCCCAATATGAAGATCACTTATAATGGTCATGAGTTGCAGCTTTGGGATGAAACTACGCAGCAAGGTGACTACAAGATTCTGAAAGAGGAAGAGACTAGAAATAATGTAGATGTAACCGGAAAAAATGAAGCATTTATCACAATTCAAGGGACAGGCAACAATTTTACAGGTACGCGGAGAATTTCGTTTACAATTCTGCCACGGAACATTTCTGATGTAGAAGGAACACAGTTTATTACAGTTCCAGAAGAAGTGTTGTATCCGGAAAAGAACGATCCAGAGGGTAAAAGAATCTGGACGGATCAGGGTGATATTACCATTGAAGAACCTTCATTCACATATGATGGAATTACCATCAATGGCGAAACGATTCATTTTGATAGTACTACAGATAAAGAAGAAGCGGGAACGGATAAAATGCTACAGGGCCGTGACTACGAGATTATTTACGAAAACAACGACCAGGTCGGCGTAGCGACCTTGGTAATCAAAGGAACAGGCAACTTCACCGGAACAGTTGAGAGAAACTTCAATATTTGGGGTGACTTGAATTCCTATGCAGAGCATGTTCAAATCGACGTAGATGCAAATAAGGTATACAACGGTAAGAAACAGGTTTTGGGCCCGGATGATATCACTGTAAAATACTTTTCACAGACGATTCCTTTTGAGAATTATGTGATTACAAACAATGCAGACGCGATTGGCGGCGATGACATTAATGCGACCAAAACACATGGTGCAGAGGACGATGTGAATAACAGAGTTCATATTTCCATATCTGCTGATGATGCGGAGCTGGAAGAGGGTAAGCAGAATCTGTTCTTTGGCGGTAAGACAGGCGGAGATACGATCGAAGAGACCTTTGCTATTTTGCAGAGACCGATTGATGATGAGGAAGTGAAAATAAAAGGAATTGAGGAAGATGGATATACCTATACGGGTGATCCGATTGATCCGAGAAAGATTATTCCGACAGGAGATACGAAGGGATTCCGTTTGATGTTTGGTGAAAAGGAGCTCAAAGAAGTAGAAGAGACGCAAACGACGCCTCCAGCAGGCGGAGATACACCTGAGGGTGGTGACACAGGCGAAGGAGAGGAGACGCCCCCGGAAGTGGTCTTGACCGGTGATTATAGAGTGGAACTCATTGCCAATATAAATGTGCCGGAAGCAGACGCAGACGAGGATCACAGGCCGCATTTCTACATTCAGGCGCGGGAAGATGGAAACTACTCTGGTACAAGGAAGGTTCCCTTTATCATCAATCCACAGTCGATTAATGCAGGGGATTTGCATATCCGTTATCGAACGGTGGATACGAACGGAGTAGAAAAATGGGATGAGTTGGAAGATAATAAATTCAGCATGTACTATGAGGCAAAACATCAGGGCAGAGAGATTCGTCTGGAAAATGAGTTGGATTCCTTTGGCATCTTTTACGGTGACAAACAGCTTTATCCCGGAGGAAGTGTCAGACAAGATTATAAGATTACGTATGAGAACAACAGAAAACCAGGAACGGCAACCTTTATTCTTGATGGAAAGGGCAATTATAAGGATACAAAGTCGATCAAATTCAGAATCCGGGGAAAGCTGGAGGATGCTGTGATTGCAGATATTCCCGCACAGCCATATAATCAGGACGGTGTAGAGCCGGAGATTAAGGTAACGTATTTTGGCCAGGAATTGATCCTGGGAGAAGATTACAATATCGCAGGCTATAGCAATAATACAGAGGTAACAAGGGCAAATACAAAGAATCGTCCAGCTGTGAAAATTCAGGGAATTGAAGATGGTGGCTTTGAAGGTGAAAAGTCAAAGCAGTTTAGTATTGTGCCGCGCGATTTAAGTATCGCAGAGAATCAGGTTGGTATGTCATTGTCAGGTTTGGCAGATTATTATGATTACACGGGTAGTCCGGTTGAACCAGATGTAGCACAGCTCATGCTCTGCTACAATGGAAAAGCTGTAAAAAATGGCACCAACGAATTCCAATTTGTTCGCTATGGACAGAATATCAATGGCGGTAATTTTGAAGAAAACGGGACAAATGCACCCTATATTGAGATTAAAGGAGCACCCTATAACCCGGATATTCCGGGCAGCGGCAATTATGTCGGCAGCATGAGATTTTATTTCACGATTAAGGGAGTTTCTCTCGAAGACGCAAGTACCTTTACCATTGAGATGGAGGGAACGGTGCCGCAAACTGTTGATCAGTATTATTATACCGGCAGCGATATCAATCCAACAGTGATCGTGCGTCAGGAGGGGCGGCCTCAGCCTTTGGTAGAAGGAGAAGACTACAAGCTGGAATACTCTGGCGATCTCAAGACGGTAGGCAGCAATGACGCGACGGTAATCATCAAGGGAATCAATAATTACAGCGACACAAGAACCGCTCCGTTTATGATTGTAGGGCGGGATATGACAGCATTTCCAGATGAGTTCAACGTATATATTCCGCCACAGATTTATACCGGAGATTCGATCCGTCCACAGGCAGAGGATGTAATCGTCACCAGACTAATTGGTGATGAAGAAGTAACATTGGAGATGGATACCGATTATATACTCGGAAACTGCGAGAATAATACGAATGTAGGAGAAGCTACGATCGAAGTGATTGGTATCAATAATTATGCCGGGACCGTAAAAGCGGCGTTTTGGATTCAGCCATTGGACATTGATATCAATGATGTAATGATTGAAGGTGTCGAAGATCGGGTATACAATACGTTGGAGCAGATTCAAAATGTAAAAGTAACCTGGAAGGGTCAGATGCTTCCGCCGACTACTTATGAATTGTCTTATTCTGCAGATCATACCAACGCCGGCAAGGCATCCGTCATTTTAAAATTATTAGGAAACTACAGTGGTACAAAATCGGTAGATTTTACGATTGCCAGTCTTCCTCTGACCAACAGTGCGATCAGTGTAAGCAACATTCCGAATCAAGTATATTCCGGGAAGCCGATCACACCTGCTTTGGAAATAACTTATCAGGCGCCGAACCAACGTGCCAGCGTTAAGCTTGTACAGAATAAAGACTATCGCCTGACCTACACAGGCAATCAGGAAGTCGGGATTAATACAGCGAAAGTAACCATCACCGGTATTGGCAATTATGCAGGTGAGCTGCAGAAGACGTTTACAATTATCGGCAGTCTTGCACAGGCAGAGGTTGCTGCAATTCCAACTCAAAATTACACCGGAAAAGCGATTACACCATCACCGGTTGTCCGTCATGGCGGCAGAACCTTAGAAGCCGGCAAGGACTACACCTTGACTTACGCCAATAACGTAGAAGCCGGTAAGGCATCCATTACGATTACCGGAACCGGAACTGAATTCGGCGGCAGCAAGGTAGTAAACTTTGATATTTGCCGGGATGTGAGCGCGGGGCTGCAGGTAGTCGGACTTGTGAATGCGTATCTGTATACCGGTACACCCGTTGTACCGCCGCTTGGCAAGGTGACAGCTTATGGCAAGACCTTGATGCCGGAGAAGGATTACAAGGTTACGGTCAGCAACAATGTCAATGCCGGAACGGCATCCATTCAGATTGAAGGAATCGGTTATTACAAAGGCTCAAAAACCTTCCAATTCAACATTGTGAAGCGAAGTGTGGCACAGGCGACCGTATCCAAGATTTCAACGGTGAATTTTAACACCAAGGCACAGAAGCCTGCGCTGACTGTAAAATATGGTGGTATAACGTTAAAAGAAGGAACCGATTATTCCTTAAAATACAGCAATAACAAGTTCCCCGGCAAAGCAATTGTAATGATTACCGGAAAAGGAAATATGACGGGCGCCAAGGTTGTGAACTTTACAATTAAGATGCCGTCAATTTCAGGAACCGCGAAGGCGACGCCGTCCAGCACGACAAAGATTAAGATTTCCTGGAAAAAACAGGATCTGGCAAGCGGCTATCAGATTTTTGACAATAAGAATAAGCTGATTAAGACGGTGAAGGGCGGCACAAAGACCAGCTATACGGTCAGCGGCCTCAAGGCAGGAAAGACCTACAGTTTCAAGGTAAGATATTATAATGAAACGAATAAGCGTAAATGTTATAGTAACTTTACCAAGACGGTAAAGACCAGTACCAAGCCGTCAACGCCAAAGATCACCTTAAAATCTAAGAAATCCAAGCAGGCGACGATCAGCTGGAAGAAGATTTCCGGGGCCAGCGGGTATGAGATTTACCGCAGCACGAAATCCAAGAGTGGTTTTAAGAAGATCAAGACTATCACGAAAACAAGCTATACCAACACGAAGCTGACCAGTAAGAAACGCTACTATTACAAGGTTCGAGCATATCGGACTGTGAATGGTACAAAAATTTACAGTAGCTATTCCACTACAAAATATGTTAAAATAAAATAGTGATGAAACTATGAAGAAAATATATCGGATCGGACGTTTTCAATTTGACTCCTATTCGGAGTACAAGAAGGGTTTGGCAGATGTACGAAAGATCAAATGCATATCAGATGAAGTGGACATCAATGAACAGGGGGTAGCGCTTCGGCTCTACACCCTGATCAGACAGAAGGATATCAAATTTCAAAGTGTCATTGGAGAAGATTATCTGTTGTATCTTTCTGATTTACTGGCGGATGACTACAAGGAATTGGCAGATGAAGGTTTTGAGAACCTGGCAGTCGAGCGGGGAGGAGCTCCCCGCAAGATTGCCGGGATTCTGTGTATTATTGCGGCAATCCTTTGTTTTGGCTATTTTTTTGGCAACGAATATATGAGTTACCGCAAGACAAGAGAGATGAAGGAGCTGCAGCAGAGTAAGGAGACATCAAGAGCGACACGTTATATTTCCGATTATGTCAAGCGAAGCTTAGAAGAGGTGTCAGAAGAACAGGAGGCGAGTGATTCCACAGCCGTTCCAGAAGGAAATGCACAGCCAGGGCAGAGTGAGGAGCCTGAGGCAGTGGAAGAACCGCGTGAGATATTGCCGGAATATGTCGGATTGCATACGCAGAACCCGGATCTGGTGGGATGGATTAAGATTCCGGGGACAGAGATTGATTATCCGGTCATGCAGTCCGTGGATTCCAACGAATTTTATTTGCAGCATAATTTTAATAAAGAAGAGGACAAAAATGGTTGTATTTTCCTCGATATGCGTAATAATTATGTAAATCGGGACGATAACCTTATGATATATGGTCATAACATGCGCAGCGGCATGATGTTTGGCGGCCTGCAGGAGTATTTAGACGAAACATATTGGAAAAATCATAAAAGAATTCAATTTCATACATTGTATGATCGGGAAGAATATGATATTATAGCAGTATGCTTGGCGAAGGTTGAGTATCAGGACGAAGACGTGTTCCGTTATTATAATTTCCTCAATGCGGAGGATGAAGCGGCTTTTGCAGAATATAAGCGTAATATTGAGGAACTGAAGGTATATCAGGACGAAGTGGATTTGAATTATGGCGATAAACTGATTACTCTTTCGACCTGTAATTATTATATTGAGGATGGCCGTCTGTTCCTGGTTGCAAAGCGGGTAGACGGAGCCGACGAACCATAGGGAGGGAAGATCTAATGAGAGTTAGTGTGAAGAGACGTATGCAGATGCTGTTTGCCGCAGTCTTTGTATGTGCGGCATTGACCCCCGGATTCCGGGCGGACGCGACAGAAGCGCCGCCGCCAGAGGAATTCGTGATTACAGACGGTGTGTTGACCGGTTATAATGGACCGGGCGGGGATGTGACGATTCCCGAATCTGTAACTGCAATTGCGGACAGTGCATTTGCAGGCAATACAAGTATTACGAATGTGACGGTTCCGGCTTCGGTGCAGAGCATCGGCAGCAGTGCGTTCAGTGGCTGTACCAGTATGACCAGCGCATCCATCGCTTCCGCAGGCAACATCGGTTCCGGCGCATTCAGCGGCTGCAGCAGCCTGGTTTCGGTTGCTCTGCCGGGGAATTTGGGCGCAATTCCCTCACAGCTCTTCAATGGATGTTCCAATCTGGTAGATGTAGCCATTCCTTCCAGTGTTTCTTCAATTGGAGATGCAGCGTTCAGCGGCTGCTCCAGCCTGGGCGGTGTTTCAATTCCCTCCAGCTGCAGCAGTATTGGCGCCAGTGCATTTAACGGCTGCGCCAGCTTTGGAAGCATCTCAATTCCCTCCAGCGTAACCAGCATGGGTGAAGGAGCGTTTGCGGATTGCAGCGGTCTTGGATCTGTGGAATTCAACGCCAGTATTTCCAGCGTACCAAGCTCTGCATTTTATGGCTGTGTCAGCTTAGGCAGCATTGACCTTCCTTCTGGAGTCGGCAGCATCGCCAGCAACGCGTTTGGCAATTGTGCCTCTCTGGGAAGTATTTCGATTCCTGCAAGCGTGTCCTCGATTGATTTAGGGGCATTTTCCGGCTGTGTAGGTCTGTCCTCTGTTTCAATTGCCAGTGGCAGCGGCAATTATGGCAGTTCAGACGGATGTATTTATGACGCATCCTTAAGTACCTTAATTTATTGTCCTCCCGGAAAGAGCTCGATTACGCTTGCCAGCAGTACCAAGACAATTGGCGCAGGGGCGTTCAGCAGTAACGGAGTGATTGGTGATTTGACGGTTCCAAGCAGCGTTACAACCATTGAGTCCGGCGCATTTTCCGGCAGCGGAATCAGCACCATTACAATTCCGGAGAGCGTGTCCTCAATTGGTTCCCAGTCTGGATGGACGCCGGATGTAATCTATGGTTATACAGGTTCTCAGGCACAGTTATTTGCGGACGAGAATCAATACATATTTGAAAGCATTGGCACAGCCCAGAACCCAGTTGGCCCGGTCGATCCGACTCCCGGAGACGATGATAACAACCCTGGAAACGAGGATCCAGGTAATGACAATCCGAGCGGTGATAATTCCGGAAGCAACAATCCTGGGGGCGAGAATCCAGGTGCGAGCAATCCTGGGGGTGAGAATCCGACGAATCCGTCCAATCCCAATGGCGGAAATACAACAACTGGGAACGGCGGTTCCTCTGCTACAAAGAGCACGAATTCCGTATCAACGACCGGAAGTAATGGACGTGTGAAGGATTTAACGCCTAAGACCGGAGACGGAATAGACGCAAAATATTTTCTTTGCGGCGGAGTACTGTTGGTAGGCGTATATCTTGTTATCTACAAGAAGAAGATCAAAGTAAAATAATTTTTGGCTGCAATAAGAGACTGCCCTGGTTCAATTTTGAATCAGGGCAGTTGTTTCAGGAAAAATATAGAGCTTGCAATGTGTATCGAAATGAGATGTACTCCATTCGGACTAAAATCAGAATGAAGTATCAGCATTTGGGAAAGCTAAACACAGTATGAAATGGAGGAGAAACGGATGAGCCAGAATATGATCATCAAACAGGGCATGATTCATGATGCCGTTCACGAGGAGCCTTATCAGGCAGACCTGTTGATTGTCGAAGGAAAGATCAGGAAGATTGCTTCACAGCTGGAAGGAGACGCGTTTGGCGATGCAATTGTGATTGATGCGTCCCAAAAGCATGTCTATCCAGGCCTTGTAGAGGCGCATTGCCATTTGGGGCTGGACGGCTATGGGATTGGATTTGAAGGACAGGATTACAACGAAGCGACAGATTCACTTACGCCGCAGCTGTCGGCCATCGACGGTATTAATCCCCAGGATCCGACGTTTGAAATGGCGCTTATGGCTGGCGTGACCTGTGTGGCTACCGGCCCCGGCAGCTCCAATGTCTTAGGCGGCACATTTACTGCTCTTAAGACCGTTGGAAAGCGTGTAGACGATATGGTGATCAAGAAAGCAGTTGCCATGAAATGCGCATTTGGTGAGAATCCGAAGCGCTGCTATAAAGAAAAAGATAATTATTCGAGAATGACGACTGCTTCCAAGCTGCGGATTATGCTGGAGCGAACCAAAGAATATTTGGCAAAAAGAGAAGCAGCCGGAAGCGATGTTACGAAACATCCTGCCTATGATCCCAAGCTGGAAGCGCTGATTCCCGTTATAGAGGGAAGGATGCCTTTAAAAGCACATGCTCACCGGGCGGACGACATTTTTACCGCGATTCGGATTGCAAAAGAATATGGCCTGGGATTGACGATTGATCACTGTACGGACGGCTCTTTGATTGCCGACGAGCTGGCAGCAGAAGGATTTCCGGTAGCCGTTGGGCCAACCTTTGGCCACGCCGGGAAAGTGGAATTAAAAAATAAGAGCTTCGAGACGCCTGGGATTCTGGCAAAGGCGGGCTGTCAGGTGTCGATTATTACCGATTCTCCGGTCATTCAGCAGCAGTACCTGCCCTTATGCGCCGGGCTGGCGGTAAAGCACGGAATGGAGCCGTTTGAGGCCTTAAAGGCGATTACAATTCATGCGGCTAAGCATATTGGGGTGGACGACCGTGTCGGGAGCCTGGAGGAAGGGAAAGATGCGGATCTTTTCATTGCCGACGGAGATCCGCTGATTTCCGATACGATGGTTGAAAAGGTGATTGTAGACGGGGTACTGGTAGTAGATCAGATGAAATTGCAATAGGATTTTTGGATCTGCGGATTTGCATTGCCGTCAGCAGTTAAGAACGCACATCCAAACAATGAAAAAACAGCTGCCTGTGCAGCTGTTTTTTCAAAAAAGAGGGGAGTAAATTTATGAAAAAAACGTTGTGGCATCTGCTGATGATGGCAACAGCAATGCCGAATCTATATAAAGGAAATTGTTGTTAGTCGAAGCTGATAACGATGCGCGCTTTCTTATGTGCTATCAGCTTCATTTGATAAATCAAGTATAATCGAAAAATGTGTGCAAAATATGGATAATTTCTAAAAAAACTCTTTATAATTTAAAATTATTTATGAAGGAATTGCAAATGAAATAGAAAGAAGGGAACAGAAAAAGCTGCCGCTCATTCGCGACAGCTTTCATTTACAAACGGATCAGAATTCCGGCTCAATCAATCCATAGGTATTGCCCTTACGTTTGTAGACCACATTTACCTCCTCGGTCTCGGCATTCTGGAATACAAAGAAATTATGGCCCAGCAGCTCCATCTGCACACAGGCGTCTTCGGGATACATCGGCTTCATGCCAAACCGCTTGGTGCGGATAATCTGAATCTCTTCTTCTTCGGGCGCGTCCTTTTCAATAAAATCTGCTTTAAAATGGGTGCTGCCCTGCTTGGCATCAACCAGCTTGTTTTTGTACTTCTTCAGCTGCCGCTCAATTACTTCTTCCACCAGATCAATGGAGACATACATATCGTTGCTGACCTGTTCGGAGCGGATGATGTTGCCCTTAACGGGGATGGTAACTTCGATTTTTTGTCTTTCCTTTTCTACGCTTAAGGTTACGATCACATCGGTTTGGGGCGTAAAATAGCGTTCCAGCTTGGAGAGCTTGCTCTCTACTGCCTGTCGCAGCCCAGGAGTGATTTCGATGTTTCTTCCGGTGATTGTAATACGCATGATGTCAACCCCTTTACATTTTAATTTGACAAAAATTGCCTGTCTCTATTATAACGCATTTCATTCGGTATCACAATAGAAAGTTGGAATCGGGGAAGAGAAATCCTTGAAAACAAGAGGAGCTTGTCGTATACTAAAAAAGTAAAGCATTTAGGAAGCAGGAAGGAGGGATCAGGATTTTGGTTTCAAAAATTGCATTCGTAACAGGAGCAACCAGAGGAATCGGTGCGGCAATCGCCGTGCAGCTGGCGCGCAGCGGGTATCACCTGGCGATCAACGGGCAAAATGAGCGTGGATTGGCACAGAAGGCCAGGGAGATTACAGAACAATATTCGGTGTGTTGTTTGCCTGTGGCAGGTGATATCGGCGATGCTGAATTTACGGCCTATGCATTCCATCATACCAAAGAAAAGCTTGGATGTGTGGATGTACTGGTGAATAATGCAGGGATCTCCTATATCGGACTTTTGACGGAAATGGAACCCTGGGAGTGGGATCGTGTGATACGCACGAATCTAACCGGGGTTTTTTTGTGCTGTAAATACGCCGCAAAACAGATGCTTCACAAAAAAAGAGGCCGGATCATCAATATATCTTCTGTTTGGGGAAGTGTCGGATCTTCCTGTGAAGCGGCTTATTCTGCTTCTAAGGGCGGCGTCGATGGTTTGACTAAGGCGCTGGGTAAGGAGCTGGCACCAAGCAATATTCAGGTGAATGCGATCTCCTGCGGAATCATTGATACGGATATGAACCGCTGTTTTTCAAAGGAAGAGCGGGTAGCTCTGTCAGAGCAGGTACCCTGTCAGAGATTTGGACAGCCCGAAGAGGTTGGGCGGATGGTACAGCTGCTGCTGGATGCGCCGTCCTATTTGACTGGGCAAGTGCTTCGAATGGATGGCGGTTGGATTTAAAAAACGCAGAATGTGTATTATTATATGCGTATAGCGTAAAAAGCACTCAATTTGCGGATTATATCCGCGAATAGAGTATATTTGTGCCGATTCGCAAAAATTCCCTTAATATGAAAAAAATAGTAGATTGAGGAGGGAGTTTGATGAATTTTAGCACACGATTGGAGGGCTTATTACAGGAATATGGATTGACTCAGCGTCAGGCCGCAGAAGATTTGCATATCGCAAAATCCACAATCAACGGATATATCAGGGGAAAGAGACAGCCAAGCCAGGAGATGTTAAAGAGCATGGCAGATTATTTTAATGTATCCCCTGATTATCTGGCAGGCAATACCAATATCAGAAAATATCCAGAAGGATCGCTCACGGTTCGTGAGGGAAATTTGGTGGGAATCTATCGAGATCTACAGTCGGATAATCAGAATATCTTAATGAAGCAGGCGGAAGCTTTGCGCGTATTAGAATTAAACCAAAAAAACAATAGAAGAAAATCCTAAGTTAGTACGCGTTTCGAGTACTACGTACTCTTTTTCGCGTATAAAATCCCGGCTGTGGTGGGACTTTAGTATTTTATATAGTGATAAAAAGTACGCAGACAGCAAGGGGGAGATTCTATGGATTTCGCGGGACGTTTGCATCAGCTGATCGAAGAATCGGATATTACGCAAAAAGAGTTGTCTATACAGCTGCATATGGCAAAAACCACATTGAATGGCTATGTGAATAATTATCGGGAACCGGATTTTGCAACCTTAGCCCGATTGGCCAAATATTTTAATGTTACAACGGATTACCTGCTGGGAATTTCCGATTTAAAGGAAGCATGCCCAATGCCTCTGAGCGAAGAGGAAGGCAGATTGATCGGTTTGTATCGCCGTTTACAACCAGAGAAACGGGAGCTTTTGATCGAACAGGCAAAGACCTTATATCGTTTTGAACAAAAGCATTTGTAGAATCCAATCTATAGACAGATTTTGCAAAATAGAATTAATATGTTCGCAATGTCTATGAGCCAATGAATGGTGATCAATCATTTCAGGATTTGTCTTCTTATTTCCATAATCGTGTAAAAAATATAGTAGTAGATTAATCGGTAAAATACGTCGTATCAAAAATATGTCAGAAATGTCAAGAATGCGTTTAAATAAGTTTTGCAGTTTGCCTGTGTCTTTTTATTTCTTAAAATTTCATGATCGTCTTTATTATTATGGAAGAAGGTGTTATACTGTACGAGTAGATGTGGCTTGTATATAGGACTTCTAAAATAAATAATAGGGGAATGGAAACTATGTCATATCAGATTATTTCAGACGGCTCGTGCGACTTGGGCGTGGAGCTGCCAAAACAGCATGGAATCCGAATTGTTCCATTTTACGTGACCTTTGATGGAGAAACGTATCAGAAAGAGATAGAAGAGGTTGGCGTGCGGGATTTTTATCAGAAAATGGTGGATTATCCCGATGTTTATCCAAAATCATCGCTGCCTTCCATTCAGGATTATATGGAAGTATTCACAGAATACGCGAGGAAAGGAACCGATATTCTCTGTCTGTGTATCACCTCCAAATTCAGCGGCTCTTACAACGCGGCGATGAATGCGAGGGGGATGGTGCTGGAGGATTACCCGGATGCGAAGATTGTGGTAATTGATACGATGGTCAACACTGTGTTACAGGGGATGCTGGTGTTGGAGGCTGCAAGAATGCAGCAGGCGGGACTTTCTCTGGATGAGGCGGTGATTCGGATCGAGCGGATCAAGTCTACAGGTCGTATTATTTTTACCGTAGGAAGCTTTGATTATCTGATACATGGTGGTCGTATTGGCAAGGTGATGGGAGCGGCAGTCTCAGTATTGGGGATCAAGCCGATGATTATGCTGCGGGAAGGAGAGATTTTCCCGACTGGCATCACCAGAAGCCGTGTGAAGGCGAGAAAGAAGCTGATCGAACAGGTGAAGGAGTATTTTGAGAAGCAGAAGGAGTCGCCGGATGACTATCGGATTGTGGTAGGCTATGGCTATGATTATGAGGAAGCGGTACTGTTTCGCAATCAGCTGTTGGCTTCTATGCAAGGGTATTCCAAGATCGAAGAGATTGAGATTTTTCAGATCGGAGCGACGATTGGCGTTCACACAGGGCCATATCCGCTTGGCATGGGACTTCTGAAAAAATATGACCGATAAGGATGTGAGAGAATGAACAAACATGATATCAAACGCAATCTGCCGATGCTCACCGGTAAGCTGGCTGGCGACGGCTATGACCGCTGGTGCCATTCATTTACGGGAAGCAATGCGAGAACCGGCAAAAAGCGTACTTTTTTTGTAGAATATTGTATTTTAAACCCTGAGCTGGGAGGGAAAGAGCCGATTATGGGCGATAAGCCCTACCAGAAGCCGGCCTATTTTATGGTACGGGCCGGTGTCTGGGGAAAGAAAGGGTTCCAGCTGAAGCAGTATTATGGGATTGAGGAGATGGAGGTAGCCCCTACCTTTTTGAAAATTACAGCCGGGGAATGCTTTTTATCCGAGAATAATATTTGGGGCAGGATTAAAGGGGCACATTCTATGATGTGGTCTCTGCGCATGGATAAGAAAACCTCGTTCCATGTTGGCTACAGCGCCAGCAAGCCGGTTCGGGAGCTGAATCCTTTTGATATGTATTGGCATGCGGAAGGACTGCGTACATATTTTGAAGGAACCGTGACATTAGACGGCGAGCGCTATGACGTGACGGAGAAGGAATGCTGCGGATATGCGGACAAGAAGTGGGGCCGGGATTATACTTGTCCCTGGTTTTGGCTGTACGGGAACCAGATCAAGAGCTTAAGAAGCGGAAGGATTCTTCAGAAATCAGCTTTCGCAATTGGCGGTGGCAATCCTGTTGTGATGGGAATTTCGCTGCGCAGTAAGCCCTTTGCGGACATTTATTATGAAGGAAAGAACCGGGAAATCAATTATGCTGCACCCTGGACTTTTGCCCGTATGCGGTACGCCTGCGGGATGAAGCGGGGAAAGGTGCTTTGGCATGTCAAGGCCACCAATTTGCGCACGGCCATGGAGTTTAAGATTGTCTGTGATGAGAATGAGATGCAGAAGCTGGAGTACCAGACGCCGGACGGAGTCTGGAACCGCGATTTGAGAATCGGAGGCGGAACCGGTAAGGGTGAAATTCGGCTGTACAAACGAAAAGGCAGACGTTATACCTTGATTGACAAGCTGCTGGTAAAAGGGGTCGGCTGCGAATATACAGGAAAACGTTAAGGGTAAGGACTTGAGGAGGAGACATGCGGATTATTATTGTAGGCTGCGGAAATGTTGGAAGTACGCTGACCGAACAATTAAGTAAAGAGGGACACAGTATCACGGTCATTGATCGTGACGAAGAACGGGTAGAATCAATCACCAATCAATACGACGTGATGGGATTTATTGGAAATGGTGCCAGCTTCAACGTACAGAATGAAGCTGGCATCAGCAATGCCGACTTGTTGATTGCGGTTACTACCTCGGATGAATTGAATCTGCTGTGCTGTCTGATTGCAAAAAAAGCGGGGAACTGCAATACCATTGCCAGAGTACGCAATCCAATTTACAACAAAGAGATTAACTATATTAAGGAAGAGCTTGGACTGTCAATGGTAATCAATCCAGAGCTGGCGGCAGCAATGGAAATTTCCCGTTTGTTAAAATTCCCGTCGGCGATCAAGGTAGATACATTTGCCAAGGGACGGGTGGAGCTTTTAAAATGTAAGGTCGAGACGGGTTCTCCGCTCTGCGGACGTTCCCTGATGGAGATTTCTTCCAGTATTCGTGGGGATGTTCTGATCTGTATTGTCGAGCGGGGGGATGACGTATATATTCCAGATGGAAAATTCCGCCTGCAAGAAAAGGATTTTATTTCTCTGGTGGCAGCGCCTCGCCATGCGATCGAATTTTTTAAGAAGATCGGCATGGATACGAACCGCATTTGGAAGGTTATGGTGGTAGGTGGCGGTGAGACCAGCTATTATTTGACCAAGATGCTGTTGTCGATGGGGATGGAGGTCAAGGTCATTGAGCGAAAAAAAGAGCGCTGTAGTGAGCTGAGTGCTTTGCTCCCCAAGGCGATGATTATTCAAGGAGACGGTACGGAACGCAATCTTTTGCAGGAAGAGGGAATGAAGCAAATGCATGCGTTTGTCTCCTGGACGAATAAGGATGAAGAGAATGTGATGTTAAGCCTGTTTGCCAAGCACGCCTCAAAGGCGAAAACCGTCACTAAGATTCATCGGATTGCCTATGATGAGATTATCAGCGGCATGGATTTGGGAAGTGTTCTTTACCCAAAATATATTACGGCCGATTATATCATTCAGTATGTCCGCGCAATGCAGAACTCCATCGGAAGCAATGTGGAGACGCTTTATCGGTTGATTGAAAATCGGGTGGAAGCGTTGGAATTCGTGGTTGGCGCGCAGTCACCGGTGATTGGGATTTCTTTAAAGGATCTGAAGCTGAAAGAGAATTTGTTGATCTGCTGTATCAACCGCAGAGGAAAGATTATTATTCCGGGCGGTGCAGACAGTATGCAGAAGGGTGATACCGTGGTTGTGGTAACGACCAATCCGGGTTTTCGTGACCTGGGGGATATTCTCAAATAAGGATGTTTTAAAGGAGCAACTGGTTATGAATCATTCAATCATTCGCTATATCATTTGCCGTGTTCTGGAGTTTCAGGCAATTTTTTTGCTGCTGCCGACTCTGGTGGGCGTGATTTATCGCGAAGAAGCATGTTTATCTTATCTGATTACAGCGGCAGTTTGTTTTTTCGTTGGCTTTGTGGGAAAGAGAAGGAAGCCGGAGAGCAATGTATTTTATGCCAGGGAAGGCTTTGTGACGGTATCATTGTGCTGGATTGTGTTAAGTGTCACCGGAGCGGTTCCCTTTGTGCTGTCCGGGGAGATTCCTTCCTTTACCAATGCGCTGTTTGAAACGATCTCCGGTCTGACAACGACTGGATCGAGTATCCTTTCCGATGTGGAGGCTTTATCGCACTGCAATCTGTTTTGGCGCAGCTTCACCCACTGGATTGGAGGTATGGGCGTGCTGGTGCTGGTGATGGCGGTTCTTCCGCTGGCGGGCGGCTATAATATGTACTTGATGCGGGCAGAGAGTCCGGGGCCGTCGGTGGGAAAGCTCGTTCCCAGAGTGCGCCATACGGCCCGTATTTTGTACGGCATCTATATGGTAATGACCATTATTTTGATGATTTTGCTGCTTTTTACCGGAATGGATCTGTTTGAAGCGTCCACACACGCCTTTGGAACGGCGGGAACCGGCGGTTTTGGAGTTTTAAACAGCAGCTTGGGTTCCTATCCGCTGTCGGCGCAGGCAATCATCACGGTATTTATGATTTTGTTTGGCATCAATTTCAATGTCTACTATTTGTTATTGATCCGCAAGCCCAAGGATGCGCTGCGCTATGAAGAAATGCGTTATTACCTGCTGATCATTGTGGCAGCAGTGCTGTTGATTACCTGGAATGTCCGTGGGATGTTTCCAAGTGTATGGGAAGCGCTGCACCATGCGGCATTTCAGGTTGGTTCCATCATTACGACGACCGGATTTGCGACGACAGACTTTAATCTGTGGCCGGCTTTTTCCAAAACGATTCTTGTGCTCCTGATGTTCGTCGGTGCCTGCGCGGGCAGCACCGGCGGCGGAATCAAGGTGTCGCGGATTGTAATTTTGCTTAAATCCATCAAGAATGAAATTTCCCATTTGGTACATCCCAAACGAGTAAAGCAGACCTATTTTGAGCATCATGTATTGTCGAAGGAGGTCAGAAAAGGCGTGCAAGTGTTTTTAGTCGCTTACTTGATGATTTTTTCGCTTTCCGTGCTGCTGATTTCCTTATGTGAGCTGGATATGACGACAAATTTTACAGCGGTGGCGGCAACGCTGAATAATATCGGGCCGGGCCTTAACATGGTTGGGCCGACAGCCAATTTTGATGTGTTCAGCGCGCCGGCGAAATGGGTACTGATTTTTGATATGCTCGCAGGACGTCTGGAGATTTTCCCTATGCTGGTTCTGCTTGCGCCGTCTACCTGGACAAGGGGGTAACGGATGCGTCAGATGGAATTTAAGATGGAGCGGACGGGGTTGCTTCAAGTGGGCGATGTGCTTCCGGTGACAGAAGGCAAGCTTCCCACTTCCTATTATTATACGCTGGGCAAGGCTTATGCGATGTCCGGCAATTACAGCTTTGGCGAACGGCTGAAATCGACACAGGGAAAGGTAGTCAGTGTGGATGAGACGCCAAAAGGATTTTTTGTGACAGTGGAATTCGAGGAATAGCGGCAAGAGATGAGGGCGAAGCATATGGAGAATATAAGAGTAGCGGTAAGCGATGAGGGCTGGAGCATATGGAGAATATAAGAAACAGCGGTGAGATCGGCGAAAAGGAGCTTCTGGCAGTAAGCTTTGGCACCAGCTATCCCAAGAACCGCAGACAGACAATCGGAGCGATTGAAGATGCTTTGGAGCAGGCGTTTCCCGACTGGTCGGTTCGACGGGCTTTTACCAGCAAAAAGGTGATTGCCAACATCAAAAAAAAGGAAAATCTGTCGATTGACAGTCTGGCGGAAGCGCTGGAGCGGGCCAAAGAGAACGGTGTGAAGCAGCTGGTTCTGCAGCCGACGCTGATGATGGACGGGATTGAGTATCAGGAGCTTTTGGCGCAGGTGCAAAAAGAGCAGCAGGCTTTTGAGCGTCTGACCGTTGGGCGCCCGCTGTTGGATGAAGAAGCAGATTTTCGTCAGATTGTGCAGATTCTGACAGAGCAGACTGGGCAGTATGAGGATGGGAAAACGGCAATCTGCTTTATGGGCCACGGGACGACGGTCAAAGCTAATTGCGTGTATGAGAAGCTGCAGCAGATGCTTTTTGATTGTGGGTATCGGAATTATCTGATCGGTACGGTGGAGGCCGAGCCGAATTTAACACAGCTTAGAAAAAAAGTGAAGGATGCAGGCTACGCCAGGGTAATCTTGCAGCCCTTGATGATTGTCGCCGGAGATCATGCCAATCATGATATGGCGGGAGACGGGGAGGATTCCTGGAAATCCGCATTTGAAGCAGACGGCTGCGAGGTGGTGTGCATTCTGAAGGGGCTGGGAGAAATACCAATGATACAGAATCTGTTTGTAGCGCACGCGAAACGTGCGATAGAGAACGGTTCACTGCAATGATACATGTGGTAGAGAACGATATGTAGCGATGAGAAACGTGCGGTAGAGAACGGTATGTAGCGATGAGAAACAGGAGGTAGAGAACAAAACAGAGCCATGTGAATGTGCGGTAGAGAACGGTGCGCGGTGCACACGAAAGGTACGATTAAGAATCAGCATTTGCGTTTCCATAACATTTGACTTTCTTTGGAAAATAAAGTAAAATAGGCGTTACTGCGTTTGTCGGCGGCTGTGTACACCGCCGGCAGGGAGCGGTAAGAAATTGCAAAACAGAGAAAGGAGACAGGAACGGAGATGCAAAAAGAAGAGATGATACAAGAAAATAAGATGGGTGTGATGCCAGTCAATCGGCTTCTGCTTACAATGTCGATTCCGATGATTATTTCGATGCTGATTCAGGCGCTGTATAATGTGGTGGACAGTATCTTTGTGGCTCGAATCGACGAGAATGCCTTGACAGCCGTTTCGCTGGTGTTTCCGGTTCAGTCTGTGATGATTGCGGTCTCCACTGGTACGTGTGTGGGTGTGAATGCCATTTTATCGAAGCGTTTGGGAGAAAAACGCATGGAGGAGGCGGACAAGACGGCTAATATCGCCGTGCTACTGTCCATTTTATCGTATGTGGTATTTCTGCTGATTGGAATATTCTGCTCAAAGCTGTTCTTTTCCATCCAGACGACGGACAAGCAGATTGTAGCCTATGGCTCCAGTTATATGCGGATTGTATGCTGCTTAAGCTTTGGATTATTTTTACAGGTGTGTTTTGAGCGTTTATTGCAGTCTACCGGCCGCACGATTTATACGATGCTGATGCAGGGAACCGGGGCGATTATCAATATCATTCTTGATCCCATTTTGATTTTTGGCTATTTTGGATTTCCGCGTATGGGGATTGCCGGCGCGGCGGTGGCGACAGTGACGGGCCAGATCATTGCCATGATGCTCGGCTTGTATTTTAATCACAGGGTCAATCACGAGATTCATCTAAGTCCGCGGAAAATGACGTTTGACGGGGCGATCATCAAGGAAATTTATAAGATCGGTGTTCCGGCGATTCTGATGCAGTCCATCGGTTCGGTGATGGTATTTTTGATGAACAAAATTCTCATGGGCTTTACCTCAACGGCTACGGCGGTGTTTGGGATTTATTTCAAGCTGCAGAGCATTGTTTTTATGCCGATTTTTGGCTTGAGCAATGGAATGGTGCCGATTGTGGCTTACAATTACGGCGCTCGGAAGCGGGAGCGAATGATTCAGACGATGAAATACAGTATGGTTTATGCGACTGTGATTATGACGCTGGGCATGCTGTTTGCGGAGGTTGCGCCTGGTTTTCTGCTTCAAATGTTCGATGCCTCAGAAAGTATGATGGCGATCGGAATTCCGGCGGTGCGCATTTTGTGCAGCTGCTTTGTTCTCGCGGGCTTTAATATCATTGCCAGCTCGCTGTTTCAGGCGGTGGGCGACAGTGTATACAGCCTGATCATGTCGGGAATCCGTCAGCTGATTGTACTGCTGCCGGCGGCTTATTTGCTGTCCTTGACGAAAGAGCTGGACGCGGTGTGGCTTTCCTTCCCAATCGCTGAGGTGGCTGCGATCATTGTATCCGCTGTGCTCTTGAAAAAGGTGCTGAAGAAGCTGGATTTTTAAAAAGCAAAAAGCTGAATTTTGTAAGAAAAAAGAAGGCAGTCGCTGTGATATGCTTCCCCTTAAGTAGACAAGGGGCTTATCATTGCTTACTGCCTTTTTGTATTTTAAAGAAGGGGCCCGTAGACGAAGTATGGTTCATCTATATGCGGAAAGAGGCGTGACGCTTATAAAAACCAGATATCCGGGCTGGTGGAGGAGATGGAAACAACGCCGGCCGAGAGCATGGCCATGATATCCTCCTTGTCCGAAATCAGGCCCCCCGCAATGACGGGGACGGAGACCATCTTGCAGATGCGGGCGATAATTTTTGGCATCGGCGCGGGGAGGACCTCAATCAGATCGGGAGAGGCCTGTTTCAGTTGTTTTTCAATGGAGGACAGCGCAAGAGAGTCGATGACAAAGCAGCGCAGCACGCTGCAAAGACCCAACTGTCCGGCACGTTTGATCAGCGCCGGTTTGGTACTGATGATCCCGTCGGCCTGGGTATATTTTTTGATAAAATCGACCGCGATTTCTTTAGCGCTTAGGCCCTGTACCAGGTCGATGTGCACGAATACCATTTTGCCGGCTTCTTTTGCGGTAAGAACCAGATCCCCAATACTGCAGATGTCGCCGAACAAAAGAAATATGACCGGACTGTCGCAGGTCAGGCAGCGGTTGAGGCCGTCTGCATCCTTGGCAGCGGCGATAATCGGAGAATTTTCCAGAGCTTCATAAAAATCTTGTCTCATAAGTCACCTCAAAGCATAAGATATACAGGTTGGCTGTTTGTGAACCAGAGCATGTCTAATGAGATATTATATCATGAATCATTGACTTTTTTCTATAAATATAAGAAAATAGGAGGGATAACAAAATTGCGATTGTGTGAGAAGAAAAAAAGAGGAGTAATCGTATGGATATCGTAGTATTAGCCGGGGGCTTAAGCAGTGAACGGGATGTTTCTTTTTCAACGGGAAATATGGTAAGTAAGGCTTTGCGGAGCAATGGGCACCGTGTGATTTTGCTCGATTTGTTTATGGGATATGAGGAGGGGCCGGTCGATTTGGACGGAATCTTTGCACGTTCTCTGGAGGCCAGCGTGGAGGTAGCGGAGATTCCCACGACCGCTCCGGATTTGGATGCAATTAAAAGGAGCCGTAAGGATCAGTCGGATTGCCTGTTCGGGCCCAATGTCATTGAGCTGTGCCGTATGGCCGATCTGGTATTTCTCGCACTGCATGGTGAGCATGGTGAGAATGGCAAGCTTCAGGCCGCGTTCGATCTGTTTGGCATCAAATATACTGGAACCGACTATTTGAGCAGCGCCCTGGCTATGAATAAGACATTGGCTAAGAAGCTGTTTGCCATCCACCAGATTCCAACGCCGAACGGGATTTCTCTGCGGCGGGGAGAGGCTTTAGCCGCATTTGCGGACACAGGATTGAAGCTTCCCTGTGTGGTAAAGCCCTGCAGCGGCGGTTCCAGCATCGGTGTGTCGATTGTCCGCACACAGGAAGCATATCAAGCGGCTTTGGAAGAAGCATTTCGCTATGAAGCGGAGATTCTGGTGGAGGAGTACATTGACGGGCGCGAGTTTTCAGTCGGTGTCTTAGATGGAAGAGCGCTTCCAGTGATTGAGATTGCCCCGGTAGAAGGATTTTATGACTACAAGAATAAATACAAGGCCGGAGCGGCGGTAGAGACCTGTCCGGCTGATCTGCCGGAGAATGTGGCCGAACAAATGCAGTCGTATGCCGAGCAGGTGGCGAGAGCTTTGGGATTAATCACCTATTCCCGCATGGACTTTTTGCTGAACGATCGAGGAGAAATGTTCTGTCTGGAAGCCAATACGCTGCCGGGTATGACACCGACCAGCTTGCTTCCCCAGGAAGCCTTGGCGGTGGGACTGACCTTTGAGTCGTTGTGTGAAAAATTGATTGAGATTTCTCTGGCAAAATATCAACAATAGCAGGCGGCGGGCGCGCGCGTCGGAGAAGCCGTTTTGATGAAAAAAGGACAGTATTTTCCGGCGGAAAGGACGGGTGAACAAAATGATGGAACATATGACATTAGGTCAAATTGCAGAAGCTTGCGGCGGTACTTATGTAGGAGCGGAAGAGAAAAAATTACTTTCGATTGCGGGAGCGCAATCTGACAGCCGCAAAATAGAAAAAGACGATCTTTTTATTCCGATTAAAGGGGAACGAGTGGACGGACACACCTTTATTCCGACTGTGTTTGCGCGGGGGGCATTGGCGACCTTGACGGAGCATCCTCTGCCGGACTGCAAGGACCCCTACATTCTCGTATCGTCCTGTCTGACGGCATTAAAAGAGATTGCGGCCTATTACCGCAGCCGGCTTGCGATTCCAATCGTCGGCATTACGGGGAGCGTCGGCAAGACCAGCACCAAGGAAATGATCGCTTCCGTGCTTTCCGTCAAATATCGTGTCTTAAAGACCGCCGGCAATTTCAACAATGAAATCGGGCTGCCGCTGACGATTCTGCAGATTCAGAAGGAGCATCAGGTGGCGGTGGTAGAGATGGGGATTTCCGAATTTGGAGAAATGCATCGTTTAGGAGCAATCGCTAAGCCTGACCTTTGTGTAATTACCAATATCGGCACCTGTCACTTGGAGAATCTGGGCGATCGGGACGGTGTTTTGCGGGCCAAGACGGAGGTGTTCGACCATCTTGCCGCGGGCGCGTCCGTATTTTTAAACGGAGATGATGATAAGCTGGCTGGCATCCAACAGACAGGAGAGACAAAGCCCATTTTTTACGGCATCGGGCCATACGATATTTCTGTTGACCAGGCAGAAAATAGGGGGCTTTTGGGCAGCCGTGCCATGCTGCACACGCCGAAGGGCTCAATTGAAACAACCATTCCGATTCCCGGTCATCATAGCCTCTATAATGCCATGGCGGCGGCTGGTGTGGGCCTTGCGCTGGGCCTGTCCCTGGAAGAGATTCGTCAGGGTCTGGCCAATGCAAGGACGATTCAGGGCCGCACCAATTTGATCGAAGCAAACGGTCTGCTGATCATCGACGATTGCTACAATGCCAATCCGATGTCGATGAAAGCATCCCTGGATGTGCTAAAGAGCGCCAAGGGACGGAAGATTGCCGTATTGGGCGATATGGGAGAGCTCGGTGAACAGGAGAAGCAGCTGCATTATGAGGTCGGGACTTATGCGGCGAAAGCAGGTGTAGATGTGCTCTTCTGCGTCGGAACGCTGTCACAGGAGATAGCGCGTGGTGCGAGGGAGTATTTGCAGCAGGCGCCGATGGAAGCGAAAACTCAGATTTATTCGTATTTGACGAGAGAAGAGATGCTGCTGCAGCTGCAGGGGATGGTCAAAGAAGGAGATACCGTTCTGGTCAAGGCGTCTCATTTTATGGAGTTTTCGCAGGTAGTACAGCTGTTGGAAGGTGCTTAAAAAAGAACCGTCTAACGAGAATCATACAGCACTTGTTACGCAGATTCAGGCGTTGCGAGTGCTGTTTTTATGGAAAAGAGCATGAAAAAAAGTAATGAAGGATAACACTTCATTACCTGAAAAAATGAAAAATATTCTTAAAATTCTCTCTTAACGCTTTTATTTATATCATTTTACTTGTGGTTTGTCAAGGGTGCATCGGCCATTTTGAATGGCAGTCCCTGGTATCTGGGGCAAAAGATGACCTTGAACTGGCTATTTTGTTACAAATCTAAATGAAAACTCTTTTTTCATCGTCAAATCGTCGTCAATTACTCACCTGAAATAAAGCCAAATTACGGATGGGACACACGTCTTTGATTTTTTTCGGGATCCATTCGCAGTCAATTTTATAGTCCTAGAGGCGCAGAACTCCTGATAAAACATGGGATTTTGTATTCTTTATCATGAAGTGTTATCCTTCATTACATTTCCGAAGGGAGGGACATTTCATGGGGATGCTGCTGTACGAACACAACCGCGCGGCATACGAGGCTGCCTGCCGTTTGATGCAGCGCGATGGGAAAGCCGCTGTGATTCATCCTACCGGCACCGGAAAGTCCTTCATTGCCTTTCAGCTTTGCGCGGAACATCCACAGCAGACGATTTGCTGGCTCTCCCCCTCGGAATATATTTTTCACACACAGCAGGAGAATTGGCTGCGGTCTGGCGGCAGCAGGTGCAGCAATATTCGTTTTCTTACGTATGCAAAATTGATGCTGATGGAAGAAGACGAGTTAAGAAAAATTGAGCCGGATTACATTGTTTTAGACGAGTTTCATCGTTGCGGGGCCGCGATGTGGGGGCGGGGTGTGACGCGACTGTTAGCGTTTTTCCCGAAAAATCCACTTTTGGGGTTGTCTGCGACCAACATTCGCTACCTCGACAATCAGCGCGATATGGCAGATGAACTATTTGACGGAAAAATTGCTTCCCAGATGACCTTAGGAGAAGCAATTGTGCGCGGCATTTTAAGCCCGCCAAAGTATGTGCTTTCTGTTTTTTCGTATCAGAAGAATTTAAAGCAGTATGAAGCCAGGGTTCGTAACGCCAGGAGTCAGGCAGTGCGGGCCGCGGCCCAGCAGGAGCTGGAGGCGCTGCGGCGGGCGCTGGCACAGGCCGAAGGATTAGATCAGATTTTTGACAGGTATATGACAGAACGGACAGGAAAGTATCTGGTATTCTGCGCGGATTATGACCATATGCAGGAGATGATTGCCAAATCAGGGGAATGGTTCGCCAAGGTCGATAAGGAGCCGCATGTGTACTCTGTCTACTCCGAGGAACCAGACACAAGTAAAGAATTCGCCGATTTTAAAGCAGATGCAAGCAGGCATTTAAAGCTGTTGTTCTGTATTGATATGCTCAATGAGGGAATCCATGTAGAGAACATCAGCGGGGTAATTCTGCTGCGCCCGACCGTTTCCCCGATCATCTACAAGCAGCAGATTGGCCGGGCATTGTCTGCCGGAAAGAAAAAGAATGCCGTCATTTTTGATGTGGTGCAAAACGTTGAGAACCTCTGCAGTATCGGTACAGTGGAGGAAGAAATGCGTGCAGCGGTCGAAGCGTATCGCCGTCAGGGAAGAGAAGCGGAGATTGTCAACGATCAGTTTTATGTGATGGATGAAACGTGCGACTGTATCCGTCTCTTTCAGCAGTTAGAAGGAACCTTGTCCGCGTCCTGGGATTTGATGTACGCGGCGGCAGAACGCTATTACCGGGAAAAGGGAAGCCTTGAGATTCCAAAACGCTACGTAACGCCGGAGGGGTTGTCGCTGGGCCAGTGGCTGAATACCCAGCGAAAGGTGTACCACTGCAAAACAAGTGGAATACTGACCCAGACACAGGTAGAACGGCTGGAAGCGATCGGCATGCGTTGGCGGGACGCACGAGAAGCAGCCTGGGAGAAATATTATACGGAAGCAAAGCGTTATTACCAACAGCATGGAAATCTTCTTGTGCCGGCGCGCGAGGAAGTAAACGGGATGGCTCTGGGGCGTTGGATCACGCAGCTGCGAACGGCGAGAAAGAGTGGTCTGAGAGATGTGAAAGAAGATGGCAGAAATGACAGCGATGAAAATGCAGTATACTGTTTGCCAGAGTCTGACTGCATGATTCTGCCGGCGACCGGTCTCACGTTGACACAAGAGAAAATCGATGCGCTTGACGGCATCGGTATGGTGTGGGATGTTCCAGCTTATCTGTGGGAACAGAATTTTAAGGCGGCAGAAGCGTATTACCGAGCGTTTGGAAATCTCAACGTGCCAAGCGGCTATGTGAACGCGGACGGCGTTCGTCTGGGAAGCTGGATTCACAAAATGCGGATGCTTGGCCCCTGCACAACCAAGCAGAAGCCTGAGACGCGACAAGGTTTGGCAGCGCAGCCAAAACAGGAGAAGCCTGAGACGCGACAAGGTTTGGCAGCGCAGCCAAAACAGGAGAAGCTTGAGTTAAAACCGTCGTCAAAAAGCTATCGAGGTACGGCTTTGACGGCAGAACAGACGGAAAGGCTAAACCAAATCGGCATGATCTGGCAGCCAAAACGCAGTGCGGCCTGGGATGGCGTCTATGCCCTGGCCTGCGCGTATTATCAGCGGCATGGCAATTTGAATGTGCCAGTGTCCTATATCACAGACAATGGTGCTTATCTGGGAAAATGGATTCGTCGTCAGAGAGAAGCGTATAAAAACGGCGCCCTGCAGACGGAACGTAAAAAGAAGCTGGATCAGATCGGCATGATCTGGCAGCCGGACAGAGCGCGGTATGTATGGAGCGTGGAGAAAAAGCAGACTGCAAATTCTAGTCTGCGTCTGAAATGAATCAGGGTTGTATTTGAGACAGACAAAAATTTTTATTAGGGAGCAATAATAGAATGGATTGCAGAAATGATCCGCGGTTTCAGGGGATCGAACCCTTTGAATCCAAAATTTGGTTATCTTCTCCGACGATGCACGGTGAGGAACAAAAATGGGTAAATGAAGCGATTGAGACGAATTGGGTGTCTACGGTCGGTAGGAATATAGACGAAATAGAGCGCATGACGGCGGAATTAATTGGTCGTAAGTATGCGGTTGCGTTGTCCTCCGGTACAGCTGCACTTCATCTTGCGATCAAGCTTGTCGGTGAGAAGCTGTACGGTCAGCCTAAGGTTGGTCATGGGACACTGGAAGGAAAAAAAGTGTTTGCCAGTGATATGACGTTTGATGCGACGGATAATCCAATTGCTTACGAGGGTGGAGAGGCTGTTTTTATTGATACGGAATACGATACCTGGAATATGGATCCGATCGCACTGGAGAAAGCGTTTGAGCTGTATCCGGAAGTGAGACTGATTGTCGTAGCTCATCTTTATGGAACACCAGGAAAGATGGATGAGATAAAAGCAATTGCCGACCGACATGGAGCTCTAATTGTAGAAGATGCCGCAGAATCCTTTCTCGGAACTTATAAAGGGATACAGACAGGATGCTTCGGCGAGGTAAGTATTTTTAGCTGGAATGGAAATAAATTGATTACAGGCAGTTCTGGTGGAATGCTGTTGACCGATGAGCTTGAATGGGCAAATAAGGCAAGAAAATGGTCTACACAGAGCCGTGAAGACGCCGCATGGTATCAGCATGAAGAGCTTGGATATAACTATCGGATGAGCAATATTATTGCAGGAATTGTCCGTGGCCAGCTGCCCTATGCAAAGGAACATAAGGCCCAGAAAAAAGCGATTTATGAGCGGTATAAAAAAGGGCTGCGGGATTTGCCTGTGCGCATGAATCCATATCGTGAAGAGTCAGAGCCGAACTTTTGGTTGAGCTGCCTAATGATTGATTCGCATGCGATGTGTCAGCAGGTACGTGGGGAAAAAGAAAGCTTATATGTAACAGAATCCGGAAAATCCTGTCCGACAGAAATTCTTGCGGCTTTAACATTTTTTCATGTGGAAGGACGACCAATTTGGAAACCGATGCATATGCAGCCAATCTATCAGATGAACGCTTTTGTTACAAAGAATGGCAATGGAAGGGCTCAGAGCAATGCCTATATTGCAAGTAATCGCATTGACGTCGGGGCTGATATTTTTCATCGAGGCGTGTGCCTGCCTTCAGATAATAAGATGACAGAAGAACAGCAAGACGTTGTAATTGATATCATTCATAGATGCTTTGAATAGAGAGGATAAGCTTATGCACCACAAACCTCACGGTCCATATGAAAAATACATAAAACGTCCACAGGATTTTTTATGTGCGTTACTGGCATCTGTTCTTTTAAGTCCGGTTCTGTTAATTACAGCAATACTTGTGAGGATGAAGCTTGGCTCGCCCGTTCTTTTTAAACAAGACAGACCAGGAAAGAATGGAAAAATATTTAAAGTTTACAAATTTCGGTCTATGACAAGTGAAGTAGATGCAAATGGGAATTTACTTCCAGATGAAATTCGATTAACTGCATTTGGAAAAAAATTACGAGCCACCTCGTTGGACGAATTACCGGAACTGTTTAATGTTCTTCGCGGCGATATGAGTATGGTTGGGCCAAGACCATTGATGGTTCAATATTTGCCGAGATATAACAAGCATCAGGCAAGGCGTCATGAGGTGCGGCCAGGATTTACAGGTCTGGCGCAAATTCATGGCCGTAATGCGATTTCATGGGAAGAGAAATTTAACTGGGATGTCAAATATATAGATCAGATCACATTTCTTGGAGACTGGAAAATACTGCTTGATACAGTAAGAACTGTGCTCAAGCGAGAAGGAATTAGTTCTGATTCAAGTGTAACAATGGAAGAATTCATGGGTAGTGATGAAACGATACAATAGATTTGTTTCAATGGTTTTATAAAAGAAAAACGGTTAAAGTATTTGCTGAGAGGAGAGCCATTATGAAAAAATTGATCATTGTTGGCGCCGGTGGATTTGGCAGAGAACTGCTTCAATGGTGTAAGGATATACAAAAAGTAAAACAGGAATGGGAAATCGCTGGATTTATTGATGATAATCGGGCTGCGCTTGATGGATTTACATGTGATTATCAAATTATTGGAACAATTGAGGAATGGGTTCCGCAGGAAGATCAGGTTTTTGCACTTGCCATTGCAGAACCTAAAACAAAGGAGTATGTGGTCAGGAGGCTGGAAAATCGCGGAGCACAATTTACGTCGATCATCCATCCAGATGCCCGGATTGGGGCGTTTCATTCGTTCGGTAAGGGCTTGGTCTTATATCCCAATGCAAGAATAACCGTGAATGTGCGTATTGGTAATTTTGTGACGGTTCTTGATAATACCTCCATTGGCCATGATGCATCGGTTGGAGATTTTACGACATTTAGTGCAAGCTGCGGAATTAACGGACATGTCACGATCGGTAACTATGTATTCTTTGGCTGCAATGCATCTACGATACCAGGAATTCAAATTGGTGATGAATGCCATATTGGCGTAGGGAGTGTTGTGGTGAATCATCTGAAATCCGGAGTGCATGTATTTGGTAATCCTGCCAAGCGTATTGCCTTACCGAAGATGAAGAAAAGTGAAGGAGAACTGTGATATGAGCAATTTGGAAAAATATAATCAGGCATTTATGAATGCTTTTGAGATCGGAGCGGATCAGCTCCATGGATTGAAATATCAGGATATCGAAGCATGGGATTCCGTTGGTCATATGCAGCTTGTGGCTGAATTAGAGGACGCGTTTGATATTATGATGGATACGGATGATATGATTGATCTTAGTTCCTACGAAAACGGCAAAGAAATTCTGTCCAAGGATGAATATGGGGTGCAATTTTAATGGGAAAGATATGGGAATTTGGCCAGTTTGGAAAAGCAACGGCACTCATGGATGAACACGGCAATCAGCTGACCTACGATGTTTTGGATTCAGAGGCGCAGATTTTGGCTGAAAAAATTGGACAAAGGTGTCTTGTATTTTCGCTTTGCCGAAATGAGATTGGTTCCGTATTGGGATATGTCAGTTTTATCAATCATGCGATTGTACCGGTACTGCTGAACAGCCATCTGGAAGAAAACCTGATGGAAAATTTGTTGGAAACGTATGAACCATCTTATCTTTGGATCCCCAAGGATCAGATGAATCAATTTTCCGGGATGGAAGCAGTGTATGAAGCATATCACTATATTTTGTTAAAGACGGGTTATGCAAAGAGTTGTCCGCTTTATCGTGAGCTGGGGCTTCTTCTCACAACCTCTGGTTCGACTGGTTCGCCGAAATTTGTCCGTCAGTCTTATGCCAATGTGCTGAATAATGCACAGTCTATTGTAACATATCTGGAATTGGATGCCACAGAGCGGCCGATCACTACGCTCCCAATGAATTATACTTATGGTCTTTCCATCATCAACAGCCATTTTCTCGTTGGCGCTACATTACTGGTAACAGAGAGAACATTGATGGAGAAGGAATTTTGGGAATTTTTTCGGGAAGCAAAAGCAACGTCCTTCGGCGGAGTGCCCTATACCTATGAGATGCTTGATCGGCTGCGTTTTTACCGCATGAATCTTCCAACACTTCGGACAATGACGCAGGCAGGGGGAAAGCTTTTGCCGGAGCTGCATGAACAATTTGCAAAATATGCCGAAAAAAACGGAAAAAAATTTGTAGTGATGTATGGTCAATGCGAGGCAACCGCGCGTATGGGCTATCTTCCACCAGAGAGAGCGGTTGAGAAGAAGGGCTCGATGGGAATCGTGATTCCCGGAGGTAAGTTTCATTTGGTTGATATGAACGGAGATGAGATTACGGTTGCGCATACGACGGGGGAGCTTGTCTATGAGGGGAAAAACGTTACGCTCGGTTATGCAGAGTGTAAAGAGGACCTGGCGAAAGGGGATGAACGTCATGGAATTCTTGAAACGGGCGATATGGCGCAGTTTGATGAGGATGGATATTACTATATTGTTGGACGGAAAAAGCGCTTTCTAAAGATCTATGGCAACCGTGTGAATCTCGATGAGGTGGATCGCCTGATTCAAGGCACATTCAATATTGAGGCGGCAAGTGCAGGTGTGGATGATCACATGTATATTTTTGTGACCGATGAAAAGTCTGCAGAGCCTGTTCGCACGTTTGTGATCAATAAAACCAGACTGAATCCTGCTGCATTCAAAGTTATTGTGATCGAAGACATTCCGAAGAATGATGCCGGAAAGACGTTATATAAGGACTTGATAAAATATTATGAGTAAGACACAGCTGTTCTGTTTTAGCTATGCCGGTGGAAATGCATCGTTCTTTGACGTGATTGAGAAGGATATGCCGGATTTTGCGTTTGTAAAATTGGAATATGCCGGACATGGAACAAGGCATAGAGAGGCTTTTTACCACGATTTTGAAGCGTTATCTACAGATTTGTTTTTGCATTTCAAAGATATGTATCAGGGTGGAGCATATGCGCTGTTTGGCTACAGTATGGGGACAATCACCCTCGTTGAGTTATTAAAAAAAATCATTCGTGAACCTAAGATACAAAATCCCTGTCAGGTTTTTTTGGCTGCCCACGAGCCGCATTCAAAAGCAGAATTGGCAGAGTTTTCGGATGAACAGCTGGATGAGTGGGTGAAAGAGAAGACGATTCAATTTGGAGGGGTTCCCGATAAGCTGATTGGGAATCAGAGCTTTTGGAGGATGTATTTACCGCTGTATCGAGCCGATTATTCGCTCATCGGCAAATACAAATTTGAAGAGCTCAATTTAGTTTCGGATGTGCCGGCGACAATTTTTTATTCGCAAACAGATACACCTAGATGCGAGATGGAGCTGTGGAAGAAATTTTTTGTCGGCGAGTGCGATTACTATGTGTTTGAAGGAAACCATTTCTTTATTCAGGAACATCATCAGGAAATAGCTCAAATTATGTGTGCAAAGCTGCAATCATGAGGAGAAGTCGAATGTCGTTTGATGAGATAGTGCGTATTGCTCCATATTCGCTCAATAAGAGGGAAAAGGAGGAGTTACTAACAAAAAGATTATTGGAACTAACCGAACACCATCGAAGGCAATGTCCTGCATATGCGCGTATGCTAGAAAGCATCGGTTTTGATGAGAAGCATGTGAAGCGCTATACAGACTTGCCATTTCTTCCGGTGCGTTTGTTTAAGGAACTAGACCTTCGGTCTGTTGCAGAAGAAGCGGTTGTTAAGACAATGACATCTTCTGGAACGAGCGGCCAGGCAGTCAGTAGAATTTATCTCGATCGGACGACTGCTTCGAATCAACAAAAGACAATGGTAAAGATCGTATCTGAGTTTACAGGCTCAGGCCGTATGCCAATGATTCTCATAGATTGTCCAGGCGTAGTCAAGAACAGGGCTATGTTCTCAGCTCGCGGCGCTGGAATGCTTGGCTTCTCCATATTTGCTTCTAAGAAAATGTATGCGCTTGATGATACTATGAGGTTAGATGTGGAAGGGCTAAAAGAATTTCTTGCCAACTATCGGGGACAAAGAATTTTGCTCTTTGGATTCACGTTTATGATTTGGCAGCACTTTTATCAGGAGCTGATGCGGTTAAAGGAAGAAGGAATCACGTTTGATCTTTCTGATGGGATTATGATTCATGGTGGTGGATGGAAAAAGCTTATTTCTGAAGCTGTAAGTCGAGAAGTATTTCATCAAAGGCTGAAAGAGGTCTGCGGGCTTACAAAGATCCATGATTATTATGGAATGGTGGAACAGACGGGCTGTATTTATATGGAATGTGCCTATGGACATCTGCATGCCAGTATTTTTTCTGATGTAGTAACACGCCGTCCGATTGATTTTTCAGAATGTACAATTGGAGAAAGCGGGATCATTCAGGTGGTGTCTGCAATTCCAGAATCCTATCCTGGTCATAGCCTTTTAACAGAGGATGAGGGGGTAATCCTTGGGGAGGATGATTGCCCGTGCGGACGCAAGGGCAAATATTTTAAGATTCATGGCCGCTTAAAGGATGCTGAGATCAGGGGGTGCAGTGACACATATGCAGAAAAATATCAATCTTGAGGTGTTGCGTCGAGTGACTTATTTAATTGGAAGTGAGGACCTCATCGCAAAGCTTCCCAATGTTCCGGCAATTGTTCCGTTTCATGATACGATTATTGAATTTCTCAATCAGGTATCCAGAGTATTGATGGGAAATCGAGCAGTCAGAGCTTATCCTGATCTTGTAACATTTGCATTTTGGATTCGTAAGTCCTCTGTTTTGAAGCAAAAAGAGCGATTTGAAAATAATGAGGAAGCAGTAACTCTCGGAAAGGGTGTCGCGTTTCATATTGCTCCTTCCAATGTGCCGGTGAACTTTGCATATTCACTGGCAGCAGGGCTCCTTTGTGGGAATGCAAACATCGTTCGTGTGCCCAGCAAGGAGTTTGCACAAGTTCATCTTCTTGCGGAGGCATTCTATCAAGCTTTAGAACAATATGAAGAGCTGCGATCATATGTCCTTCTTGTTCGCTATGGCCGAGAGAAAGCGGTGAATGATTTGTTTTCTTCGATTGCGGATGTACGAATTGTCTGGGGAGGGGATCGAACTATTGAGGAGCTGCGGAAATCACCGCTTCCGCCCCGTTCCGGTGAAATTACTTTTGCGGATCGTTATTCTGTGGCGGTCATTGATGCAGACTCATATCTGAGGATAGAAGATAAAGCGAGAACGGCAGAAGATTTTTACAACGATACATTCTTGACAGACCAGAATGCGTGTACCAGTCCGCGTGTGATTGTCTGGATGGGAAATGCGATTGAAGAAGCCAAGGAAATGTTCTGGGAAGAGGCATACAGAGTAGTGCGTAAGAAATATAACTTCCAGGCGATCCAGGGAGTGAATAAGCTTACAAGCGGTTATCGGATTGCAGCTGCAGAGTCAGGCGTGAAAATCAGACGGTATATGGATAATCGAATTATTCGGGTCAGCATTCCCCGGATTACTGATTTTCTGATGGACTATCGTGACAACAGCGGTTATTTTTATGAATATAATTGTGATCATATTTTGGAAATCAGGGCGCTATGCGATGACAAACGCTGTCAGACCATTGCCTATATTGGGCAGCGTGAAGCTGTACAGCCGCTGCTTCAAGCAGGGGTAAAGGGGATTGACCGTGTGGTACCAGTGGGTAAAACCATGGATTTTGATCTGATTTGGGATGGTTATTGTCTTCCTTCGCTGCTGACCAGAACCATCCATCTGATTTGATAGAGGGAGAAAACGGATGCTAAAAAGCAGAAATGCAGTCATTACGGGTGCAAGACGTGGAATTGGCCGTGCGGCGGTGGAGGTTTTTGCTGCTCATGGTGCAAATGTGTGGGCCTGCGCGAGAAAACAAGATGAAGATTTTGAAGCGGAGCTAAAGGAATTGTCAGAGAAATATTCCGTTTCGATTTGGCCACTCTATTTTGATTTGACAGATGAGAGCCAGATGAAGCAATCGGTGCAATTGATACGAAAGCAAAAGATTCGTATAGATATTTTGGTCAATTTAGCGGGCATCGTGGAGGAAAGTACGTCTTTTCAGATGACGGCAATTGATAAAATGAAGCATTTGTTTGAAACAAATTTCTTTGCAACCACACTTTTGACGCAATATATTTCACGCTTGATGGTAAGACAGAATGGGGGCTCTATCGTAAATGTTGCATCTATAGCAGGGATTGACGGTGAGCCGGCACAATATGAATATGCTTCAAGTAAAGCGGCAATCATTGGCGCGACAAGACATCTAGCACATGAACTTGCTCCATATCACATACGGGTGAATGCGGTTGCGCCTGGTATAACCGAGACTGAAATGGGCGCAAAGATAGAAGAGGATCTCAAAGAGAGAACTTTAAATCGAGTGATTATGAAGCGAATGGGAAAGCCAAAAGAAATTGCAAATGTAATTGCCTTTTTAGCCAGCGATTATGCAAGCTATATGACAGGTCAAGTGATTCGAGTGGATGGAGGCATGTAAGGTGGAAAAATCAATCGAAAAGATTCAAGATCTTGCATTAAAAATTAGAAATCATGTTCTTGATATGACGCTGCATGCAGGCGTGGAAGGGGGACACATCGGCGGAGCCTTTTCCTGTGCTGAAATCTTGGCGACGCTCTATGGGTCTGAGATGAAGCTTGATCCGAAGGATTCGCTAAATCCAGATCGGGATCGTTTTATTCTCAGTAAGGGACATGTATCTCTTGTACATTATGCAGTATTAAAAGAGTGCGGGTTCTTATCGCAGGATGATTTAGACAGCTTTGAAAAAAATGGGTCGCAATTTTCTACACACGAGATAGCAAGCTGCCAGAAAGGGATAGAGATTACCTCTGGAAGCTTGGGATATGGGTTGTCAATTGGCGTGGGAATAGCGCTTGCAGCAAAAAATCGAAATTTGGATTATCGAACATTCGTACTTCTTGGAGATGGAGAGTGCAACGAAGGCTGTGTTTGGGAGGCTGCGATGGCGGCTGCAAAATATAAGCTGAATCACCTGATTGCAATTATTGATAAAAATGGGCAGCAGCTGGACGGTTTCACCGATGATGTAATGCCAATTTGTCAGTTAGAACAAGTGTTTCGGGGGTTTGGATGGGATGTGACGGTGATAGATGGACATAGCATTACGGCGATTCAAAAAGCGGTACGTGCGGCGGGGGCGGGAAAGCCTTCTGTAATCATTGCCGAGACTGTCAAAGGAAGAGGAATTTCTTCGATTGAGGGACAGGTGGGCTGGCATCACGCGCGGATTACAGAAGAGCAATACTCTGAATTCAAGCAGGCTTTGGAGGAATAAACATGTTAGACTTTTCAGCACAAAATTTGATGCAGTGGTCAAGAATGGGAATGAGAAAAGCATATGGCGTAATTTTAAATGAACTGGCCAATGATCATCCAGAGCTCATCAGCATAGCCGCGGATGTAGCCGATTCCGCGAATCTTATAGCATTGAAGCAGCGGCATCCGAAACAGCATTATAATGCGGGAATTTCAGAGCAGAATATGATCGCAATGGCGGCCGGCCTCGCGAAGGAGGGCAGCAATGTGTTTGTCACATCCTTTGCTCCGTTTGTTTCGCTTAGGGTTTATGAAGCAATTCGTACTTTGGTATGCTATATGGATCTAAATGTGAAGCTGGTAGCCCTCTCAAGCGGATTTTCTCTCGGTGTTCAAGGGGCGACACATTACGCATTGGAGGATCTTGCAATTATGCGGGCAATCCCGAATCTTTTGCTGCTGTCACCTGCCGATACAACAGAGATGGCCAAAGCGCTGGCCTTTCTTGCTGAGTATAAAGGGCCGGCATATTTGCGGCTGACGGGATTACCTGGAAGTGCATGCGTCTACAAAACGGATTATGCGTTTGATGTTGCTTCCAACGATGTATTGCGGGATGGAACAGACATGATTATCTTTGCCACGGGAACGCTGGTCAATGAAAGCATACGTGCGGCGCGATTGCTTCAAAAGCAGGGGATCAGTGCAGGGGTAGTGAATCTTTCGACCATCCATCCGGTACATGCTTCTAAGCTAGCCCAGATGTGTATGAAATATAAGCTTATATTTACCGTGGAGGAGCACAATATCATTGGCGGAATTGGCAGTCTGCTGGCAGAAGCATTATCAGAGCTGCCAAACCATTCCCGTTTAGTCCGGTTGGGGACAAAAGACAGTAATCAGGTTGCGGGTAATTATTCATTTATGATGGAGAAAAATGGTCTGACGGCAAAAGCGATTGCCGAACGAGTGGCGGAAGAATATAGTGCACAACAGTGAAGGGTATAAAAAAGAATGAATTCGATCGGAATCATAGTACCAGTGTATAATGTCAAAGAAATTTATTTGCGAGAATGTATTGACAGTCTTATTGGCCAAACATACAAAAATATCCAGATTTTGATTGTGGATGACAAATCAGAGGGTTGGTGCAGCAAAGTATGTGATGAGCTTGGGAAGCTTGATCAGAGAATTACGGTGATTCATCATCAACAGAATATGGGGCTTCCCGGAGCCAGGAATACGGGGATGATCCATTGTACGGCTGATTGGGTGACTTTTGTGGATGGCGATGATTGGGTTGATGCAAAAATGTGTGAGAAATTTGTTCGCTATTTAAAGGAGTCTGGGAACGATCCGGATGTCTATATCTTCAGCGGATATCGAAGCTACCCGAACCATGAGGAACAGAATAAAAACGACGGCGGGCTTCATGC